>JACOTZ010000327.1 GCA_016178155.1 Acidobacteriota bacterium
AGCCTGCCGGCAATGCTCGAAACCCGTTCTGCCGAAGGCCAAACCCGCCTTTACAAGGCCGGCCCGCGGAACTTCCGCACAAAATGTCTTCCCTGCTTGCGGTTAGCGCGCTTCCGAAGTGGGTTTGCGAAATCGCTGGGCTTCCGGGCTGGGAACTTGACCTTTGCCCCTCCGGACAGTACAATTTCCGCCATGCATCGGCTGACCTCGTCACTCGCGGTCCTCCTGGCGACCGCCACGCTGGCCTTCTCCCAATCCGGCACCAAACGCTATCTCTACCTCAGCATGCCCGATGGGGCCCAGAAGGAAGGCCGCTCCTCCGGCGCCGGGATTCTCATCTTCGATATTGATAACGGACATAAGTTCGTCCGCCGGATTGACATCCCGATCTTTAATGAAGGTCTTCGGGGCTTCGCCGGTAATCTCAAAACCCATTCTGTTTATTTCTCTTCCACCAATCACCGGTTGGGAGCCTTCGATCTGGAGACCGAAAAGATCCTCTGGGAAAAGACCTACGACACGGGCTGCGATCGATCCTCGATCACGCTCGATGGCAAGAAGATCTACGTCCCCACCGGATGGTGGTACTCCGGCGAGGACAGCGGCCTGCTCGTCGTCAATGGCGCCAACGGCGAGCTCATCAAGCGTATTCGCGTCGGCCCGCAGGCCCACAACACGATCGTGAGTCTTGATGGGAAACGCCTGTACCTCGGTTCCCAAACAATGTTGACCGCTTTCGATACCGCCACCGATCGCATGATCCTTCAGATCAAGGATGTGGGCGAGCGCGGCGTATTTCCCTACACCATGGATAGCCGCAACCGCATCGGCTACGTGTGCCTCGGCAATCACGTGGGCTTCGATATCGTCAACCTGCAAACCGGGAAAATCCTGCAGCGCGTGCTCGCGGGAAAGGAACCGATTCCCCACCGCACCCACGGGGCCGCTCTCACACCCGATGAGACCGAACTCTGGATCAGCGATCAGGTGGGCAAGAAGCTCTTTATTTTCGACGCCACCAAAATGCCCCCGCAGCCCAAGGGAGAGGTCGAGTTATCTCAGGGTGGTCATGGTTGGGTCGCCTTCAGCCTCGATGGCCGGTACGCGTGGGCACATACACCCGATGTTTTCGACGTCAAAACCAAGAAGCTTGTCGCCACCTTGAAGGATGAAAAAGGCAATCCCGTCAGCAGCTCGAAATTCATCGAAGTGCACTTCCGCAACGGGAAGGTGGTGCAAGTGGGCCACGAGTTTGGGCTGGGACGGAAATAGACCGCTCACGGCTCGGCGAGCAGCTCCTGCACGCTCCAATAGTCCACGCGGCCGGCATTCGCGGCCCGCACACGGCTCACCGCCGCCGGCGTAATCGGTTCGCTAAGCCCCCCGAACCGCTTGCGGACAAACGACAGCAGCGCGGCCACGTCGGTATCCGATAGGACCTGGCCGAATCCCGGCATCTCCCGATCGTAGATTTTGCCTTGTACTTCGATCGGACCCCGCACGCCATGCAGCACGATCTTTATCAGCCGGCCTGCCTCTCCCGTCACCCAGGGCGAGCCCTCCAGGGGTGGAGCTGCGTCTGCCTCCTGCGCCTCAGGCGCGTGGCACGCCGCGCAGTAGCTCTGAAACTGCATTCTGCCCGGCTCGGCGGACCCCATCGGTGCACGCCGGCTGCTGCCGGCCGCGCATCCGGCCGGCAGCAGCGCCATCCCGAGAATTGTCACCGAAAGCGCGAATCGCAACTTGTCGTTCAGCAGCTGAGCCCCTCGTCTCGCAGTCCTGCGCCGGCCTACAACTGCATCGACGCGATCTCCACGATGCTGCGGTGTCCCTCCACCACTACGATCCCGGTCTCGGTCACATGGTGGTGCTTCGCATCCCGCTCGATGTCGTAACCGAGCGTCGCGTTCTCCGGGACCCGGACGTTCTTGTCGAGAATCACACGCCGCAGCTTCGCGCGCCGCCCGATGTCGCAGCCGTCGAAAATTATGCAGTCTTCCACTACGGCGCCCGTGTGTACCCGCACATTGCGGCCGATTACCGAGTTTCTGACCAGGCCGCCCGATAAGAGGCTTCCTCCCGAAACGATGGAGTCGATCGCCTGCCCCCGCCGGCGCTCTTCATCGAACGTGAATTTGGGCGGCGGGTCGTGATAGCCGGCGGTGCGCAGCGGCCATTGCCGGTTATACAGGTTGAGCACGGGAGTGATGGCCCGCAGGTCCATGTTGGCGTCGTAGTATGCCTCAATCGTTCCCACGTCGCGCCAATACACGGGCTGGTCCGGAGGGTCGCCCGGGATGCGGTTGGTCTGAAAATCGTAGGCATACATCGCCGCCCGCCCGATCAGCCCCGGAAGGATGTCGCGGCCGAAATCATGCGAGCTCGATTCCTTCGCCGCGTCGGCGTAAAGCTCCCGCAGCAGCAACGGCGTCGAGAAAATGTAATTCCCCATCGAGGCGTACACTCTTTCGGAGTCGCCCGGCATGGTGGGTGCGTCTGCCCTCTTCTCGTGAAAGCCCACGATCGCGCTGTCCGGCGTGGCCTCGATCACGCCGAACTCCGCCGCCAGCCGGCGGTCGGTGGGGATCGCCGCCACCGTCACCTCCGCCCGCTTCTGGTCGTGGAAATCGATCATTTCCCGGATGTTCATGCGATACACGTGGTCGGCGCCGAAAATCACCACCAGGTGCGGGTCGGCCTGCTCGATCAGGTTGATGTTCTGAAACATCGCGTCGGCCGTGCCCCGGTACCAGCTCTCGCTCGGAGTCCGCATCTGCGCCGGCACCGGGATGATGAAGTGGCTCCTGAGCAGACTGCTTGCCTCCCAGCCGTCGCGCAGGTGCTGCAACAATGACTGGCTCTTGAACTGGATCAGCACGTAAGTCGAGTAGATACCCGAATTCATCAGGTTGCTGAGCACGAAGTCGACAATGCGGTAGCGCCCGCCAAAAGGAACGGCGGGCTTGGCACGCTCCTTCGTTAATGGGTAAAGGCGGGTTCCCTTGCCGCCCGCCAGCACGAAAGCGAGTACGCGAATCTCGGCCACGGTCTCCTCATGCCAAAGGTTACCGCAACCAGCTTAGCCTGACGCCCCGATCGTGATGCGGAATGCGTCGGCTTTTCGACGCCGGGCATCCCTCGCCCCGATGCTCACTACAGTCGGACGTGCATATCGGGCTTACACCGGGGGCTCGATCGCGACCGGTGCACCCGCGGCTCAAGTTCCAATTCGGACAACCGCCACTCGTCCGCTGCCGCCCGCCTTCCGCCAACCCGTCCCAACCCGCGGCCGGCACTATGGTATTTTGTCGGAACAATCCATGGATGCCATCACTAAGAGGCGCTGGACCATCGTCGGCCTGCTTTGTCTGGCCAATATCATCGCCTACGTGGATCGCATGAACCTCTCGGTCGCGGTCGCCGCCGATGACTTCAAAGGCTTCTTCGGCCTCGATGATGCGCAGCGCGGCTACCTCAACTCCGCCTTCTTCTGGACCTACGCCTTCCTGCAAGTTCCCGCCGGCTACTTCACCGACCGCTTCGGCGTGAAATGGCCGCTCGCCATCGGGCTGATCGCCTGGAGCGCCGTCTCGGCGCTCACCGGCTTCGCCAACACCGTGACCCAGCTCATCGCCTTGCGCCTGCTGCTCGGCATCGGCGAGGCGGTGATCACCCCGGGCAGCCTGCGCTGGATCCGCTTCAACGTCGACGAGAAACAGCGCGGCGCCGCTACCGGCCTGTTCTTCGCCGGCGCCAAGTTCGGGCCCGCTGTCGCCAGCCCGCTCGCCGCCTGGCTGCTGCTCACCTATGGCTGGCGCGGCATGTTCATCCTCCTCGGCCTCGGGTCCCTGGTGTGGCTGCTGCCATGGCTCCTGCTGGCGAAGGACGATGACCGCCAGATCGAGGCCCGCCAGCAGCGGCAAAGCACCACCGCGCCCGTCCCCTTCGCTCGCGTGTTCTCTACTCCGGCGATTTACGGCATCATCATCGGCACCTTCGCTTATAACTATTTCAATTATTTCTGCCTGACCTGGCTGCCCGCCTACTTCCGCGACCAGTGGAAGCTCTCGCTCAGCTCCATGGGCTGGTACACGTCTTTCAGCTTCAGCGGCATGGCCGTCGTCGCTGTCCTGGCGGGCGCGGCAGCCGATCGTCTGATCACGCGCGGCGCCGACCCCATCCGCGTGCGCAAAGCGTTTACGGTGGCGGGCCTGCTTGCGGCCTCCACCGAGGTCATCGGCGTCATGAGCGGCAACCGCGATATCGCCCTCGCGTTCGCCATCATTTCACTCACCGGCCTGGGGCTCGCCACCGCCAACTACTGGGCGCTGACCCAGACACTCATGCCCGGCGCCGCCATCGGGCGCATCGCGGGTGTGCAGAACTTCGCATCCAATCTTTCCGGAATTGTGGCCCCGATCGTCACCGGCCAGCTCGTGTCCATGACCGGCAGCTATGAGGCGCCCATGCAGGCCGTGATGGTGCTGCTGCTCCTGGGCGTCGCTGCCTATATTTTCCTTGTGCGATCCGAGTACGCACCCAAAGCCGCCGCCTTGCAGCCCCAGGCCGCGGCCGGCGATTAAGATGGCGCCGTTACCGCCAGCGCAACAACCGATTGCTGCCGCGCGCCGCTTCGTGCGGCCCCGCTTCCGGGCCGCCATCGTCACCGCGCGGATGCGCAGGCACTCGTCTGCGGTTGAGAAACTCAGCAAAGAGGTGGAGATATGAAGAAGACCATGCTCACTGCCGCCGCCGCGTCCGCCTTGACCTTGCTCGCGGCCTTTGCTCTCGGCTTCGCCGAGCTGCCCAAAAAGGTCAAGCTCGAGAACCGCCGCGTGCGGGTCACCGAGGTGACCTACACCCCAGGGACGCCCCGCGACCGCCACATCCGCCCCACCGACCAGGTGATCGTCTTTCTCGATGACTGCAAGTACGAGCGAAAAGACTCGCAGACCGGCGAGAAAACCATCCGCCAGCGCAAATCGGGCGACCTCATCTGGCACAACAAGGGCGAGGACGCGCCGGTGCTGACCAATCTCGGCGCCAAGCCCTATCGCACGCTCGTCATCGAGCTCAAATAGTTATGGAATTCCGAAAAGCCGCTGTGATTGGCACGGGCATGATGGGCCCGGGCATCGCCGTGACGCTCTCGCTTGGCGGCGTCGCGGCCACCCTCGTGAGCCGTACGCCCGAGGGCGCCGAGCAAGGCCTCGCCGCCGCGCGACGCCAGGCCGAGCTGCTGCGGGCCAACGGCCTCGGCGAGAGCCGCGCGCCCGTCGATGCGACCTCCGGCTTCGACGCCGCCATCGCGCAGGCCGATATCGTCATCGAGTCCGCCCCCGAGAACATGGAGTTCAAGCAGGACCTGTTCGCGCGCCTCGACTCGATCGCCAAACCCGGCGCCGTGCTCGCCAGCAATACCTCGGGGCTGAGCATCACCGCCATCGCCTCGCGCTGCAGCCGTCCCGGCCGCGTTCTCACCACCCATTTCTGGAACCCCCCGCACCTCATGCCGCTGGTTGAGGTCGTCCGCGGCGAGCACACGGCGCCCGAGACCGCCCGCGAGGTCTTCGACCTCCTCGCAAGCTGCGGCAAGCGTCCGGTCTTGGTCAGAAAGGATACCCCCGGCCAGCTTGGAAATCGCCTGCAGATGGCGCTGGTGCGCGAGGCGATCCACATCATCGAGCAGGGCATCGCCTCCGCCGAAGACGTTGACCTCGCCGCCAAGTGCGGCTTCGGCCTCCGCCTGCCCGTCTACGGCATCCTCGAGCACCAGGACATCGTCGGCCTCGACCTCGGCCTCAGCGTCGTCGACTACGTCGCGCGCGATCTCTACAGCGAGCGCCGCGCCCCCGAGATGATCCACCGCCTCGTGCGCGAGGGCCACCTCGGCGTGAAGACCGGTTCCGGCTTCTACGACTGGTCCCACAAGGACGCCGCCGCCATCAAGAACCTGCGCGACGCCTTCGTGCTCGATTTCGTAACCTCGCGCTTCGCGAAAGACGTGTCGTAAGAAGCCAGTGGGCGGCCGGCGAGAGGTACGGTCGCACCCGTCGAGGCACCGTCGGCACGTCAATGCCCCGGTTCGGCCGGGCAGTTTGCGATTTCCTCCGGCTGCGGCGGCTCACACGGTTTGGACCCTCCGCACGCCGGGCGCGGCCAGTTCGGGTCCTGCTTTCAGCCAACGGCTGTTGCCTGTAACCACCGGCTTCCGGCGCATCATTTTGCGGGGCGCCTGTAGACGTGATATCGTCGGGCCGTAATCCGGGCCTGGTTTGGAGATGCGACGAATGCCGTCTTGTGCTTGCTTCCGCGTAGCATCAATCGCTGTGGTTCTGCTTGCGTCCTCGGGTACCCTGGGCAGCGGAAATCCGAATGCGACATCCCCGCTGGATTCGAACAGCCGGCCGGCGGACCGTCTGCCGATCGTTTTTGAGCCCAATCGCGGCCAGGCGCATGACAGCGCCGCTTTCATCGTTCGGGCAGCGAGTTTCTCCGCCGCCCTGGCCCCGGCGGGGGCTGCATTCGCCGCGGAACAAGGCGGGAGAGCAACGCGCCCGGTCTTCCGTATGTCGTTTGCCGGAGCCAATCCGCGCGCCGCCGGAAGGGGCGAGAACGTCCTCCCCGGCCATAGCAACTACTTCATCGGCAGCGACGCGCACCGATGGGTCAGGAATGTGCCGCAATACTCATCGGTCCGGTTCGAGCAGGTATATCCAGGCGTCCATGTCAGGTACCGCGCCTCGGGATCGAACCTCAAATATGACGTCACGGTCGAACCAGGCGCGGATCCGGCGGCAGTACGGCTCGTCTTTGATACACCTGTATCCCGGTTCGACGCGGATGGCAGCTTCACGGTTGAATCGCCTGCCATGGCGCTGCGCCACTTGAAGCCGGTCGCCTACCAGGAGCACAGCGGTGCACGCACCCGCGTTGCATGCGGGTATCAGCGGCAGCGGGACGGCGCCATCGCGTTCGAGATCGGAAATTACGACCGAACACGCACGCTGGTGATTGACCCCGAGCTCGTCTTCCTCACCTATACAGCTCCCGGCGGGGACGACGTGGACGTTGCCGGTGCCGTCAAAATCGACGCCGGCGGCAACGTGGTCGTCGGTGGCACGACCAGCTCTCCTCGGCTCCCTGTCTCCGGTTCGGCCGTCCAACCCGCCCCCGGCGGAGGAACGGACATCTTCGTGGCCGTTTTTTCCCCGAACGGTTCGCTGGCATTTCTGACATATCTCGGTGGAACAGGCAACGATTCTCTCGGTGGACTCGCTGTGGACGCCGGTGGCACCATCTATGTGGGCGGTTCGACCAGCTCCATCGATTTCCCCGTCACGCCGGGCGCGCACCAGGTGCGCTACGGCGGCAACGGCGACATTTTCCTGACCGTTTTCAGACCCGGTACCGCAGCCCTGGCTTATTCCACGTTCCTCGGTGATTACCACACGGACGCGGTCTCCGATCTTGCCCTCGATGGCGCGGGCAATGCATATCTGACAGGATTGACGGCGTCCGGACTTGCGACGCCGGGGGCTTATCAGACGGTGTCGACCGGCGCAGGTTTCGATGCTTTCCTCGCGCAGTTTCGCAGAACTTCGGCAGGCTATCGACTCGGTTGTGCAACCGTCCTCGGCGGCGACGACGCCGATGTGGCGAACGCTGTCAGACTCGATCCGGCAGGGAACGTTTGGCTCGCGGGTTGGACCAGATCAGCCAACATGCCACTCACGGCCGGAGCGCTCAGGACTACGCTCGCGGGCGGAACCGACGTGTTTGTGGCGAAAGTGTCGCCCGACTGCAGTGCTCTCGCCTACAGCACATTGGTTGGCGGCCAGAATGATGACATCGCCCGAACGCTCGAGCTGCTGGCGGACGGAAGCGTCGTGATTGCCGGCCAGACCTCGAGCGCCAATTATCCCGTGACCGCCGGTGCCATACTGTCGCAGGTCGGCGGTGGACGAAATGGGTTCGTGACGCGCTTTCACCCGGCTCGATCAGACCTGATTTACTCAACCTACTTTGTCGAAAACGGCGAAGTGCAGGCGTCCGCCGTGACTGCGGTTGGCAATGTTTATCTCGCGGGCTACACAGCCCGTGGCGTGCCGACCACAGCCGGCGTTGTCAAGCCGAGGGGCCCGGATGCAAGGGATGCCTTTGTTGCGAACCTCGGTTCCGATGGCAGACTTGTTTGGGGCACGTATCTTGGCGGCTCCGGGAGTGAGTGGGCCGATGCCATTGCCCTCGATGGGCGGGGTGGCGTTTACGTTGCCGGACGAACCACGTCAGCCGACTTCGTCAGCACGACCCTGCCTCGCAGCCCCAATGATCCGGTAGATGCATTCGTCGTAAAGCTCGATGGAAATGGCGCCTCGATGCTCCAGAGCAGCCTGCTCCGCGGTACGGGCAGCAGCGACGCTGCGGCAACTGCGCTTGCCGTGGATGATAGCGGCAGCTTGTACATCGGAGGTCAGACGACAATTGTCAATTACCCGGTGACAGCTCAGGCGGTTCAAAAGCAACTAGTGGCAAAAAAAGATGCCTTGATCCTCAAGCTGTCACCCGGCGGAGACAAAGTCCTCTACGCGACTTATCTCGGCGGCCGGGATGACGACGCCATAACCGGCCTGGAACTGGATGGTGCCGGCAACTTGCACATCGCGGGACAATTCTCGCAAGATTTCCCTTTTACCGTTCCACCGGACCCCCACGTCGTCGCCGGCTCGTTTCTCGCCAAGATCGATGGCACCGGCTCTCGCCTCGTCTATGCCATCGAGAGTCCTGGCCGGATTCTGGCCGTAGATCGTGCGACCGGCCGGGCCGTGGTCGCCGGCAGTTCGCGCGCACGCTGCCCGGTTACATCCGACGCGTTTCAGCCCGCGCCGGCTTCGGTGTTCGATGTTTGTGTCTGTCAGTTCAACGAGTCGGGGACCGCGGTCCAGTACGCCACGTACCTCGGAGGAAGTGGAGACGACGGTGCGGCGGGCCTCCGCATCGATGCCGCGGGCAACATCATCGTTGCAGGCTCCACGAAATCCTCGGATTTCCCGCTCACGCCAGATGCATTCCAGCGTCTGAGACGCGGCGAATCCTGGACCAACGAACTCTTCCTGACCGTCCTGAATCCACGTAGCCGCAGACTTGAATACTCGACTCTGTTCGGCGGTGCGGGATCCGAGTACCTCAGAGGACTTGCAGTTGGGACCGACGATTCCTTGGCGCTCGCCGGCTACACCTACTCGGCTGATTTTCCACTTACCGACGACGCGATCTGGAAAGCGGTGAACGGCGTGAGCGACTCTTCGAGTGCGCCGTTTTTCCTGCAGTTCAGCGCTCCGCCGCGGCGACTGCGGTTTGCCTCGTTCATCACGGCTTCGACCGCGGTCCATCTGACTTCAATCGCCGCGGCGGCGCGTGGAGCCTGGGTGCTTGCCGGCTGGACCAGCGGCCAAGCCCTGCCCGCAACGCCGGACGCGTTGCAGCCGAGGTTCTCGGGCGGCCCCGCCGACGCTTTCCTGATGCAGATCGATTCGGCCAAACGAGTTGATTACTCGACGTACCTCGGGGGATCGGCGCTCGAATACGGCGGTCCGGTTGTTACGGACCTGTTGGGGAACGTGTATCTTGCCGGCACAACGTCGTCACCTGACTTCCCCGTGACCCCAGCCGCTGTGTTTCGCGCGCGCGGCGCGTCCGCTTCCGGGTTTGTTGCGAGATTCGAGATGTCGCCTTCCCCCACAATCTCGGAGAGCGGTGTTGTCAGCGCCGCATCGCCTGACTGCGGCTTGGCGCCCGGATCGCTGTTCAGCATCTACGGCCACGCATTCTCGGCCATGGCGTCTCGCGCGGAATCGTTCCCGCTGCCCACGTCGATGAACGATATCTCCGTGCTCGTCAACAGCACCAACGCGCCCGTGACCTTCGCCGGTCCCGGCCAGATTAACGCCCAGGTGCCCTATGAGGCGGTGCCCGGCACCGCGGCAATTCGTGTCAAAAGGCGAACCGTTACAGGCGGGCCTGCGCAAGTCACCATCAACGTTGCTGCACCCTGCATCTTTCTGCAGGGGGACTCGAACCGTTCGATATCGGTGAATCAGGACGGCACGCTCAACTCACCGGCGTCGCCCGCCGCTGTCGCGAGCGTCGTCACCATCTATTTCACCGGCCAGGGTGCCCTATCCCCGGCCGTCAGAACAGGAGAGGCAGCGCCCTTTGACCGCCTTTCCCGTGTGACCGCCCGCCCTGTGGTTGACGTCGGCGGGCGCGTGGCCGAGATCCTCTTCATCGGCCTGACCCCGGGCCTTGCAGGTGTCGCGCAAGCGAATATTCGCGTTCCGGAACTCCCGCCCGGCGAACATCTGCTGCGTCTCGTAATCGCCGGCATCAGGAGTAACTCGCCGACGCTCAGCGTGACGTCAGTCCCAAGCACGCCGGATCGCTCCTTCAGGCTCATCTTGTGTGAGAAACCGATTCTCCCTTCAGGCTCATCTTGTATGAGACAAGACTTAATGCACGATCTCTCGGCCATGATCCCGGCCATGCGCGAACAAGTGCGGCTCGCGTCGCGGTGCGCTCCGATCGCTTTCGTGCCGGATTCGCTGCCCGTGAGTGCCGCGATCGAAGACCTCCTGTTCCTCAATGAGTGCGCCGTTGAAGCCGATTGGGCGGCCGGTGTGATATACATACCGCTCAGATAACTCGCTTGACGATCTCGTTCCTCCGGCATGCCACGGCCTGCCGCCGAATTGTCAAACGCGTCGACGCCGACCTCGTTGGCGTTAACGAACGTGGTGATGTGTGTGTCGTATGAAACCGTGGCTGCTGGCCGCATTCGCCACGCTTGCAGGCGCTCTGGCACCGCCCCCCTCGCGATTCAAAACGTCACGGTCATCGATGGCATAGGAAGTCCGCCCAAATCGGGGATGACGGTGGTAATCGCCAACGGCCGGATTCAGTGCGGCCCATCCGAAAGCTGCTCGGGTCATTGATGCGCGGGGGAGGATTCCTGGTACCTGGCCTGTGGGATATGCACGTCCATCTGGGACACCTCGGCGAGAAGGAGGAACTGCCCCTGTACATCGCCAACGGCGTCAGCCAGTGCGGACCGTGTAGAGATGTGACATGGGTTTTGGATCCAGTTTAATTTAATAAAATTTGCCTTGGCAGCTGCATTCGGAGACCAGAAGCCACGGCGTGAAAGATCTGCGATCCCGTGGCCGTAGCGTCGGGTTCAACTTGGCGGCCACGCCGTCAGGTCTTGGCTTCGAACTTCATCGAACAACCGGGACATCTGATACGGCCGCGCTTTCCCGAGGGCACACGTAGCCGACGGCTGCAACCAGGACACTGAATCTCAATTTGTCCAGAGCTTGAAGCTGTCCACGCTGTGGGAGTTTTTTTCGTCTCGTAGGCGTTCGCGCACTTCTGAAATGTCCAGCGCAATGCTTTGAATGTTCCGCGTAGGACCGTCCGGCCAAGGACGCGGGGTACGGAAAGCCTCTTATGTCTCGTGAAAGTGTACGGATCGATTACCGTCACAACCCACCACTCGCGTCCAATTCGAACGACTTGACCTGATTTCAGGCCGTGAGGCTGCTCCGATCGGATCACGGGCGTCATTACCTCGGGGCCTCACAGATCTCCGAACAACCGGGGCACCTGACGCGGCGGCCTTCCATTCCTGAGGCCACACGTAGCCTCTGACGGCAGTGAGGGCAGTGAAACTCAACGTAGCCCGAGTGTAAACTTGCGGCCGAACCCGCTGCCGACTCGATCGTCTCCTGAACCGGTGAAGGTTCATCCCTGAAGCCTTTCCGGACTTGCTGATGGACCCACCCGGCAGCGCGCGATACCGCGGAAGCTGTCTTGCGCCTCGGTTGAGCAATTGCGCTCCTAATCGTCAGTTGGCGTTTCTTCTTCAAAGCCGATCGCAACTCCCGCACTTGCTTGCGGACCAATGCAGCCGCTGCGACGGATACGGCAGCTACTGCCTGGCCAACGGTTCGGTTCATCTCGGGACGCTCGCGATGCTCGGCATCGAGTGCGAGGCAGTCGGCCGCGATCGCCATCCCGTGATAGTAGATGATCCCGCCCGCGAGCACGGCCTGCAGGATCTCCTCGCCGTAGTTGTCAAGCGTGCGGCCGATTCGTCTCACGCCGTCGGCTCCCACGCCCACGACGAAACCAGTAGCTCCCGCAAACGTTTCTAACACTCCTCTAACGGGAATACCCACTACGGTTTCCGGCACGGGAAGATCGTCCCAATCAATATCGTCGAGGCTATCCAATGCCTCCTCGACGGCGTCGGCACTCACTTCGAGTCCCATCGCTGCTTTTTTCACAGCTAGCGTCACCGCCCATGCCTCTTCGCGATTCAGGTACGTGTTGATGAATAGGCTCGCGGTTGTCCGTTTCCACAGCTCTGCCCACGTTCGCAGCGAGGGCCTTTTGCCCAGGCGGGCGAGCACATATAGCTGCATCTCCAGCGCAGCGGCGGCTATCGTGATCAGGTCGAGCCAGGGGGTCCGACTGATACCGACAACCAGACCTGTTGCGATCGCGCGACTGCTGATCTCTTGCTCCAGCTTCGACAGAACCCGAGCGGCTTGCTGTCTGTATAGAGTGGCATCCCACGATTCAGCCTGGCCAGGCTCACTGACTCCCGCGAGGTCCTTCCCCGCAGACGAAGTCAACAATGCGCGCAGCAGCCCTGACCACCTGAACTGTTACGCCCACAGATTCTGCTGAGGAGGCGCTACTACCTGCGACCGGCTTCCGGTAATGCCTGAGTGCATTCCCATTTCAGCGTGAAATGCTCTCCAGGCATGAATAGCTGAGAGCATTCCCAACGATCGCCTTTATCGATTGTCGCCTTTGCCATCGCCTCAATGCGCGTTTGTAAACCCTCCGGTCGCTCAACCAGGATCAGCACACCGATCGTTGGCATCCCCATCGCATTGATATTGAGCGGTACCGAAGGTGTGACAGAATACCTCTCGAAAATCCGATATCTTATGCCGGCCGACCTTGGAAGAATCCAGATCGGTTTCGCATCCGCCTTGATGCAGTCTCCCTCGTTCTCAAGTCGCTTCCTCAATTCGTCACCCGTCAGCGTGAACGCGGCGTTGTTGTCCGGCGTGTAACATGAGATTTCAAGGATCTCAGGACGTTCATTCCGGTCGAAGTGAAGGCGCGCAGAGTATTCACGCGGTGTTGAACTGTAGTTGACCACGTCCCATTCCAGTTGGACATCCGCCCTAACGTCCCCGCTGCCGGTGAACGAGAGCCGATATCGGTGCTCGTAGTTGTGGCGGACGAGCGCCGTGCCCATGACGTCGTGAATTCGGTCCTGGATCTCTTTGGGCAAGGCGTAGCCGATGAGGTATTTCGAAACGTCGGTTGTCACTTCCTTCAGTACCCGCTCCTTGACGAAGCGGTCCACCGTCAGGGCGAGTATACCGGCAATGAGCAAGGCATGTGCCACCGCAACTGCGAGCTCGTGCTGCCGCCATTCATTTGGATATCCCCATATCACAACGATGCCGGACACAATGAGAAGCGTGCAGACAGTATAGAACCGCCAGCTTCTCTTGAGTTCTTGCTTTATGCTCATTACAAATCAGCCTTTCTCGCCTGCTCCGTGAAGGCAGATGCGTAGCACGGCAAGCGGATCTTATCCATCTTTTTTGAGCACCACCGGTGGCGATCATCGTGATGGCGCTGCGAGCGGACACCCCGCAAAGCCCGCAAGGCCTGGCAGCCTCAGACGTATGTACGGGACAAAAACTGACCCAATGAGGATTCCAACCTGAAAACAAACAACTTAGGCAGCTTGGCTCGATGGACAGAGGTTATGCTCTGAGCGAACGATGGAAAGGCGATGAAGCAGGCGCGAACGACCTTTGTCGGTGCATACAACGCCACCGATGAAAAATCGGTTTCCCGTCATCTTTCGCTCGTCCGAGTAGAGTTCGTATTCTGTGATCACCTGAGTTCCAGTAGCAGCACCGCTCTGACCGCGACGGCAATCCGCTTCGTCCTGCGTTGTTTCATGCGCGTCACGCTGACCAAACCAGCGTAAAGGCCATGGCTTAAGAATAACCCGCCGAACACGGCGTAGTGTTCGATAATCGCAATAGCCGCCGCTCTTAGGGGCATCATGGATTCGAACCTGAAAACAAAGGGCTTATCGGCTCGGGACGCAGAAAGTCCTTTGTTTCAATTGGGAAGGGGACTGGCTCCCCGTCGTGGACGCGTTTCTAACCCCGATCTCCGGGTTAGAAACGTAATGCCGAGTACCGGATAACCCCGAGCTAAACGGAACAGAGGTGCCCCGGACTCAATGAACACAAGCCTTTCGTGATAGGGCCACTCGGCATTATCCAGGAC
>JACOTZ010000328.1 GCA_016178155.1 Acidobacteriota bacterium
CAGGACTGCGGCGGCAACTCGTGCCAGCAGGCGTGAGGCCCGCACCGCCGTCGTCGCGGGCGTTTCCCGCGCATGTCATCGGGTCTCGCCCCGGCAGGCCGATACGGGGGCCGCCAGCGCGTATTCCAGAGGCCGGCGACCGGGAGCTTAACCACAACCCATAGTGGCTAGCTGAGTCAAGGGGATATCCAGATCCCTGCTTTTCAATTGAATACGCGCATCCCTGCCGAAGTTCTGCACCGCCGCTTGCGAGAATGGAATCAATCGAGAGCCGTGCGTCGGCTCCGCACGTGGCATGTTGTTAACTCGCCCACCAGATCTTTGCCGTCTGAATAAGTAAGATGTGGGGAACCGGCTCGGCGGGCCTTGGCTGGTCCGAGTGGCCATTCTCACGAGCCGGCCGGCAGCGTAACTCCTGCTCTGTCTGCCGAATAGAGGCGTCGACAGAATCTGCGGAACGAACCCATTCCCAAAAACGGACACTCCGTCAACCCCGAAATTGGCTTCGTTTCGCAGAAATTCCCGTGCAGCCGCTGGTGCCGCCGCAGTTCGCGCACTTGTAGCAGGAGCCGTTGCGCGTCATGATGGAGCCGCACTCGGCGCACAGCGGCGCGTCCGTAATGACCTCCTGCGAGAACGGGAGCGACTGCTGGGGCTCGGGCTCAGTCGGCTTCAGCGCGAGCGTGTCGCCCGCCTCGCTGACGCCGTACTCGGGACCCAGAAACTTCACGCCCAGCCAGCGGAAGATGTAGTCCATAATCGACTTCGCATACGGGATCTGCGGGTTCCCGGTCCAGCCGCTCGGCTCGAAACGCACGTGGCTGAACTTGTCGACCAGGAACTTCAGCGGAACGCCGTACTGCAGGGCGAAGCTGATGGCCGTCGCGAAGCTGTCCATCAGGCCGGAGATCGTCGAGCCCTCCTTCGCCATGGAGATGAAGACCTCGCCCGGCATCCCGTCCTCATAGAGGCCCGCCGTGATGTAGCCTTCATGCCCGCCGATCGAGAATTTGTGCGTGATCGACCGGCGCTCGTCGGGGAGCTTGCGCCGCACGGGCCGCAGGACGACCTTCTCCACCAGCTTTTCCACCACTTGCGGCGCGGCGGCTTTCTTTTCGCCCTTGCCGGTGCCGGAGCTGAGCGGCTGGACGCGTTTCGACCCATCGCGGTAAATGGCCACTGCCTTGAGCCCCAGTCGCCACGACTCCGTGTAGGCTTCCATGATCTCCTCGGCCGTCGACTCCTCGGGCATGTTGATGGTCTTCGAGATGGCGCCGGAGATGAACGGCTGTACCGCGGCCATCATCCGGATGTGCCCCATGTGGTGGATGAAACGCGTGCCGTTCTGCGGCCGGAAGCTGCAGTCGAAGACCGTCAGGTGCTCGGGCTTCAGGTGCGGCGCGTCCTCGATCGTGCCGGTCGAGTCGATGTGGCTCACGATCACCTCCACCTGCTCGGGGGTATAGCCCAGCTTGATGAGCGCCTGCGGCACGGTGTTGTTGACGATCTTGATCACGCCGCCGCCCACCAGCTTCTTGTATTTCACCAGCGCGAGGTCGGGCTCGATCCCGGTGGTGTCGCAGTCCATCATGAAGCCGATGGTGCCGGTGGGAGCGATCACCGTGGTCTGGCCGTTGCGGAAGCCGCTGCTCCTGCCCTTCTCATAGGCGTCATGCCAGACCTTCCTGGCGGCGTCGTAAAGCGCCGCGGGAATGCGGCGGCCGTCGATGTGCGACGGCACCGAATCGCGGTGCATGCGAATGACTTCGAGAAAGGGCGCCTCGTTGCTTGCGTAGCCCGGGAACGGCCCGACCGCCTCCGCCACGCGCGCGCTCGTCAGATACGCCTGGCCGCACATCACCGCGGTGATGGCGCCGGAAAAGTCGCGGCCCTGGTCGCTGTCATAAGGAACGCCCATCGACATGAGCAGCGCGCCCAGGTTGGCGAAGCCGAGGCCGAGCGGGCGGTAGTCGTGCGAGTTGCGCGCGATCCTCTCGGTCGGATAGCTGGCGCTGTCCACGATGATCTCCTGCGCCAGGATCACGGTATCCACTGCGTGCCGGAATGCCTCCACGTCGAAGTGCCCGTCGGGACCGACGAACTTCATCAGGTTGAGCGACGCCAGGTTACACGCCGAGTCGTCGAGGAACATGTACTCCGAGCACGGATTCGAGGCGTTGATCCGCGCCGTGTTCTTGCAGGGGTGCCAGCGGTTGATCGTGCTGTCGAACTGCATGCCGGGATCGCCGCACTGGTGCGTGGCCTCGGCGATCTGGCGCAGCAGGTCGCGAGCTTTGTAACGGTTTACGGGCTGGCCGGTCACGCGCGACTTGGTCCAGAAATCGGCATCTTCGCTGACCGCCTGCATGAAGTCGTCGGTGACGCGAACCGAGTTGTTCGCGTTCTGGAAAAAGATGGACCCGTAGGCCTCGCCGTCGAGCGAGGAGTCGTAGCCCGCGTCGATCAGCGTGTGGGCCTTCTTCTCTTCCTTGGCCTTGCACCAGATGAAACGCTCGATGTCGGGATGGTCGGCGTTGAGGATGACCATCTTGGCGGCGCGGCGCGTCTTGCCGCCGGACTTGATCACGCCCGCAAAAGCGTCGAAGCCCTTCATGAAGCTGAGCGGACCTGAGGCCCGGCCTCCACCGGAAAGAATGCCGTTCTCTTCGCGCAGTGCCGAGAGATTGGTGCCGGTGCCCGAGCCCCACTTGAACAGCATGCCTTCGGTCTTGGCAAGGTCGAGGATCGATTCGAGTGAGTCCTTAACCGAAACGATGAAGCAGGCCGAGCACTGCGGGCGCGGCTCGCCGGTCGCGAGCTGCCGGACCGAGTCGCTGCTCTCGTCGTAGTACCACCCGTAGCCGCGCGCTTCCTTGACGCCGACGTTGAACCAGACCGGCGAGTTGAAGCAGGCCTTCTGCGTGAGCATCAGGTGCGCGAGCTCGCTGCGGAAGTTCTCGCCGTCTTCCGCCGTCTTGAAGTAGCGGCCGCGGGCGCCCCAATCGGTGATGGTGTCGACCACGCGGTGAACGAGCTGGGCCACGCTGCGCTCCCGATCGGGCGAGCCGATCTTGCCGTGGAAGTACTTGCTCGCGACGATGTTCGTGGCGGTCTGCGACCAGTCGGCGGGCACCTCGATATCGCGCTGCTCGAATAGGACGGCGCCCTTGTCGTTGCCGATCGTCGCGGTGCGGATCTCCCACGCAAGCTCGTCGTACGGGGTCTTCCCCGCCTCGAGACGGCTGGTGAAGTAGCGGGGGAACTCCACGCCGGTGCGCTTTTCGGCTGGCAGCGAACGCTTCTGTTCTTCTCGCACGCTGAGATTGACTGTGAGCTGGCCCATTGCCGTCTTCCTCTCTTTCAGGATACCGCGCGGACACCGCGCAGTTGCAAGTCTTACCCAATATATTGTGGGTCGTCAAGAACTTTATCTATATGCAGTGTCATAAGTTTACAAAACCACAGGTACCACCACCCGGCAGTGAAGCAATCACGGCCGCCGTTTCTTCCCTGCCCCGCCCGGGCCCGCACCGCCCGCCTACACGATCTCGATCGAGGCGGCGGGGAAGCGGCGGCGGCCGAGCCGCACGGCAAGCTGGTGGACACCTTGGGTCAGACCTTCCGGAACCTGGAAATTGATCTCAAAGCGCGGGGGGAGGGGATCGGCGCAGAAGATATCTATATCACGAACCGGGCGGCCGTCGATAGCAGCCTCGAAATCCTCGATTTTCGGGGCTTCTTCGAGAGTCAGCTTGACCGAGCCCGTGCTGATGCGCGGCCCGTCGGCCAGGTTGATGCCGTCACTGATGCTGACGATGCGGGGCACCGCGGGCGGGGGCGGGATGACACGCAGGGTCTTCCCCGCGCACAGGGGAGCTCCATTCCAGAAGACCTCTACCGGCTGGAGGCCTGTAGACGTCTGCTCGGGCAGAAGCACGTTGAGCTGCTGGAGGCCGTCGGTCTCGGGCGGGCCGATGTATGTTCCGACCGCCTCCAGACCGCCAATCGTGATGCGCAACCCGTTGAGCTCGGCGCCGTCAGGCAGGTTTTCGATCCAGAGTGTGATCGACGCGAATCGGCCGCGCGGCGGCGCCACCGGCTCCGAGCTGTGGGCGTTGGTGATGCGGCGGATGCGCGCGGCGCCCCGCTGCGGAACCGGCGCCGCCGGCTTCCGCATGGTGGTCCACATGTACTGCGTGTGGCGGCCTTCGAGAGCGAGGAGCTGCAGATCGCTCTGGCGGGCGAAGCCGGCGATGTCACCGGCGGGGATGCGGACGCCGCTCCAGGTATCGTAGCGGGCCGCGGTCTCGGGCAGGCCGTTGATCTGGCAGCGCAGGACTCCGCCGGGCTTGAGCACCCGGCGCGCTTCGCGCAGGTAGTTGAAGACCACCTCCCGGCTTGGGATGTGCTGGAACACCGCGTAGGAATACACGAAATCAAACGAGTCATCGGCGAATTGCGCGAGGTCGGCGCCGCTCGAGTGGTGCACGTGGGCGTGCGGGACGCCGGCCAGGTTGGCGCGAGCGCGGGCGATCATTTCGTCCGAGACATCTACGCCGTGGATCTCGCCGAAGCGGCGGCTCAGCGGACGCAGCAGGCGCCCCGGGCCGCAGCCGATTTCAAGCGCGCGGCGGGCGCCCTGATTGCCGGGCGCCAGCCGGCGCATCTCCCACTCGAGACCGCGCACCACTTCGCGCGCGGTCTCGAAGAACTCTTCGGCATCCTGGTCGCGGCGGCCGAAGGCGACGTAGAAGCCCGCATCCTCCCGGGCGCGGGCGTTCCAGTCCTCCTGCATCTGGCGGGTGAGATCGGGTGGAATCATCGCCCGGAATGTCGCAATACGCCGTCAGAACATCAGCTTCAGCGACAACTGCCAGTTGCGGGCATCCCCGGCGGTGCTGGTGATGCGGCCGAACGAGGAGTTGGTCGGCGTGGTGTTCGGGTTGTTGAAATTGGTCTGGTTCCAGGCGTTGTAAGCGTCGGCCCGGAACTGGGCGCGCACGGTTTCCGTCACCGGGATGTTCTTCACGATCGAGAAATCCCAGCTCGACTGGCCGTCGGAGCGGACTCCGCTGAAGCGGAGCGGGAAAGCGCGAAGGTTCGAGCCCAACTGTTGGGACGAGTTCCGGTTGAAGCCGGCATTGGTGTTGAACCAGCGATCGGCGGTGCGCTGATCCGTGGGCAGCGCGATGTCCTTGATGTCGCCCGTGAAGATCGCGTTACCGAAGCCCAGCGGAGCGCCGGATTGCCGGGTGACGACCGCGCCGATCTGCCAGTCGCCGATGACCTTGTGCAGCGCGGCGGGCATGGCGCTGCCGAATCTGCGGCCGCGGCCGATCGGGACCTCCCAGATGCCGCTGGCGGCCAGCCGGTGCGGCCGGTCCAGCGCGCCGATGCTCTCGTAAGGAAGAGGATCGGTCGCATTGAGGAAGCTTGTCGCCTCCATCAGCTTGGACCAGGTGTAGGCCAACTGGAACGTATAGCCGTGCGAGAAGCGTTTCTCGGAACGCACCTGCAGCGAGTGATACCAGGAGTACCCGATCGGCTCCTCGACGATGATGTTGCCGAACTGCGGGTACGGCCGCAGCAGGCTGGAGCGCGGGATTTGCGACCCGTAGATGGGATCCAGTCCGCGGAACGGGTTGGAGAACCGCTGGCTGAGAAAGTCGATCACCGGCTGGTCGCGGGTTGGTTGGGTGCTTTGGTACTGGGCGGGCGTGGCGTTGATGTTGCGATCCACGCCGATCCGGGTGCCGCGATTGCCCACGTAGGAGGTCTCGACCAGGAACTGCGCCGGTAGCGTGTGCTGGACGCCGAACGACCAGCGCTGGGAATACGAGTGCTTCATGTCGCGCAAGTAGAACTCGAGTCCCTGCCCGAGGTTGGTGCGAAGACCGCCAGCCGGGCCTTGCGGCTGAATCAGGCCATGGGGGAAGGGATTGGCGATGTTCGCGATGTAGGTCTGGCCGCTGTCAAGCGATGCCTGAATCGGCGTGCTTTGCGTGTAGCCGGTCTGAATCGGCAGCGTCTTGTTGATCCCGATGGTGTCGAAGAACAGCCCATAGCCGCCGCGCAGGACCGTCGACGGGCCGAGTTGATAGGCGAAGCCGAAGCGCGGCAGGATGTTGTTCTTCTCGCCGGCGTACGGGCTGCGTCCGCCGTTCTGCCCGACCCAGGTCAGGCCGCCGCGTACCCGGAATGCCTCCACGGGCAGCTCGGGAATGGGAGCACGGGCGTAATTGGCACGGGCCGCGGCTTCGATGGGATTCGACGTGCTCGCGTCGAAGCCGGAGACGAGCCGATCGTAGCGTTCGGTAAAAGGCAGCTCGAGCTCATAGCGCAGCCCCAGGTTCAGGCTGAGTTTCGAAGTCAGCTTCAGATCGTCGTGGATGTAGATGCCCCAGTAGCGGTCCTGCAGGGCCGAGCTCGCGGTGATCTCCATTTCACCGTCGGGAATGCCCAGCAGCATCGAGGCGAGGCCCTGGCCGATCGGCGCCGACGGCGAATTGTCGAGCGGCCCGCGCGTGTAGGTAGTCCCGAACTCGAAGTCCGGCGCAACCCCGACCGGACGGCGGTTGTTAAAGCTGCGATATACCCGGAGCTCGGTTCCGAAGCGGAGATTGTGCCGCCCCTGCAGCCGCGTGACATTGGCGGTGGCGCTGTGCGTCAGGCTGGAATTCACGCCGTCGCCGGGGTTTTCCCAGCGGGAAATGACGGTGTAGCCACTCGGAGTGATGCGCGGGATCGGCGCCTCCTCCGGATTCAGCAGGCTCAGCAACTGCGGCGAAAAGCCGAGCGAGCCGAGCGGATAGCCGCGGGTGACGCGGAACTGCCACCATTTCGTGCTCGTGAAGCCGTAGCGCAGGTTCAGGACCGTGTTCGGATTCAGGACAATCACGTCGTCCACGGCGACGCCGCGGTTGGGCCGGTTCTGGCGAATGCCGTTGATCCAGTTGCCGAAATCGTTGTTCTTCTTCTCTTTCCAGAAGTCGTAGTGCAGGCGCAGGAAGGCGCGGTGGTTCTCGCTGAACGCATGGTCGAGCCGGAGCAGATGCACGTAGTAATCCTGCAGCGCCTTATAGGAGAAGAAGAAGTTGTTGCGCCCGTCGGCGGTGCCGCTGAAGGTGGGCAGAGGATAGAGATTTGTCAGGTTCACGCCCACGGGATCGAGACGGCTCCTGGGGATGACATTGTTCGGGAACAGTTCGCGTGAGAAGCGGCCGCCGGGCGCCGGACGAGTGGTGGCGGGGTCGTAGATCTGGTAATTGGAGCCGCGCCGCAGCAGAGCCGAGAAGTCGCCGATGCGCTGCTCGGCCGACGGCACGGTTCCCGTGAATTGCACGGGGACGCCGAACTTGTTCCCGTCGTACACATAGAACCAGAACGTTCGATTCTTCCCGTTGTAAAGTCCGGGAATCACCACCGGGCCGCCCACAGAGCCGCCGTAGCGGTTGTCCTGGTAGACACCGGGAGTGGTGCGGTTCTTGTTGTTGAAGAAATTGGGGGCGTCGAGCGCGCTGTGGCGCAGCCAGTAATGCGCTTCGCCGTGGAAATCGTTGGCGCCGCTGGCGGTGCTGACGTTGAGAACTGCGCCCGGGGTGTGGCCAATCGCAGCGTCGTAGGCCGTGGTCTGCATCTTGAATTCGCGGACGGCGGAGGCAGGCGGGCTGAAGGCGACGCGGGCATAGCCGCGGCCGCGGTCGGCGGACATGTTGGTGATGCCGTCGATCTGAAACTCGTTGTTGTACTGGCCGGCTCCATCGGCGGCGACCTGCGAGGTCGCCTCCGGGGCCATGGCCTTGCGCAGGCGAAGGTTGGTGGCGTTGACGACGCCGGGCGTGAGCAGCGCCAGCTCGAGCGGATTGGCGCCGCGCTGCGGCAGCTCGGAAATACGCCGCTGGTCGATGACCTGGCCGAGCGAGGAACTGGTGGTTTCGAGCACGGGCGTTTCCGCGGTGACATGGACGCGCTCAGCGACCTCGCCGACCTCCATGCGGATGGGAAGCTCCACGGTCTCACCGACGCGGACCTCGACGCGGTCGCGCACGAACGTCTTGAACCCGGTCTGTTCCGCCGTGAGGCTGTAGAAGCCGGGCATGAGGTACGGCAGCGTATAGGCGCCGGCCTGGTTGGAAACACCTGTGGCGGAGACGCCGGTCTCCATGTGTGTGGCACGGATCTTCACGCCCGGCACGACGGCATTCGAGGCGTCGACCACCGCTCCGGCGATACCGCCGCGCGGGTCCTGAGCGAGCGCCGCCGAAATGAAGAGCGAAACGGCGAGGCATGGCAATATGACTCTGTTCATGAGAGCTCCTGAAGTCTTTACCGCTTTCCGGCGCAAACCACCGCTGCGTTGCGGTCAGGTAGCGGTGGATCCCGGAAAGTAACTAGAGCACGCCGAAAGCGCCGGCTCGTTGGCTATACAGGTGAGCGGCCGGCATTTTCAGGCGCTACGATGAGGCGGAAGAGCCGCTGCGCAATCGAGGCCCGTGTCCGCATCCCGCTCCTTGCCGGTGAACATCGGATCACCGATGGAGGGAGGGGGGCGCTGACGCATCAGTCGTCCCTTTGAGGTTTGACCGCCTCACCACTTCGGCCTCGAAGAGATTCGGATCGACGTGGTATCGACTAAAAGCGATGCTGTCTCCACCGCTCCCGAATACCTGGAACTCGCCTCCCTTATGCCTTTCTATCGCACTCACCTCTGACCATGGAACGATTAGCGTCGGTCTCCACCATAGCTGGCGGCGAATTCCGTCACCGTCAATCGTAATCGTAGATGGCCAGTTGAAACAGAGGAACACTACAAGCGCAGAGGCAGCGATCAGAATCCACATTTCCTCCCGTTTGACACTCGCAATAATGCCCGCGGCCCCGCGCGGGACTGCCTGGTCTGTCCGGCCGTCTCTCTGCCGATCGACGCCGGGTACTTTCCTGCTCCACTTCTCTCGCCAGCAGGTGGGCTTATTGGGATGCTACACCGATTTTGAGAACCTCGCAAAACTCTCCCCATCCCACAGAATCAACACGTTCCCATTTGCGAACGGGCACGGCGGCTGCAAAGGCGGGAAAAACTGCTTAAGCTACTGGCAGCAAAGACGTTCGCATATGGTAACGCCGCGTTCGCATACGCCAACCCGAGCCGGGGTGACGTGTCACGCTATTAGCCGATGCGAAGCATCGTCTTTTCCTCGCTGGTTTCTGGATGCTGCTGGGTAACTCGCTGATTCTCCGTGCGGTCACTGGCGGCTATAATAGCGTAGCGCCGCCGCCCTGCTTCTCGGCGGCGCTTTCTCGCGGGAGTGCTGATTCTACTGTGGTTCCCATACGGGAACCGATTACGTCCACGGGGGATTCCGGAATGTGCGATCTTTACCCCTCTTCGTGGGGCTCCGTGGCGAACCGAAAATCAGATGCCATGCTGTTATCAAGAAGAGCCCTGCAGCAATCACCCAGACAACCTCCACGGGATGACGGATGAATACCGGCAAGATCAGGGCGATCAGCAGCAAGGCGAACCAGCGGCCGGCATGTTTCGGAAGCCTCATCGACATTCTAACGAGCGCAATGCCTTTTCGATTTCCTCCCGCGGGGCTCGAAAGGACTCAGCCGAACTCTGCTTTACAAGTTGCTCGGATTGCAGAATCGCTGGACATGCCTGACGGAATCCCATGCGGATCACCAATGCCAGGCTAAACCTGGAGGCCGCATCTGTTCCGAGCCCATAAACCTGAACCAGCGTGCCGAGAGTTAGCCTATCCTCGCGTTTCAGCACTGCGAAGAGCGTCTGATACAGAACGTCCTGCTGCTTCGCCACCCCGGCCCGCACATCTTCGTTTAAGCCTGTAGAGAAGCTCGTCCGATCTTCGTAATTTGGTTCGCCTTGCCACACGCGTTCAAGGTAATGAAGAACCGCCCCGATACACTCTGCCGTGCAGGGAAGCGTTCGCAGCGCTTCTGCTGCCGCTTGCCGCGTCGGCAATGGCTGATGCGGCTGCAGCGCGTGTGCAAGAGCCGTAGAGATGCTCGGATCATTCCGCGCCGCCAAGGCGTTGATCGCCTCACGTTGGACATCCGGCCAGGTGAAGGAAGTCTGGCCCAGGGCGATGCTCAGAAGCATCCGTGTACTCTTGGCACCGTGGTGCTTCCCAAGTTCTCTCACGGCAGCCTGGGCTTCCTTCGAGCCATGAGACGCCGGGGGGACGCCAGCAGCCTCCGCGTAGAGGCGATCCAATCGTCGCTCTCGGTATCGGTAGAAACCATAACCGGCAGTAATGACGATGACTGAGATGGCGGCGAGCGCCCGCTTCAGTACAGCGCTGTTCATCGCTAATTCGAGGACGAACAGTCACTCTCCCCCGATTGACACGGTTTCTTTTTCTTCTGCTCGTCTGCTCGGCGCTTTTGTTCCCGTGAAATCGCTTGTGTCAGGGCCTGCCTAACAGCGGCTACCGGAACGTTGCCAGCCGCTGTCGCAAGAGCCTGCAGTTGCTGCGGTGATAAGTTTCTCAGAGCGCTCGAATTCACATCCACGCGCATTGCCTGGGGCATTGGAGTCAAACCCCCAGGCATCATGCTGAGAGTCGTAGCGGTCGCCGGTGGATTTGGTCCGATAAACGAAGCTGATGGATCAGGCGCCCACGAGATGGCTGCACCCGTAAGCTTGTCGTTCTTGTCGTAATTGAATGAGAGGTTTAGAGTGATGCCGACAGCCT
The DNA here is from genome assembly GCA_016178155.1 of Acidobacteriota bacterium. GTDB lineage: Bacteria > Acidobacteriota > Terriglobia > Bryobacterales > Bryobacteraceae > JACOTZ01. Next base: position 10,719 of record JACOTZ010000328.1, read on the forward strand.
GTTCCGTAAAAGCAGTGGCACAGCCTAAAGTGCAGCCACCGAGTTGGTTGTCTTCCCAGCTGACCTGCGTGGGGTACCAGATGGGCGACTGATTGTTCCGAAACTGATTGAGCGGAGTGTGCTGTATGGGCCAGAACGTCATGAGTGCGGCTGCGGCATCAAAGTTGGCTTGCTTTTTGTAGACCTTGAACGAAGCTGAGCCGAGCCTTACGAGCCCCGCATCCATAACGGCATCACCGTTAACATCAACGTAGCGGAGCGGGTTGTTCCGCGTGTAAGCGTAGAGGTTCCAACTCTGCGGATCTTCCGGATGTTGTCCGCGAATGGAGCATCCGGGCTCGTAAACCTACCCTGCGCGCCCGAGAAGTACCTCGCCCCGAAATAATCCAGCCCCGTTTCCACATCCCTCTCCTTGCCGGTAAACTTCACCGTCAGCCCATCCAGCCCCGCCGCATACCCGCTCACCAGATTCCGTAACCCGTACGTGCCCGTCCCCGGAATCTCCTCCCCGAACGGGAAGTAGTCGCGATACGCGGTCACGGCCCCGGTCGTCGTCGCC
>JACOTZ010000329.1 GCA_016178155.1 Acidobacteriota bacterium
ACTATTACTATATACAAGAAAAAGGTGCCGATGCAAGCCCCAAGTGCAATGCGAATTTGCCTATCGCCGGCAGCTACGCCGGAATATGCCTCGAATCAAATGTTTCCGCACTCAATGATCAGTGGTTGCGGAATTGCTGGGACCGCCCTGTTTTTCCAGGCCAATAAACGTAAGTACGCGCAAACGAACTCCGCCGGGAATGCGGCTCAAGGCGCGGTGATATCCACAGCCTCCGCCAGCCGGCTTTCGTTACCTTTCTGATCCACCGAGCTGACCGCGTAGTGGTACGCTTTCCCGCTCTCCACGGTGCGGTCGCTGAAGACGGGCGTATCGGCCTCCGCAAGCTGTGTCATCTTCGCACCGGGTGCGGCACGATAAACGCGGTAGCTTTTGAAATCCGCCTCGAGGTTCGGCTCCCAGGTCAGCTCGATGCTGTTCAGCCCCGCAATGGCCCGCACACTCCGCGGAACTTCGGGCGCGAACACGTCTCTCGGGGTGATACTCGCCGGAGCGCTGAGCTCGCTGCGAGCGCTGTCGAGCGCGGTCTCCGCCCAGTATTGATATTCGATGTCGTACCGGGTCTCGCTGTCGATGAACTCCGGCTGATCGGCGGGGGCGATCAGAACGCGTTCCTTGTCCGCCGGCGCGCGGCGGTAAACATGAAACCTGACGCCTAGCCGCGCCGGCGCCGACCAGGCCAGGCGCACCCCCTTGGGATGCGGAGTCGCTTGCAGTCCCACGGGCGCCGCCAGCGGAGGGATCACCTTCAGCGTCACGGTGTCCGACCAGACGCCCGGCCGCCCGCGGCCGCTGACCGCACGGGCGCGGATCGCCACCTCCTCACCCATCCAACGCCCCGCCCCAGTCTCGACCCGCACCGGCCCGGGCTTGCGGTTCGGCACTTCGATCGCCTCTTCAGCGACGCGCAGCTCGGTCGCACCGAGTTCCTCGATCCCGAGTCCTTCAGCCGTGAGAGCCGGCAGCGTGAGCTCGATCACCAGCCGGTCGCCGCGCTGGAAGGCCCGCAGGTCGGTGATGCGTTCGGGAATGTTCAGCGCCGGCGGCAGAGGATCGCCGACGTAGCCGCACGCGGCGCAGAGCAGTGTCAGCGCGGCTGGAAGTCCTGTGCGGCTCCGCACGGTCAACCTGACGGCGCCGGGCCGCGGCGGCGCAGGCTGAAACCCGCCCTTACACGCCTTTCTCACCAGCACTCGGCCGCCACTCGCTGAGCGGCCGCAAGGATCGCTTTGCCCTCCGCCGACCCAGCCTGAGGATTCAGCGGGTACGCTTCCGCGCGGACTCCCGGGAGCCTGTTGCTTGCGCGGCTGTTCGACCACGCCTCGCCATGGCCGCGGCGGGAAATGCGGGCACGGCGCGGCCTCATAGGATGTAGCGGCTGAGATCCTGGTCCTTGATGATGTCCGACAGTTGCCCGCGCACGTAGGCGGCATCCACCTTGACGGTTTTCTTCTTCAGGTCGGGGCCCTGGAAGGAAACCTCTTCCAGCAGTTTCTCCATGATGGTATGGAGGCGGCGCGCCCCGATATTTTCGGCGGTCTCGTTGACCCGCGTCGCCATGCGCGCGATCTCCTCGATCGCGTCCTCGGTGAACTGCAGCTTGATGCCCTCGGTTTCGAGCAGCGCCGTGTATTGCTTGATCAGCGCGTTCTTGGGCTCCTGGAGGATACGGATGAAATCCTCCTCGGTGAGCGATTTCAGCTCGACCCGGATGGGGAAGCGGCCCTGCAGCTCGGGAATGAGGTCGCTCGGCTTCGAGACGTGGAAGGCGCCCGCCGCGATAAACAGAATGTGGTCGGTGCGGACGAAGCCGTGGCGCGTGTTTACCGTCGTGCCCTCGACAATCGGCAGAATGTCGCGCTGCACGCCCTCGCGGCTGACGTCGGGACCGTGGCCCGCTTCGCGGCCGGCGATCTTGTCCACCTCGTCGAGAAAAATGATCCCGTTGCGCTCCACGCGCTCGAGCGCATGGCGCGTGACCTGGTCCATGTCGATCAGCTTCTGCTCCTCTTCCTGGACCAGGTATTCGAAGGCCTCGCTCACGCGCATCTTGCGCCGCCGCGTGCGCTGGCCAAAGAGGTTGGGCAGAATCTCCTTGAGATTGATGTCCATCTCCTCGATCCCCTGGGCGGTGCTGATCTCGAACGTGGGTCCCCGCTCTTTCACGTCAATCTCGACGATCCGTTCATCCAGACGGCCGGCCCGAAGCTTCTCGCGAAGCTTTTCGCGCGTGCGCTCGGCGGTCTCGCTCGGCTCGGTCTGCGGCGGCATCAGCAGGTCGAGAAGACGCTCCTCGGCATTGCGTTCGGCCCGGTCGGCGACCTCGTCGAGCCGCTCCTCGCGCACCATGTCGATCGCGATGTCCACCAGGTCCCGGATCATCGCCTCGACGTCGCGGCCCACATAGCCGACTTCGGTGAATTTGCTCGCTTCCACCTTGAGAAAGGGGGAATTGGCGAGCTTGGCCAGGCGGCGCGCGATTTCCGTCTTGCCCACGCCCGTAGGCCCGATCATGAGGATGTTCTTCGGCATCACCTCCTCGGCCATCTCGGGATCGAGCTTCTGGCGGCGAATGCGGTTGCGCAGGGCGATGGAGACGGCGCGCTTGGCGTCGTGCTGGCCGACGACGTACTTGTCGAGCTCCCGCACGATCTCGCGCGGCGTGAGCTCGTCGAGCAGCGGCGCTGCTTCGATGGACTGGCTGGGGAGGTATATGACCATGGCTGGAATCTAGCCGAGTTCTTCGAACGAGACCTTCTCGTTCGTGTAGATGCAGATTTCACCCGCGATTTGCATGGACTTTTCCACGATCTCGCGCGCGCCGAGACTGGTGTTATCGATCAACGCCACGGCGGCGGCTTTGGCAAAAGGCCCGCCCGAGCCGATGGCGGCAACGGCCTCGTCAGGCTCGATCACGTCGCCATGCCCGCTCACCATGTAAATGCTTTGCGTGTCGGCGACGATCAGCATCGCATCGAGGTGCCGCAGCGCCTTATCGGTGCGCCAGTCCTTCGCGAGCTCCACCACGGAGCGCGCCAGATTGCCGTTGTGCTGCTCCAGCTTGGCTTCGAAGCGGGCAAATAGGGCGAATGCATCGGCCGTGGACCCGGCGAAGCCCGCGATAATCCTGTCCTTGTAAAGGCGGCGGAGTTTGCGGGCGGTACCCTTCACGACTTCCTGCCCGAGAGTCACCTGGCCGTCACCGGCCATTACCACCTTCCCGTTCCGGCGCACGCACAGAACCGTGGTGGAGCGAATTCGAGACTTCATTTAGTTATTCTTCCTCCAGGGTAGCAGGCGCCCGAGAGTCCGGGCCGCGCCGGGTTGCGGACCCGAAGCCAATTCCGCGCCGCCGGGCGCGGTTGTAGCTGGCAATCCAGACGGGGAGAACGCGAACCGCATCGCGACCCGCATGCCTGGAAAACGGCGGATCTCGTCATGGGACAATCAGGGAGCCTGCTCAAATAGCAGAGAGGCCGCCGATGTTCCAATCTCTCGATGTTCATGAGCCGCTGCTGGTCAATTCGGTAGGCCACGCGATCGGTTTCCTCCTGTTCGCCGGGCTGCTCGTTCTCGTTCTGCATGACAAGCGCAGGGGCGAGAGCGGACCGAGCAATCTCCTGCCCATCACCGCGAGTCTGGCATTGCTGTGGAATGCCGGATCGCTCGTCGTCCTGGCTGCGACCAGCGGTCTGCTCCCCGCTTCCGATTTTGTGCCCTCTGCCAGCTTCGCGGTCCTCAGTCTGATCCCCGCAGCGCTGCTCGAGCTTTCGCTCAATGGTCAAGGGCGCCTCATTTGCCTGGCAGGCTGGATTTTGAGCGCCTGTGCCGCGGTGCTGCACCTCGTTGAGTTGCTCAGTCCCGACATGCGCTTCCATCAGTTGGCATTGTGGTTGATCATTGCCGGGTTTGGCTGCCTCACGCTGATCGCGATGATCACCGTCAGGCGGCCGGCGGGCACGCGCCTGGACCGGTCGCGTATCCCGGTGAGCATGTCCTTGTTTCTGTTCGCGATTTCCTTCGCCCACTTCAATCCGCAATACGCGCGCTCGGCCTGGTCGGGTGAGATTGCGTTTCACCACGCCGGAATTCCTCTGGCGCTGTACGTGCTCTTGCAGGATTACCGCTTTCTGCTGCTCGACGCCTTCATGCGGTTTCTGGCCAACAGCGTCGTGGCGGCCGGCTTTATCGCCCTTGCCGTTGGCCTGGACTCGCGCTTTCGGCTTCTCGAGCATGCAGGCCAAAATCCCTTCGTGCAGGGCATGCTGCTGGTCACCGCCGGTCTTTTGATCGTGCTGGTGGTGATCGTCCGTGGCAAGCTGCAGGTGCTGCTGACCCGGGTCGTGTTTCGCCGTCAGGATCCCGGTCCGGCCGTGCAGGCCATCCGGAACGCGGGCAACACCGGCAAGAGCGAGCGAGAGTTTCTCGAACTCTCCGCGGCGACTCTCGCGGCCTTCGTCCAGGCGGGCCGTCATGAGGTTCGCTTGATCAAGGCGTGGAATGAAAAAGAGCTCGCCAGTGAGCCCATCGTTCTCGCCGATTCGAATCATCAGAAAGATCGCTTCGGATTCGCTCACCCTTGGGTCGAAGCTCTGATTCCGGCACGATTCCTGAAAGGCGACGGCGCCTGTATCCTCCTCGGCCGGCGGGAAGGAGGCAAGCGCTACCTCAGCGAGGATTTACAGGAGCTGAGCCGCCTCGCGGCCGTCGTTGTGGAGCAGGTGGAGCGCCTGCGAAGCTCCGAAATGCAGCGCCTTGCCTCGCAGGCGGAGCTGCGGGCGTTGCAGTCGCAGATCAATCCGCATTTCTTGTTTAATTCGCTCAATACGCTGTACGGAACCATACCGCGAAGCGCCGCCGAAGCCCGCGGGCTGGTCATGGATCTCGCTGAGATCTTCCGCTATTTTCTGCAATCCGACCGCACGTTTATTCCTTTGTCGGAGGAACTCGAGATTGTTCGCGCCTACCTGCAGGTGGAGAAGCTCCGCCTCGGCGACAGGCTGCATACGGATATCGTCGTGGAGCCGGCGGCCGGGCAAGCCATGATTCCGATCCTGTCGGTGCAGCCGCTGGTGGAGAATGCGGTAAAGCATGGCGTGGCTGCGCGCTCCGGAACCGGGACGGTACAACTGCATGCCCGGGTCGTCGAGAGCGGCGTTCTGATCGAGGTGAGCGACGACGGGTGCGGTTTCGCCCCGCTGGGTCGAAAGAGCGCGGGTGCGGGCATCGGTCTCGATAACGTGCGGCAGCGGCTGAAACTCTGCTATGGCGAGTCGGCCGACTTGCAGATTGCCTCCAGCGAGCGAGGAACCACCGTGGCTTTCTGGATAGGTGCGAATCACGCGTTCCGCGAAATTTGCCGGGAACTGTCCGCTTGACCGCCGGCGGCCCGCTCGTTGGCGCGGGGAGGCCGTTCGGGAACATGCCCGCGCGCAGCGCGCCCGTCCCTGCTGTATTGGTGCGCGGATGGCGGCATCGATGAGAGTTCTGATCGTGGATGACGAGCCGATCGCCCGCCGCGTCCTCCGGGAAGAGCTCGAATTGCAGCCGGAGGTGGAAGTGATCGGCGAGGCCGGCACCGGCGTGGCGGCTCTGGAGGAAATCGCGTCCGCGCGGCCGCATCTGGTGTTTCTCGACCTGCAGATGCCCGAAATGGGCGGATTCGAAGTGATCCGGCAGCTTCGCGGAGGCGCCCACCTCCCGGTCATCATCATCGTGACCGCGTTTGATCAGTATGCGATTCGCGCTCTGGACGAAGGCGCCATCGACTATCTCCTGAAACCCGTGGGACAGTCCCGGCTCGTGAAGGCGCTGGAGCGTGCCCGTCTGTTGCTGGCCAGCAAAGCGGCCACCGCGGAGAATCTTGCGCGTCTCCAGGAAATCGGGAGCGCCGCCGCCAGGCCGGCGCCTCCGCGTAAGGTGGTGGGCCGGCTCGGCGAGGAATATTTCCTGCTCGACGCCAGTGAGGTGCTGGCCTTTAAAGCTGAAGGCGAGATGGTCTGGATCATTACCGGCGGGCAGCGCTATCTGGCCACGCAGAGTCTTCGCAAAATCCAGCAGAAGCTCGAAGGCGGCAGTTTCCGCCGGGTTCATCGCAGCGCGCTGGTGAACATCGATCACGTCCGGAAACTTGCCGCCTTGAGCAGCAACCGCTGGCTGATCACGCTCAAGAACAAACAGGAGTTCGTGGTCAGCAAACGAATGGCCCGCAATGTCCGCCAGATTCTGAGCTGGTAAGATCGCCAGGGACCGCTTACCGCCGAATCGCGCCCGCTCATGGCTTGGCTCTGCCCGCAGACGAGATTTCTTTAGGGGCGCTCGATTCGTGTTCCTATGATTGACGGCATGAAGGCACTTCGTGTGGCTGTGGGTCTGAGTGCGCTTTGTCTGGCAGTCGCCGGCCGGAGTTCGGCGCAAACAGGCGGCACGATCAACGGTACCGTCACACTCGAAGCCACCGGGCAGCCGATGCACGCGGCTCGAATCGTTCTGTCTCCGCTCGGACGGCACGTCGATTCCGATGAAGAGGGCAGGTACGAGTTTCGCGATATTCCTCCCGGCTCATACAGCATTGCGGTGATTGCGCGCGGACTCTCGAGCGAATCCCAGCGTGTGCAGGTTGCGGCGGGCGGCACCCAGACCCTCGATGTCGTCCTTCGGTTGGCGGCGGTACACGAAAGTGTGACCGTGACGGCATCCGGCCGGGAGGAAGAAACCGTGACCGCGATTCAATCCGTAGCGACGCTGAACCAGACCGAACTTCAACTGAAGAGTGCGCCTTCGCTCGGCGAGGTTCTGGAAGATGAGCCGGGAGTTGCCAAGCGTAGCTTCGGACCGGGGAACACCAGGCCCGTCGTGCGCGGATTCGACGGCGATCGGGTGATGATCATGGAGGACGGAATCCGGACCGGAACCCTCTCCTACGCTTCCGGCGACCACGGCGAGCCCATTGAGGTCAACAAGCTGGAAAGAATCGAAGTGGTACGCGGGCCCGCGACGCTGCTCTATGGCTCAAGCGCTATCGGCGGCGTGGTCAATGCGGTTTCGCGCCACCAGGGTTTTCGCGAGCATACTCACGAGGGCATCAGCGGGTATCTGACCGGAGTCGGCGGATCGAATAATGGTCGCGGAGGCGCCAGCGGTGGATTTGAATTTGGAACCAAACGTTGGGAATTTTGGGCATCGGGAGGAGGCCAGCGCACCAGCGAGTATCACACGCCGATTGGGAAAGTCCTGAACTCGCAAACCCGGCTGGCGCAGACAGACGCCGGTCTTGGCCGCTATGGGGAGAAAGGGTTCCTGAGCTTCAACTACTCCTTTACGGATTCGCGCTACGGCATTCCCGTAAACCCCGCGCAGGAAGAGCCGGAAGTCGCCGAACTCTCCCCCCGGAAGCACGGGTATGCCGTTAATGGAGGCTTGAAAAACCTGGGTGCGATCGATGCCATGCAGGTTGGCACGAGTTACTCCGACTACACCCACCAGGAGATGGTGGAAGGCGAAACCGAAACAGCTTTTTTCAACAAGCAGTTTGTCTATCGTACCGTGTTCGACCAAAGGAAGCACGGCCGGTGGGGCGGCAGCTTTGGGTTTTCGGGAGTGCATCGTGATTTCAAAACCGTTGGAGAAGAGGCCCTGGCGCCGCCCACCATACAGAACACGTTCTCAGTGTTCGCCCTGGAAAATTTCGATTTCAAAACGACGCGATTCCAGTTCGGCGGCCGGATCGAGCATAACGGATACAATCCCATTGGGTTGCGCAGCCGTTCCTTCAATGGTTTCTCCGGCGCCATCGGACTCAGCCAGCGGGTTGGCAGCAACGGAGCGTTTGTGGTGAACTATTCGCACTCTTACCGCGCTCCATCCCTCGAGGAGCTTTATAACAATGGACCTCATCCTGGAAATCTGACTTTCGAGATCGGCAATCCGAATTTAAACAGCGAGAAGAATGACGGCATCGATATTTCGCTGCGCCACCAGTCTGCGCGCCTGCGCGGTGAGCTGAACTTCTTCTACTACCACATAAATAATTTCGTTTACCTGGCGCCGACGGGCGAGATCGAAGAAGACCTGATCGAAGCCGAGTACCTGCAGCACAATAGCCGTTTCATTGGTGGCGAGGCCCGCCTCGACGTGGGACTGCATCCGAACCTCTGGCTCAAACTCGGAGCCGACACGGTGAACGCCCGGCTCACGTCCTCGCATACCTTCCTGCCTCGCATTCCTCCCGCCAGAGGGCGAATCGGCATTGATGGGCGCTATAAAGGCTTTAGCGTCCAGCCCGAGTTGGTCCTGGCCTATGCACAAAACAAAATCTTTCCCACCGAGACCCGGACGCCCGGGTATGCGGCCGTGAATCTGCTCGGTTCGTACATGATCGCGCGCGTGCACACGGTCCACCTGTTCTCCGCGGAGCTTTTTAATGTGGGGGACAGGCTCTACCGTAATCACCTCTCGTTCATCAAGGAGTTCGCCCCGGAGATCGGCCGCGGCGTGCGTTTCGGCTACACGCTTCAGTTCTTCTGAGGAAATCGCGGCGCCGGCCACGTCGGCTGCATCCGCACAACGGGATATCGGGCTCGCTGACGGCTGCAATATGCGCGATTCGGCGAGCAGCTCAGGATACCGGCGCGGCGGGCCGGACCCGGGTGCGCCAGACTTCGGCGAAGAGCTTGAACGCCAACGGCTGCCGCTGGCCCAGGAATATACGCACGAGTTCGATGGCGGCCCAGATCAGGTAGAGCCAGGTCACCCATTCATGGATGTGCGTGGCGACGAACCCCAGTAAGCCAACGTCCCTCGGAACCGGCGAGAAGGCGAACTGCACGAACCACAGCGCGAACAGCGCGGAAGCCTCCCAGGCCGTGAGTTCCATGTTGACCAGGAACATCAGCCCGACCAGTGACTGGCCGAGCGTCATGAGCAGCTCGAGCTCCTGCTGCTCGTCGAACGGAATGGCCGAGGGCGCGCCCACGCTGATGGAGAACACCAGCGGGAGCATGGCGGTGAGCAGCGTCCAC
>JACOTZ010000330.1 GCA_016178155.1 Acidobacteriota bacterium
GTCTCGTTTTTTCAGGGCGGCCGCCGCCGCTTCGACGGCGTCGACTCGGGCATCCCATTGTTGTTCGATTTTCCGCTCTACTTCCCTTTGCGTCGCGCAGTCGCTCAAGGCAAGCCGCTCCGCGAGGTCGTGGAGTTCCTCGCGAGCGATCACCTGTATGTCAATCCCTCGATGCTGGTCACGTTCCTCGGTTTGCACGACGTGCCGCGGTTCCTGAATGAGCCCGGGGCGGCCATCGAAGGCCTCGAGCTGGCATTCACGTTTCTGCTGACAACGCGCGGCATTCCGCTGCTCTACTACGGCGATGAGATCGGCCTGCCGGGGGCCGCGGACCCTGACAACCGCCGCGACTTCCCCGGCGGATGGCTCACCGACCCGCGCAACGCTTTCAACGCCGCCGAGCGCACGCCCGGCGAGCGGGCGGTGTTCGATCACGTCCGCCGGCTTGCGCATTTCCGCAAGACGACTCCGGCGTTGCGGCGTGGGCGGCTGGTGCATCTCGGCGTGACCGAGCAGCAGTACGTGTACGCCCGGGTGTTGGGACGCGACGCCGTCATCGTGGCGCTCAACAACGCGTCCACACCGGCGAAGGCGGAGTTTGAGCCATCCGCCTTGCCGCTGCCCGTCGGCACACTGCTCCGCGATGCCCTGGGCCGTGCGCCGGACATTCGTTTGCGCTCGACCACGGCTCTCGATCTCCCGGCACGGTCGGGCGCGGTGTACGTGGTGGGGCAGTAAACGAAGCGCGTGGAAACGTGCGCTGAGTTCAATCGGAATCGGGGTTATCGCGGGCGGGCGCCAACAGGAGCGAAGGGTAGACTGGTGCGGATGAGAGGACTTGAACCTCCACGAGATTGCTCTCACTAGAACCTGAATCTAGCGCGTCTGCCAATTCCGCCACATCCGCATGGGGGTGAGAACAGTTCTATTCTCCCACACGCCCGAGGCGTGCTTCAAACCCGCCCCTCAGTCCTTGCCCGAGCGCAGCCGCAGCACGAGCTGGATCACTTTTGATTCGATATCGTCGCGGACGCGGCGGTAGACCTCGTCGCTCGCGCCGATCGGGTCTTCGACTTTCCAGTCGATCACCCGCACGCCGGGTGAGGGCAGGCGGAAGCCGCTCATGTTGACGATCAGGTCGATGTTGCCGAGGTCGACTTCGTCGAGCGCGCGGGGAAGATGGTTGCCTACGTCGACGTTTTTCTCCGCCATCACGGTTCGGATCTGGGGAGTGCAGTTGAGGGCCGGCGACAGACCCGCGCTGCTCGCGGCCATCACATCGCTGCCGTAGTGACGCGCGAAGGCCTCCGCCATCGGGCTGCGGCAGATGTTGCCGATACAGACGAACAGAACGCGCTTGCGGGGCCCGGACGGTCCAGGCGATACCGGCTCGCGCGGGCGGAACTTGCTCATACTTCCCTGCCCTGGCGGCACACGGGCGCAACCGCCGTGCTGAGAACGTTCCGTCGGCTCACTTCCCGATCTTATCGAGGAACAGTTGATGGACGCGCGGGTCGCCCGTCAGCTCGGGGTGGAAAGTGGAGACCAGGTGGCGGCCATGTTCCACCAGCACGGGATCGCCGTTGTATCGGGCCAGCACGGAAGCGCCCTCGCCCACGCGGCGAATGATCGGCGCGCGGATGAAGACGGCTTCGAGATCGCCGGGCGGCAGCGGCGCCTCGGGCGTGAGGCGCACGATGCGGCTGTCGAGCTGGCGCCCGTAGGCGTTGCGCTGGACGGCGATGTCGACGAGCCCGAGCGCGGGCTGCGGCGGGTTGGTGACCTCGCGAGCCAGCAGGATAGCGCCCGCGCAAGTGCCGAAAATGGGGCGCTCGCGGCCGAACTCGCGCAGCGGCTCGAGTAGGTTCATCTCCTCGATCAGCTTCAGCATGGTGCTGCTCTCACCGCCCGGGATGACCAGGCCCTCGACGCCGTTCAGCTCTTCGGCCGTGCGCACCTCGACGGCTTCGGCGCCGGCGCGCTCGAGCGCGCGCCGGTGCGCCTCGAAGTCCCCCTGCAGCGCCAGCACCCCGACCTTCGGCATTACCAGCCTCTCGTCTGCAGCAGCTCGGTCTCGTGCAGCCGAGTGACGTCCAGGCCGGGCATGGCCATGCCCAGGTCCTCGCTCGCCTCGAGCAGCTTCGCCGGATCGTTGTAGTAAGTCGCGGCCTTGACGATGGCGCGCGCGCGGGTCTCGGGATCGGAGGACTTGAAGATGCCCGAGCCGACGAACACCGCCTCGGCCCCGAGCTGCATCACCAGCGCCGCGTCCGCCGGCGTGGCGATGCCCCCGGCCGAGAAGTTGGGCACGGGCAGCTTGCCGTGCTCCGCCACATTCTGGACGAGCTCGAGGGGCGCCTGCAGCTTCTTCGCTTCGGCCACCAGCTCCTCTTTCCCGAGCACGGTAAGCTGCTTCATCTCCTTGACGATAGTGCGGATGTGGCGCACCGCCTCGACGATATTGCCCGAGCCCGCTTCGCCCTTGGTGCGGATCATAGCCGCGCCCTCGGCGATGCGGCGCAGCGCCTCGCCCAGGTTGCGCGCGCCGCAGACGAACGGCACGCGGTACGAGCGCTTTTCAATGTGGTGCTCCTCATCGGCGGGCGTGAGCACCTCGCTCTCGTCGATGTAGTCGACTTCGAGCGCCTCGAGGATGCGCGCTTCCATGAAATGGCCGATTCTCGCCTTGGCCATCACCGGGATGCTGACCGCGCGCATGATCTCGCGGATCTTGGTGACCGGCGCCATGCGCGCGACCCCGCCCTCTTTGCGGATGTCGGCGGGGACGCGTTCCAGCGCCATGACCGCGGCCGCGCCCGCCTTCTCGGCGATTTGCGCCTGCTCGGCGTTCGTCACGTCCATGATGACGCCGCCTTTGAGCATCTCCGCCAGCCCGACTTTCAAACGAAACTGCTCATCGAGAAACATGTTTTCTCCTCCTCAACGTTGACTCAAGACTCAGACCATGGCCGGGGCGGCGTGCAGGCGGCCGACGCGGCGCGCCCGTCCCAGCTCTTCGGCGAAAACAGCGCCCAGGCGCTCGAGACCGGCCTCAATGGCAGCGGGCGCGAGGCCGCCGAAACTCAGGCGGAATGCACCCGGATCCTCGTGCTCGACGGTGAAATACCGGCCGGGCAGGTAGCTGACGCGGCTGCGTTCCACCGCGGCCAGCAGCTCGGAGGCGTCGAGCGGGCGCGGCAGCCGCACCCACAGGTTCATGCCGCCCTGCGGCCGCGTGAACTCGGAGCCCGCCGGCAAGTGCCGTTCGCACGCGGCCAGCACGGCCGCCAGACGCGCGGCGCCGGCCGCACACACCGAGTCGCGATGCGAGGCCAGGCGCCCGGACTGTGCGAAACGCAGCATGATCGCCTGGGCGAGCTGGTCGGTGTGCAGGTCGCACCATTGCTTGGCCTCGATCAGCCGGGCGATGATCTCGCGCGGCGCAATCACCCAACCGACTCGCAATCCCGGAAAGGCCAGCTTTGAGTAACTGCGCAGCAGCACGGTGGAGGGAGCGAGCGCCTTCAAGGTCGGCAGAGGCTCGCCCTGGTAGCGAAGCTCACCGTAGATGTCGTTTTCCACCAGCACCGCGCCCGCCGCGGATACCAGCCTCACCAGCTCGCGCCGCGCATCGAGCGGCAGTGTGGCGCCGGTCGGATTCTGGAAATTCGAGGTGACCACCACCAGGCGCGGCCGGTCGCGCAAAAGCGTCCGCTCCAGGCTGTTCAAGTCCATGCCGCCGGCATGGACCGGCACCGCGAGCATACGCTGTCCCGCGCGCAGAAACGCGTTCTTCAGGCCGACGTAGACGGGATCTTCCACGGCCACCGGCTCACCGGGCACGGCCAGACAGCGCGCGATCAGGTCGATCGCCTGCTGGCAGCCGCTAGTGACAAGGATGTCATCGCCATCCGAGGCGGCGCCGGCGGCCCGCGCTTCGGCAAGCAGGTATTCCCGCAGGAGACCATAACCACCGGGCGAACCCAGTTGAAGAATGTGGAACACCTTCGCGCTGGCGGTGACCTCGGCGCAGGTCTGCTGGAACTCGGCGAGCGGAAACAGCTCCTGTGCCGGGCTCGAGGAGGCGAAGCTGATCCAATCGCCGGCCGTGTCCGCGCTCACCCGCGCTTCCGGGGAACGCGTGACGAAACTCCCGCGGCCGACGTAACCTTTGATCAGGCCATCGGACTCAAGTAACGTATAGGCCGCCGATATGGTGGCCCGGTTCAGTCCAAGTTGGCTGGCCAGCTCGCGTGTAGCGGGGAGCTTGGCGCCGTTGCGAAACAAACCCAATTCGATGTTTTCCCGAATGTGCTCATAGAGTTGCCGGTACAATGGCACTCCGGATGACTGATCGAGCTGGGGTAATGCGATCATGCCAATGGGTAGGCCAAAAGCATACCACATTGGACTAGTAGAGGCAAGCATTGGCGTGAGCGATGGTGGCCATTGCCTTCCCTTTTGTTTGCGCCCGAGATAGGCCGCTGCGAAGACTCTCATAGGTGAAAATCGTTTAGATTCAAGGCGTATGGAGAAGCGACTTCAAGCAGTGTATAAGGATGGCGTTCTCCAGCCGCTGGAGGGCCCGGCCGGTTAAAGACAAGCAGCGGGTGACCGTCGCCATCACCGATCCAACCACCGTGGGCCAAGACGTCATCAGGATATTTCTCACCCGAGGAATGGGCGGAAGCAGCGCATGATGATGTCAGCCTCAATGAAGTGCGGCTGCGGCGAGCGCTGTCGACGATCTGCGGGTCCCTTTCCGACGCCGTAATCGGTCTTCGGCAAGAGCTCTGATTGCCGCACTCCGCGGAGGCGCCGGGGGTTGCCTTGGCGGCGATCGCCTGCCGTACGACGGCTACCTGAGTGAAGCGGACGCCCAAGCTTGGTAAAATCAGTCGCGGTCATGAATTGTATGCGCATACCAGTGGCATGCGGGCTGGCATTGCTGCTCGTTTTGCCGGCGGAAGGGGCCGACAAGAAGCAAAAGAAGAACGGGGAAGAAGAGACCACGCAGGTTCTGCCGGCCCCGAGAGAACCGCCGATGGTGGTCACGGCAGACGTGGAGCGGCTGGTCTTCCAGGTGTCCCCGCTATCGCCAAAGGGGCTGCTGTCGCAGCAGACGCGCAACGCCCTGAAGGCGATCTTCAAAGCATCGCGCGGCGACACCATCGTGAGATTGCGGGCATTTGTCGCGAGCTCGGGCGACTTGCGCCGGGTCAAAGAAATCGTCAGCGAAGAATTCGGCGACAAGCGGTTGGGCCTGCCGGTTGTGAGCACCGTGCAGGTAGGCGCGCTGCCGCTCGAGGGCGCGCAGGTGGTGATCGAATCGGCCGCGGTGGACAAGAAAGTGCTGCACCCCAACGGGCTGGCGTTTATCTCCGGGCAGGTGGCAACGACACAGAATCCGCTGGGCCCACTGGAGACGGCCGTGCGGAACGCGAGCCTGCCGCCGGACGGTGTGCTACGGGTGACCTGTTTCCTCGGCGCATTGAATCAGGTTGCGCCGGCGCGGGCGCGCGCAAAGACTGCTTTTCCGAAGGCAGTCGTCAATTTCGTGCAGCTCCAGCGAGGCTCGGTCTCCGATTTCGCCGAATGCGAGGCGGTTGCAGCGTTGCCCACGCCGGTTGGCGAACGCGTCAAGTTCGTGAACCCGATTGCGGGGCGATACTCGCAGATCGCGTTGTTGTCGCCGGGCAAGATTGCGCTCAGTGGGTTACAACTCGGGTTCCGCGCGCAGGAGAATGATATCCGGCTGGCTTTCCAGCGACTGGAGAAGGCGCTTGAGCCGGCTGGAACGTCGCTGAAGCACACCGCATTCAGCAACCTCTACCCGCTCACCCGTTCCACGACCGAGATCATCCGCAAGGTCCGCCAGGAGTTCTTTGACAAGGCGAAGCCACCCGCAAGCACGATGGTTCTGTTCGAGGGACTGCCGTCGCTCGACGCGTCGTTCGGGATTGATGTGCTAGCCGTATTGCGGTGACCGGGGGACGCGCGGCCCTACCGGCAAGACTTGCCGCACCACGCCGCATCGAGCAGCGCGAGCATCGCGTGATACTCGGCCAGTGATACCCCGCGCCGGCGTTGCTTCGAGCCATTCGCTGGGGACTGACTGTAGTCCATCTTGTGTGCCACCACCAGGTCGCGCGAGGGAATCACAGTGATGTACTGTCCGCCCGCTCCCATGGCGGTGTAGGCGCCGGCGAAGATGCCTTCCCTGCCGGGCGCATCCCAGACCCACCACATGTAGCCATAACCCCAGAGCCGGCCGTTCCCGTAGGAGCCCTCGCGCTGCCGCGGCGGGTTGAGCTCACGCAGGGGAGTGACCAGGCCCGAGATCTTTCGCGCCCAGTCGCGGGGGATCACTTGCCTGCCGGACCAGCCGCCCTCGCGCAGCATCAGGTAGCCGAGCCGGGCCATATCGCGCGTCGAGAGCCACATGTGATACGCCGGGTGCAGGGAGCGCTTGAGATCGCCGCTCTTGCGCTGGCGCGAGCGGTCGAAGTCCTGCATGCCGATGGGCCGCGCCAGATCGGATTCGAGCGCGTCGTAAATATTCCTGCCGGTCATGCGCTCGAAGGCGGCGCCCGCGACATTGAAATCCCAGTTGTTGTAGAGGAAGTAGGCCCCTGCTTTCTGCGAGCCGCGCGGGGGCGCGAACTCGGTGGCGTCACCCGGGTTCGAAGCGGGATGGTAGACGCCGGAGCGCGCCGAGATCAACTGCTCCACGGTAACCTCGCGCTCGGCGGGTCTGAGGTCATGGTCGGTGATATCGAGATCCGACAGCTTTCTCGCGAGATTGACCTTGCCGGAGGCGACATAGTTGCCGTACAGCATCGCCAGCACGCTTTTGCGGGCCGACGCGAGATAGCTGAGGCGGGCGAGGTCGCCGTGCTCGAACAGCACCTTGCCGCCGGCGACCACCATCACGGCTGTGGTGTCGAGCGTCCGGACGTAGGCGCGCAGCACCTCGAGCCGCGGTTGCGAGTAGCCGGCCGCCTCAGGCGCCGCAATCCGGTCCCAGTCGCGGCCGGGAAAAACCGCGGCCGGTTGCGCCCGCGCCGGGAGCGTGGTCCAGAGCAGCGCGAAGGCGAGGAAGACAGAGGAGCATGAACGCGAGCGGTGCAGCACCGGCGCAGTGTATCACGGGTACGGCCGTGGCGCAGCGTCACCAGCATCCGCAGCATCCGCGGACCATGATGCGCCGTCCGGGCCTGCGCTGTATGCAATCAGCCGCGGCGCGCGCGGCCTGCCGCCGGCTGCTGGAGCTTGCGCAGAGCGATGACTGCGAGCGCGAGGATTCCGTTCGTACGTTCCGCCCCGCTTGCATTTAAGCCTGACGAGCGTAGAATATCTGCATGCAAAAACCGGAGAGCGGGATGACCGGCCGCAATCTGGGACACTACAAAGTCCAGCGTGAGATTGGCGCCGGCGGAATGGGCGTAGTCTATGAGGCCACCGACAGCCGGCTGCGGCGTTCCGTAGCGATCAAAATGCTCCGCGAGTCGCTGGTGCGCAATACGGAACACACGGCGATATTTGAGCGGGAGGCCGGGGTGCTGGCCTCGTTGAACCACGCCAACATCGCCACCATCCACGGGCTGGAGGAGGCGGACAGGTCGCGGATCCTGGTAATGGAATACGTCCCGGGCAAAACACTTGCGGAACGGATCAGTGCGAAGGACCTGAAGCAGAAGGAGGTGCCGGCGATCTGTCGCGATGTCGCCGAGGCGCTGGAAGCAGCGCACGAGAGAGGCATCATCCATCGGGACCTGAAACCATCGAACATCAAAATCACACCAGACTCGAAAGTCAAAGTGCTTGATTTCGGCCTCGCTAAGCTGCTGGACAGTCCGGACCCGCCGCCGGCCGCCACGGAGGTGGAAACGCTCACCGCCGACGCGACACAGGCGGGCTTGGTGGTAGGGACGATGGCGTACATGAGCCCCGAGCAGGGAGCGCCTGACGCGAATTCCGGTGAATGTGCAAGAGTTCGTCCACAGCAATTGACACCCTGATATGACTAACCGCATCCGCCGAGCCGTTTTCGGCATTCTGTTCGTGCTGGCAGCCAGCGCCGCGGCCGCGGCGAACGTGTCGATCGACGGCCAGCGGTTCCTTGTGGTCAACGGCAAACGCGTGTTTCCGTTCTTCTTCATGCTCGCGCCGCCTGCGGACGGCCGGACGCCCTCCGGTGAGGATGCATGGCGCGAGTTGAAGCAGTATGGAACGGTGTTTCATCACTGCAACGTGCTGCCCGGGAAATGGGACGCGGCAGGAGAAGCGCGCATCGACAAAATGCTGGCGCGGTCCGCCGAGACTGGCTTGCTCTGCGCCGTGGCCATACGCGATCTGGACGCGCCCAAGCCCGGAGATACAGCTACCGAGAGTGAGCTGCGGCGCATCATTTCCAAGTACAAAGATAATCCGGGGCTCGGCATTTGGAAAGGCTCGGATGAGCCGGAGTGGGGGAAGGTTTTGCCCGAGCGCTGCCAGCGTTTCTATGACATCGTCCATCAGATGGACCGCAACCATCCGGTCTGGCTTATTCAGGCGCCGCGCGGCACTGCGGAGAGCCTCGAACGTTATGATCGGGCCTGTGACATTGCAGGATTGGACATTTATCCGGTCAGCTATCCGCCCGGACGCCACACGCTCATGCCGAACAAGTCTTTGAGCATGGTTGGCGATTACACCCGCTGGATTCGCGAGATTCATCACAACTCCAAGCCGGTTGTCATGTGCCTGCAGATCTGCTGGAGCGGCGTGGCAAAGCCCGGACGCACTCTGCGCTTCCCAACTTTTCCGGAGCAGCGGTACATGTCCTACGAAGCGATCATCAATGGCGCGCGCGGGTTGCTCTACTTCGGCGGAGGTTATGAGGAGTGCCTGAACGAGCGCGACCGCGCGCTCGGCTGGAACTGGACCTACTACGATCGCGTGCTGAAGCCGGTGCTGGATGAGCTCAAGCCGGGCGGCCCGCTTTATCCCGCACTTGTGGTTCCTGACGCGAGGCTGCCAGTGGCGGTCGAGGGCGCCAAAGATGTCGAGTTTACGGTTCGCGAGACTGCCAATGCGGTTTTTCTGCTCGCCGCCAAGCGCGAAGGCAGCACCGTCAAGGTGCAGTTTCGAGGATTGCCGCGATGGATTCGAGAGGGCCAAGTGCTGTTTGAGGAACCGCGGAAAGTGGCGGCGAGTGGCGGCGCCTTCTCTGATTGGTTTGGACCGAATGAAGTCCACGTGTACCGGTTTGCGAATTCCAGTGCGTCCCGGGCGGAAAAATGAGAAAGGCTTTGGTTTCATGGATCGCGTTTTGTGCCGCGGTTTGGGGTCAGACCACACGCACCGTGATCGCCGGTACGGTGACCGACCTCTCCGGGGCAATGGTTTCGGGGGCGGACGTGGCCGCGATGGAACAGAGCACCGGCATCACTTCGCCTACGCAGACCGGCGCGGAGGGACAGTATACCCTCACGAACTTCGAGCCCGGAACCTACAAGATTACGGTGACGGCCCACGGTTCTCAGAGGTCCACCGTGCGCGACGTGACACTTCAGGTGAACCAGACCGCGCGCGTCGATATCGGACTCAAAGATGGCGAAGTTTCCACTCGGAAAGCTTCAACAGGCACGGCTGGATCTACAATCGTCGCGTGGCGGGGAGGCCAAAGATGCGCAAAACGACCGGAGTATTGGTAATTCAAGCATTGTTTGTCTGCGGACTGGTGTTCGGTCAGGTCATTGTGAGCTCGATCGTGGGACGCGTGACCGACCCCTCGGGTTCTTCCGTCCCTGGGGCCCGGATTACGGTGACCAACACCCAGACAGGGGTTTCGGTGAAAGCGACAACGGGCACCGAAGGGACTTACTCTGTCCCCGGGCTGCTGGCTGGGACGTACGATGTAACCATCGAACAGGAGGGCTTGCAGAGTTTCCAGGCCAAGGGGATTACACTTCTATCCTCCGCCACCGCGCGCGTCGACGCCGAGCTCGCCGTGGGGAGCGTGCGCCAGACTGTCTCGGTTGTGGAGCAGGCGCCGATGATTCAGACCGACTCCATGACCATCGGCAGTTCGGTGGCGACGCAGCAACTTGCGGAGTTGCCTACCTCACTGCAAACGATCGACGCTTTCATCGCCCTCGCGCCGGGCGTGCAGTCTTACGGCAATTCCACAAATCCACCCATCGCGGGCGGAAGAAATTGGGGCAGCGTCAACTTCACTCTGAATGGTGTGGAGGTCAATGACCCAGGAAACAGCGGCGCCGTCACGATCCAGAATGCGAAGCAAGGGGGGGGCAGCGCGCTACTGGTTCTTCCTCCACCCAGCGCTATCCAGGAACTCAACGTCCAGAGCGGCGGGATGACGGCACAGTATCGAGGAAAGTCAACCGTGACTATTGTGACCAAGAGCGGAGCCAACCAGTTTCACGGCGGGCTCTACGAACACTTTCAGAACACCGCTCTCAATGCCAACGATTTCACGCTGAATGCAGCAGGAAAACCTCGTCCAGCCGAACATTTGAACCAGTATGGCGGCAATATCGGTGGGCCTATCCAGCGCAATAAGGCGTTCTTCTTTTTTGATTACAGCGGCTATCGCCGTGCGTTCTCCGTTGCGAATCAGCTCAGATTTCCCAGCGCCCCGATGCGCCAGGGCGATTTTTCGGCGCTGTGTACCGCCCCGGGCGGGACCTTCATCAGCGGGATCTGCTCGAACGGGCAGAACCAGTTGTACAATCCCTTCACCGGCCAGGCATTCCCCAACAACCAGATTCCCGATTCCCTGATCACTTCCCAATCAAAGAAACTGCTGACGTACCTGCCCCTGCCGACTGCGGCGGACAGCCCCGGCCTCCCCAATGGGCCGTTCAATTACATCTCGACCTCTGGCCAACAGTCGCGCATCGGCTCATGGGATTTACGGGTCGACTATAACTTGTCGGATAACGACCGGCTTTTCGGAGTGTTCGCTCGACGGGTTGCCGACCCTTTGGGCGTTGCTGCCACGGGGTATCCATCGAACTACGGCTCCCGTGTGAATAGTTACAAGGAAACAAGCGTCACCTTATCCGAGACCCACACTTTCAGCCCGAGAACGCTGAATGAATTTCGTGCAAGCTGGGGCAATTACAACACGCGATTCAGCGGTATCAACTTGGATTTCGATGCCAGGTCGCTTTGGCCGCAGATGCCGGCAGACAGCATCTTCCGGGGCCTCCCGCAGATTACCGGGAGCGGCTATACGGGCCTGTGGTCCGACTACGGAACGGGTCTCAGCACTCCACGGCTTGATGTAGAATTTGCGGACGATTTCACGCACATCCATGGGCGGCACACCCTCCAGGCGGGAATCGACGAGACGGGATACAAGATGTGGAATCGCATTCCCTCGGCCTCGAATGTGACGGGAGCCTTCGGGTTTACCGGTTCCTGGACAGGCAATTCGGGCTGGCCCAATTTGGCGCGTTCAAACGGCAACAGTTTCGCCGACTTCCTGCTGGGCACGGCCAACAGCTCGCGAACCACCGCTACCGGCGCTTATGCGGCCTGGCTGTATACAAGGTACTGGGGAACGTACGTTCAGGATACCTGGCAGGCTTCGCCGGGGCTGACCATCATTGTCGGCCTGCGATACGAGTATCAGAAACCCTGGCGCTACCGGACCCAACAGATAACCACCATCGACCTCAATAACGGCAAGCTGGTGTTGCCTCAAAACAGCCCTACGCCTACTCTTCCTCCCGAGGCCCGGGCCGACTTGTTTGCGGCCTATCCTTTCGAAACCACCCAGTCGATCGGGCTGCCTCTGTTCTACTATCAGGGTGACAAGAACAACTTTGCGCCGAGAATAGGCTTTGCTTTCCGGCCTTTCAACGACCAGCGAACGGTAATCCGCGGTGGGTACGGCGTCTATTACAATTTCCAGCCTGGTTTGGTGGGCTCCGGACGCGAGGCGTTTAATCCCCCTTGGGCCCTGGGGATCAACCAGGCCTTTACGACCAAGCTTCCCGGGAGGCCCAGCTCGCCGTACCTGCCGGACATCACGTTCACAACTCCTTTTCCGGGTGTGAACGCCGGTAGCAACGTGACACCGAATCCCAATCTTAATTACTTCCAGTGGGATTTCAAGAATGCGGTGGTACAGGAATGGACCTTGACCCTCGAGCGTCAATTCGGGACAAGCTGGGCCGGCCGGGCTTCCTATATCGGAAGCCAGACCCACCACATTCCCTATAACTACGCAGATATCAACCGTCCCTGGGTGCAACAGCCGAATGTTCCGCTTCAAAGACAAAGGCCCTATCAACCTTGGGCGACTATCGGCTCCTATCTGAGTGCCGGAAAGCAGAACTTCCACCAGTTACAACTGGGAGCGCAAAAAAGGCTCTCGTACGGCCTATCGTTCCAGGCTGAGTACCAGTTCACGCGCAGCCTGGACAACGTAGACAATTCAGGGGGCGCGGATAACCCTGGCAATTGGAACCTTAGCTATGGGAACACGCCTGTCGTTCGCCGCCACTGGCTGGTATTCAATTACATTTACGAACTACCGTTCGCCCGGGCAAGCGCTCACGGATTGACGAAAGCGCTGCTCGGCGGCTGGCAAATTTCCGGAATCTCGACGTACGGCACTGGAACACCGTTCTCGGTAAACTTCTCGCAAACGGGAACCGGGATTGTCGGCTGGTGGGGCACCCGCGCGGACCAGCTTTCCGGAGTTCCGTTCTATGCCAAAGAATCGGGGCATGACATCACCAAGGGCGTTCGTTGGTTCAACACGGCTGCCTTCGCCCCGCCCGCCAAATGGACATGGGGGAATTCAGCGCGAAACATGCTGTTCGGCCCGGGCCTCTGGAACTGGGATATCAGCGGGACGAAGTCGTTTAGAGTGCGGGAACGTGTGCGGTTCCAGTTGCGTGCAGACTTCCTGAATGCCTTCAACCATTTCAACCTCGGCAATCCAAACAACGCCATCCCCGATACGCGAGATGGCGGCACACCCAATCCAAATGCCGGATTGATCACCTCGGGCGGTTTAGGCCGGATTGTTCAACTCGGATTAAAACTGTCGTTCTAGGCCAAGTTCGTCACGGGATCGTCGATTTCGACGCTTTTGGCCGGTGATGTCCAGGTCCGACAGCGTTCTCGCGAGATCGATCTTGCGGGAAGCGATATAGTTGCCGTATCACATCGCCCGCACGGCTTTTGCGGACCGACGCGCGATAGCTGAGGCGGGCGAGGTCGCCGTGCTCGAATAGCACCTTGCCGCCGGCCACGACCATCACGGCTGTGGTGTCGAGCGTCCGGACATACGCGCGCAGCGCCTCGAGCCGTGGTCGCGAGTAGCCGGCCGATTCAGGCGCCGCAATCCGGTCCCGGTCGCGGCCCGGAAGACCTGCGGCGGGTTGCGCCCGCGCCGGGAGCGTGGTCCACAGCAGCGCGAAGGCGAGGAAGACAGAGGAGCATGAAACGCGAGCGGAAAAGCACCGGCGCAGTGTATCACGGGTGCAGGCGATGCGCAGGCGCTATCCTGCCCGTTGCGGACGGGCCCGCGGGAATCGCAGCGCACGCGAGATTCACGGCGCCTGACGGTCTCCTCCTGGCTTCGTCTGCCGGACTCGCCGGGCGATCAGCCGAAGGGCGCCGTCCGGCCAGATGCCACGGGTGGCGCGGCGACATTACGGTTGACAGACCGCACCGACGCACTTTAAACTCACGTTCAGATGGCATCCGTCCTCTAGCCGGGACCGGCCGCAAGTTCCGCACAAGCAGGCAGGTGTGGTGTGCCCGCGCGGTCCTGAGTCCGGTTCCTTGCGATCCCGGCCGCAACGAGCGGCAATCAGCGAAACAATACGTAGCGCCAACGCCTAATTGTAGACCGAAAAGAGCATTTATTGTACGTCGCTTGTCTAATCAGGACGTCGCTTCAGATCATACCCACATCCAAGGAGGAATAGCCACATGAATCCGTCTGATCCAATTGCCCTGCTCTTCGGCGGCCTCGAGAAACTCGGTCCCGGCGGGGACGCGCATACGCTTCACGTGCTGCGTCTCCTTCCCAGACAACATTTTCAACTCGTCGTTGATGCCGGTTGCGGCACTGGCCGTCAAACCTTCGTGCTCGCCAAGGAACTTCGGGCTGTCGTTCATGCCGTGGATTCTTACGAGCCTTTTTTAAACGATCTGAAGTATCGCGCCGGAAGTGAAAACATTGAGCAGCTTGTCCAGACACACTGCATGGATATGGCGGAGATCCCGCAGGTTTTCCAAGGCATTGATCTGCTCTGGTCAGAGGGCGCGGCCTACAATATCGGCTTTCCCCACGCGCTTGCAACGTGGCGATCGGGCATGGTTGCCGACGGCTTTGTCGTTGTCAGCGAATTGTCGTGGCTGAAGGACCATGCGCCGCTCGAGGTTAAAAAGTTCTTCCGCTCCGCCTATCCAGGCATGCAATCCGTGGACGGTAACATCGAGCTTGCAAAAACGGCGGGCTACCGACTACTCGGCACCCACATATTGCCGCGCGCGGCGTGGGTGGAGGGCTACTATGACGTTCTCGCGCCGCGCGCCAAAGCCCTTCTTGCACACCCGGAATTGCCGGTGCGAGAGTATGCCGCAGAAACTATCAGGGAAATCGAGGTGTTTGAGCACTCTGAAGACAGTTATGGTTATGTGTTCTACGTGCTGCAACGCGCGTAACTGAAGGTCAGCAGCTCGCGCAGGCCGGCGAATTCGGCCGGATTAACCCGGATCCGACGGGCATTCGCCCTGGAATCGCGGTCAGCATGGCTCTGCTTGAGACGCCCAGCGGGTCCGTCGCCGCTGGAGTAGGCCGCTGCGGCAACTCGGCCAGACGGTGACCTGCGCGCGCGCTGCATCCGCAGCCCGCGTCGCGGTCAGAGATGCGGGCTCCTCAGTCGGCGGCGATGCGCGCAGGCTCCGCCCGCTCGGCTTCGGCACTCAGGAGAGCGACATCCGCCTGGCATTCCAGCGGCTGGATAAAGCGCTCGAGCCCGCCGGGACCTCGCTGAGGCACACTGCCGTGAGCAACGTTTACCCGCTCACCCGTTCCACGAGCGAGATGATCCGCAAGGTCCGGCAGGAGTTCTATGACAAGGCGAACCCGCGGGCGAGCACGATGGTTCTGTTCGAGGGACTGCCGTCACTCGATGCATCGTTCGGAATCGATGTGCTGGCGGTAGTGCGGTGAGCGCCGTGCGGGGCCGGGTGCGCCCGCATTGCTCTTCAGGCTGGGACAACGCGGAGCGGACAAGCACCGGCGCAGTGTATCACGGGTGCGGGCGTAGCGCACGCGCCGCCGGCATCCGCCCCAGCGATTTCGCAAACCCACTTCGGAAGCGCGCTAACCGCAAGCAGGGAAGACATTTTGTGCGGAAGTTCCGCGGGCCGGCCTTGTATAGGCGGGTTTGGCCTTCGGCAGAACGGGTTTCGAGCATTGCCGGCAGGCTGACAAGTCCTGGAGGAGAATAGGGCGCCGAGGCGCCAGCGAGGGTGCCGGATGGAGGGGAACAGGAAACGGCACAACCG
>JACOTZ010000315.1 GCA_016178155.1 Acidobacteriota bacterium
CCGGCACCGTCCACGTCCCCATCGGCTGCCATTCCGAGTGCAAACCGTACTGGTCGTACGCGGTCAGGTATTCGTTCTTGACCCCGGAAAAGGACGCCTGAAACGTGACCGGGACCGTGACGGTGAGTTGGGTGTCTGATGTGCTGAACGATGCTCCGTTGCCGCTGATGCTGCAATACGAGTTGCCCGCACTGCCAGAGGTGTCCCCCGGCATAAATCCGCTCGACCAGTTCGCCCCGGAGTTGTCGGCCAGATACAGCAGATTCGACCACCGGTTGTAGCGGATGTAGCACGCATTGACGCCGGAAACCGAAGTGTTGAAAAGCGCGAAGACCTCGGACAGGTTGCTGAAGCCGGACGGACTGGAAACTACAAAAGTAAACGCCTGCGTGAAACCGCTGCTGCCCGAAGGCAAGAAGGAAACCACCGACGGCGCCGTTTCTACCCAGGCGTGAAAGGTGGTCCCCGCGGTCCCGGCCGTGGCACGGAAACCAGGGCCGAGGTGGATGGACTCGCCCGCAATGAACGTGACGCTGGCGCTGCCGTTGATGACGACCGCGGCGGCCGTCAACGTGGTGTTGTTTGAGTAGCACACGTTGCCGGAACTGATCGTTCCGTTGGGCACCACCTGGGTGTCGCCGATGCACTGCGCGGCCAGCACCGCCACCACCAGGTTCGAGGCGCAGACCCAGAGTGCAGCCCGGACCGCGGCCGGTGCCATCATTGAGAATCCCGGCGTCGTTTTCATCTGGTTCACCTTACCGGCCCGATGGAACTCCGCTGTTGGCCGCCACCCGGTTCTCCAGTTGTGCCAGGCGCTCCCGGACTTGCTTGTTCTCGTTTTCCTGCTGGATCAGGTGCAGCGTCAGCTCCTCGACCTTGGCCAGCAGCTTGGCCTGCATCTCGCCCAGGCTGACGCCCTTCTCCTTGACTTCCGCTTCGGAGGGGACGTCCGGCAGGTGGCTGTGTCTCTGGATATAGGCGTTGACTTCGCTCAACGGCCGCAGGCGGGAGCCAGGCCGGAACACCGAGTCGGGCCACCCGGTGTTGGTGACAATGACGTCTTTGGCGCCGATCGTGCCGTTGACCGCCAGCTTGTATTGCGGGCTGGTCGTCCCGATCCCCACGTTGCCGTTGCCGGCTAGAATGGTCAACGACGGTACAGTTGCGCCATTGTTTGTGTCGAACAGCAGCTTCCCTGCAGAGGTTCTTAAGACGATGTCGCCCGCCGTCGCGCCCCACGCGTACTGACCCGGACCTTCGGCGATACCCAAGTCCCCACGATGCGCCCCACCGCTATTGAGTTGAAACGAAGTGGGTCCCCCTCCGCCGTTCAACTGCATCGAGCCCAAGACGTGCAGCGTTGCCTGCGGATTTGTTTGTCCCTATCCCGACGTTACCGCCGCTGGTGACAGAAATCGCGGTGTTATCCGGGTAGTTGGACCACGCCGACTGTCCCCGCGCGGGGCTCGGCGTCCACGCCATCGAGACCACCCTCAAGCCGGTCAGTGCTCCGGTATGGACCCTGAGCCATGAACACACACGAACGATGACACAATCTGCCTTTTCCATTCTGTCTCTCCTCTGTCTCTCCTCTCTTGCTGTGATCTCCGCATTACACATACATCTCGGCCTGCGGCCGGACCATGCGGGCACAGTACAGGTTTTTCGCGGTCCAGCTATTAACGGTCCGGCGCATTCCGCCCTCATGGCAACAAGCCAAGCACGGTAAACGCGAAACTCTTAGGGTTGAGATCGCTGCTCGCGTGCTGGAATGTCTGCCGGCTGGTGCTTCCCGGAAGAGCCGCGCCGAAAGCGTCGCCGAGCTTCAGGTCTCGGCTGGCGATATACAGCGTCAGCGCAGTGTCGCGGGGAACCGCGATCCGGTAGGCGATCCCGCTGTACAAATCTCCGGGAGCGCCGGTGCTCGGGCCGCCCCACGCCCGGGCAGGGTAGTACAACCCGTTTGGTCCCCACACTCCGACGCTCAACTCCGGACGCCGACCGTCCCTGGTCATTTGGCTCAGGAGCTTCTGCGCGTCACGCACCTCGATGTTCACCACCGACGCGGCTGTAAGTCGCAAGGAGACTCCTGCAGCCGCTTGTCCCGAAACCAGCGCGACGGTGCTGGGCCTGCCGCTCCACTGGCATGGGTCGAGATACCCATCGCCCTGTGCCTGGACGCAAAGAGAGTAGTTTCCAGCCGCCAGACCCTGGATCGCGAATGCGCCGTCGCCGCCCGACTTGGTGTGCCTGGTCAGCGGCGGCAGCCCGCTGCGAATCGCCGTCACCAGCGCGGCCGGAACGGGCTTCTGCGTTTTCGCATCCAGCACCGTGCCCGCGATACGGCCCGTTCCGGTCTGCCCAACCGCGGCCGGCATGACCAGCAATAAAAGGAAAATCTCCTTCATCGGATGATCCTCCCGCTCGTAGGACTGGAGATCAATGGAATCGATCGCAGTTTGAAAAAGTGAGGCCGGGATCAACCGCCCGCCCGCCGGCGCGTGGAGTCGACTGCGCGACCCGCGGCTCTGTCGCTATCCACCTATCCGCAACTAGCTTTGT
The DNA here is from genome assembly GCA_016178155.1 of Acidobacteriota bacterium. Classification (GTDB taxonomy): domain Bacteria; phylum Acidobacteriota; class Terriglobia; order Bryobacterales; family Bryobacteraceae; genus JACOTZ01. The sequence continues at coordinate 2,566 of JACOTZ010000315.1, forward strand.
CTGTCAGGATCTTAAACGATCTTTCCCCTGGGTACAAGATCAATTTCAAACTTTTTCTCAGTTTCTCGGCCTGCGGATAGCCCGGCGGACAGCGTCATGTCCGTTATCGTGCCCTGGTTCCTCCCGCAGAGTCCCGTTCAGCCCCTTTAAAACGACGAAAATATTTGTGTCAGTAGTAGCTTGGGCCAGCTTTGGGCGCAGGGCACGCACCAATACACCTGGGAACCGCCGCGATTGCGCGCAGCAAGCGCGTTTTCACCCCCGCGATTTCCGGCCGCGATTTGGCGTCCCTCTCGCGCCTCGAGCGCCGCCTCTTCGCCTTCCTTGGCGACCCGAATGAATACCTTCACCAGCACTCCGCGCGTCCGCCGCCGCCGCACACGCGCCTCGGGGCACTTTTCCTCGAAAAGTTAGGTTCACTACATTTGTCCTTTTTCCGGGTATCGTAAAAAGCCGTTCACAACCCGCACAAAAAGCAAAAACAAATAATAAATCCATTGATATTAACGGCCTGGACCATCCCCGGCCCGTCCCGCCAATTCCGGTAACGGCTGATTCTTCACACGCCGCCCGTATGATCGGGAGCGCGAGAGGAAACATTTTCGCCATGTTATTGCCGAATCGACATAGGTGGGACGAGCCGCCGCGGCTGCGCCCGTCCGAACCCGGCGGCCGCTGGCCGGATGCGATCCACGACGCCCTCACTTTCCGGCACACCCGCCTCACGACCGCGGCGGAACTCCGTCCGCTGCTCGCATTCTATGGTCTCGAGAGCGGTCTCGCCCCGTCTCAAGGCGAGACCCTGCTCGCCTTCCCGCATACCGGTTGGCAACGCACGGCCCGGACGCGTTCATTCGAGCGGCGATCGCGAGGGAGAGGTCCTCAAAAACATTAAGATTAAGGCGAACACCACGTCGGGGACGGCCAGCGAACGCGAATCGGTGCGCGCGGCCAGACGTACTCGCCGACGTGGGGGACCTGCCCGGGCGGGCGCGCCTCGAGACACGCACCTTCCGCGCGCCCGCTACGGTGCGGCGCGCCGTCCCGCGACCTGAAAGTGACTCAGCGTGGACGCGTACTGCGAAAGGCCTTTGAACAGCGCTTCCGCCAGCTTCTGCCGGTATTCCGGGCGCTTCAACAAGCTCTCGTCGCGCGCGTTGCTCACGAACCCGATCTCGCACAGCACCGAGGGCATGGACGCCCCGATCAGCACCACGAAGGGGGCTTTCTTGACACCCCTGTTCTTCGATCGCGAGTTGCTCTTCACCGTGACCGAGTGCAGGGCCGCCTGGACTTTCTCCGCGAACTCGCGCGACTCCTCGATTTTGTCGTTGAGCGCAATCTTCTGCAGCAGGTTCTTGAGCTCGAAGAGCGTGCCCTGCGAGCTCGCGTTCTCCCGCGCCGCTACTTCCATGGCGCTCTTCGACGTGGTGAAGTTCAGGTAATACGTCTCGACGCCCGAGGAAGAGCGCAGCGGCGAGGAGTTGGCGTGAATGGACAGGAAAAGGTCGGCCTTCTTCTGATTGGCGATGGCGGTGCGCTGCTCGAGCGGCACGAAGATATCCTCGGGCCGCGTATGAATCACCTCGCTCGCGAGCCGCGATTCAATGAGCTGGCCCAGCCGCATGGCGATATCCAGCACCAGGTCTTTTTCCATCAGGCCGTCGCGCCCGATGGTACCGGTGTCGGAGCCGCCGTGCCCGGCATCAATGACAATCCGGCCGACCTTCAGGCCGAGCACGCGGGCCAGGGATTCCCGGTTGCGGGCGAGCTTGGCAGGCTTGGGGGCGGCGAGCGCCGCCGAGGCGCGCTCCTTGGCCCGTGTCAGATCGGGCAGGTCTTCAACCTTCAGCGGCTCGCGCGTGACCGCCGCCGCCGGGAGGGGGGGCAGCACCGGCGAGCGTGTGTGGGCCGCGGCCAGGAGCGGAGGCTCGGCAAAGCTCGGAGCCGGGCGTGTGTGCAAGACCGGCGGCTCGGGCATTCCCGGCGCTGCCAACACTCGCGCCGCCCCGAGCTCCCGGTTCGCGGCATGGCTGGAAAGCTCGAGCAAAGGCGTGGTTGGGCCGGCCGGGCGCAGCTCGACGATCAACCGATCGGGATTGGAGAGCTGGGAAGCCGAAAACTCGACCTCCGACTCGAGATCAAAGACCACCCGCGTGACGTGGGGCTGCGTCAATGCCACCCGGACCTGCTTGAGCAACCGGTCGCCGACGGGGACCACCTGCTGGCCGCGCTTGACAAAGGCTGGCCGGGTATCCTGGAGATCGAAATAGAGCCGCTCGGGGCTGTGCGCCCGGTCGGACACGAAATCGAATTCGCCTGTGGCCTCCACCACGACGCGCGTGACGTCGGTGAGCGACCAGAAGCGCACCGCCGTGACGGATGCGCTCTGGGCGCACAGAGAGGAACTGAAGAGCGCCGCGACCACAGCGAATGGGGCTTGGCTGAGCCGCGACATAGAAATTTACGGCGCCGCGGCCGGGGGCGTATCCGCCGTCCTCAGATGGAGGCGGCCCTCGGCATCAAGGTAGCTGAGTACGGGACGGTGCTCAGGCGCCGCGGGTTTCGCCGGCTCCGCGGGTGTGGTTGTCCTGGCCGGCCCGCTGGCGCGCGTCAGGCTGCCGTAGCGCTTGCCGACCTTGTAAACGTACTGCTCGGTCTCCGGATACGGCGGGATGCTGTTGCCGTATTTGGTGACCGCGGCCTCGCCGGCGTTGTACGCGGCGAGCGCCAGGCGCAGGTCATTGGGGAACAGCCCGCTCAGGTACTTGAGATAACGGACCCCACCCTCGATGTTCTGACGGATATCGAAGCTGTTGCGAACTCCAAAGCGGCGCGCGGTGCCGGGGATCAGTTGCATGAGCCCCTCCGCGCCTTTGTGGGAGATCGCGTAGGGATTGTAGTTGCTCTCCACCTGGATCACCGAGTGCACGAGCAGCGGATCGAGGTCGTACTTGCGCGCGGTTTGCTCGACGACCTCACCGATTGCGCCCTCCGCGACCAGAGCGTTGGAGCCTGCTTGCGCCCCGCTCTGCTCCGCCGCGACGGAAGAGACGACCCTCGCCGGCACTACGATGGCGCGTATCAGCCGGCCGCTGCGCACGTCGGCGCGCACGACGCTGGTCACTCTGTGCGCCGGACCGGCCGCGCGGAGCGCCGCGGACGCCAGCACCGCACAAACCAGCAAGTGGAAACAATTACGCATGTACTTGTTTTTACCAATTATACCCGGAAACGCCCGGCGTGGGAATGGCCTCCCCGGCGCCGCCAGCGATTTCGCAAACCCACTTCGGAGGCGCGCTAACCGCAAGCAGGGAAGACATTTTGTGCGGAAGTTCCGCGGGCCGGCCTTGTAAAGGCGGGTTTGGCCTTCGGCAGAACGGGTTTCGAGCATTGCCGGCAG
>JACOTZ010000316.1 GCA_016178155.1 Acidobacteriota bacterium
CTCAATCGCATCCAGGATCCGTTGTTCCTCGAAGTCGCGGGGGCGGGCAGGGAACCCGGACAGATCGAACTTATCGGGTTCGATGGCGCCGGCTTGGCGCCACGATGAGTCTCCTGTGCCGTGGGCAAGCGGCGCCGCCACGCGCGCCGGCAGGTCAGCCGCCGCCGTTGTGGGCCGGGGACTGCTCGCGGCCGGCGATCCTGCTGGATGGTCCGCGACCACGCTCCCGGAAGAAGGATAGACGAAGGTCGCCATTCGTTGTTTGGGCCCGTCGGCATCGATTGCGATGCTGGCAAATTTCTCCCGGCCGCCGAAGTAGTACATCCAGGACAGGTCGTATACCTGCCCGCGCTTAAACACGGTATAAAAGCTGCCGTCCTCATCATTGATGTGTGGCGAGCGTTCCACCGGGTCGGCGGAGCGGTTGCGGCAGGCGATCCGCAGATCGGGCAGGTGGCCTCCGGGGAAGGGATTCCCCTTCGCGAAGGAGATTACCCCCGCAAACTCGATGTAATCCGGCGGAAGCGGCTCCCGTCCCGTGCCCCGCCCGAGCGCGCTGATCATGGCCATGTCACGCGCACCCTGCCGCATCTGCTCGAACCAGCGGGCACTGCCGGCATATTGCGCGGCAGCGGGCAGCGCCAGGGCGCAAATAAACAGAGCTGTATGCTTCACGCTGGCTTTATCGGCCAAAGCGCCGGGGGCCTTGAGCCGGCCGCCGCCGCGAGAGGCCGGCTATACCCTGATCCAGCCCAGCGCCGCCGACGTGACCACCAGCCCCGCGACGATAATCACCACCGATGAGACTACCGGCAGCCAGCCCACGATGGGATGACTCGCAGCCTTCCGGGCGGGCGCCAGTCTCTTCGCGTAGAGCACCGCGGCGCCGATCGCGATCAGAACCAGTGCCAGCCCCGCGCTGAAGCTCACCAGCAGTATGAGGCCGAGCGCGACGTGGCCCAGCGCGATCGAGCTGAGCAGGAGCACCAGTGCCGACGGGCAGGGCACGAGTCCCCCGCTCGCCCCCAGCGTCAACAGCGCCCCCATGCTCACGTCGCCTTCCGGAATATGGCGGTGATGGCCGTCATCGTGTTCAGCGACGTGGGAATGTTCGTGCGGGTGATCGTGGGTTTCGTGGGGATGGTCGTGGTGGGGATGCCCGTGGTGGTGATGATGATGCACGCGGCCGGCCCGTGCCGCCTGCCAGCGCTTCACCAGAAGCCAGCCGCCGACGCCCACGATCATGAGCCCGGAAATGACGCCGAGCACCGGGAAGATGCGTTCCGGGACGACATATTGCGTCAGGAACAGCGTTGCCAACCCGAGAAGGAAAACGCTGATGGTGTGGGTGAAGGTGACCACTCCGCCGAGCACAATCGCGTGCCGCAGCGTTCCGCGGGTGCCCACCAGATAGGCCGCCACCAAGGTCTTGCCGTGGCCCGGCGAGAGCGCGTGCACCGCGCCCAGCCCGAAGGCGATGGCCAGCGCCAGCAGCAGCATGCTCGCGGTAATTTCCTGCTGGCGCAGGATGGACGACAGACGCTCGCCGCCGGCGTTGTCCTGAGCGATCGCCTGGGCCGCGCCCAGCATGAGGGAGAACAGCAGCCTCATTACAATAGTCCATACGATTGTAACTGGTGAGCCGCCGAATGATCGGGCGGAACGGCGAGTGCCGGGGGTCGCGAGAGCCGCGCGGCGCCAAATGTCAGGCGCCAGGCTCCGCGGTCCGGAAGCGTACACTCGAACAGGAGCTGGCGGAGTAGATGCCGTAAGCTTTGGGAGAAAAATGGTGTGACTGCCGGCCTCGGACAGGCTCTCGTAGCCTGACAAGGGCGTCAGTCGATCGCGAAAGAAAATGCGAGACGTCATCACGGAACGGGACCTGCCGCCGTCGGGCGAGCTGCGGGTCGCGAAGGGGACTCTGATCACGCCTTCGGCGCGTGATGCCGCCCGAGTACGCGGTGTCAGCATCATCGAGGTGGCGCGCGAGGAGCTGCCGGGCGCGCCCCCCGGCCGCACGGTTGTGATCGGCGCCGACCATGGCGGTTTCGCCATGAAGGAAGCTCTCAAACGAGTCCTGCACGAGCTGGGGCTGGCCGTCCGCGATGCCGGCACCGACAGCGAGAAGCCGGTCGATTATCCCGATTTCGCCGAAAAAGTCGCCGAGGCGGTCGCGCGCGGCGAGGCGGCCCGCGGCGTCCTCATCGATGGCGCCGGCATCGGCTCCTGCATGGCCGCAAACAAGGTGCCCGGCGTGCGCGCGGCACTGTGCTACGATAAGGCTTCCGCTCGAAACAGCCGCGAACACAATGATGCGAATGTTCTCACATTGGGCGGACGGCTGTTAACCTTGAGCCAGGCCGAGGAAGTCTTGCGGATCTGGCTGGGTACGCCTTTCGCCGGCGGCCGCCACCAGGGCCGCGTTCATAAAATCGCGCAAATTGAGCAGAAATACCGGAAATGCGCCGGCTGCAGCGGCGGCGCGGAGCGATCTTAATGGACACCGCGGAACTGGACCAGCTTGTCGCGCAGATAGGCGAGGAAATCCTGACGCGCCTGAATCTTCCCGCGCCCGCATATTCCCCCCGCGCCGAAGGCCTGAATATTCCCGAGTTGGTGTGTCCCGGTTGTGCCGGCAGATGCGCCCAGACTTGCGCGGTGAAGACCAGGGAGATCATCAGCGCGGGCGCCGACCGCGTCTCGGCCACCGACAAGCTCACGCGCATCGATCCCGCCATCGCCGCGCTGATTGATCACACCATCCTCCGGGCCGACGCCACGCGCGAAGATGTCCTGCGCGTCTGCCGCGAGGCGCGCCGGTATGGCTTCGCCAGCGTCTGCGTGAACGGATACTGGGTCCCGCTGGTCGCCGCCGAGCTCGCGGGCTCGAACGTGAAGGTCTGCACCGTCGCCGGCTTCCCGCTGGGCGCCATGTCGGCCGAGGCCAAGCGCTTCGAGGCCGAATCGGCGGTGCGCGTGGGAGCGCAGGAAGTCGACATGGTCCTCAACGTCGGCGCACTCAAGTCGGGCGACCACGACGCCGTCAAGCTGGATATCCGCGCGCTGGTTGAGGCGTGCCACCACAACGGGGCCGCGGTGAAGATCATCATCGAAGCCGCGCTGCTCAATGACAACGAGAAGGCCGTGGCCTGCACGCTGGCGAAGCTGGCGGGCGCCGATTTTGTCAAGACCTCGACCGGCTTCGGCCCCTCCGGCGCCACCGCGCACGATGTCGCGCTGATGCGCCAGGTGGTAGGACCGGACATCGGCGTCAAGGCCGCGGGCGGGATCCGCACTCTCGAAGATCTCAAGCAGATGACCGCCGCCGGCGCTACCCGCATCGGCGCCAGCGCCAGCGTCAAGATCGTTGAGGCCACGGCGGCCTGAGTATGCCCGGCTCGCGTCCCTCCGAGGCCAGATTCCGCGCGCGCTCCGAGCTGCTCGACTTCCTCCTGGAGCTGTCGGCAGTCACCGCCGAGACGCTCGATCTCGATCGCCTGCTGCCGCAGGTCGCCGAGTTCATCCACCGCGCCATCCCGCACGACATCATCGCCATGATGTTGTATTCGGAGCGAAGCCATGGCCTGCGCATTCGCTATGCGCGCGGCCATCGCGACGAGATCGTGCGCAGTCTCCTGATCCCGTTGGGCGAAGGCATCACGGGCGCGGCCGCGGCCCTGCGCGAGCCGATTCTCGTCGGCGACGTGCTCAGCGACCCGCGCTACCTGCCGGGGCTCGACGCCGTGCGCTCGGAGCTGGCAGTGCCGATGACGGCGCGCGGCAAGCTGGTGGGTGTGATCGACATTCAATCCACGCGGCTCAACGCCTTCAGCCCGCAGGACAGCTCGCTGCTTCGGCTGCTGGCCTCGCGCGTGGCGGCCTCGATCGATAACGCCCGGCTCTACAAGCGCGTCGAGCGGCAGAACCGGACCTCGCGCCTGCTGCTGCACCTTTCGCAGGAGTTTTCTTCGACGCTGCACCTCGATGAGCTGCTCGGAAATATCGCCCAGGCCGTGAAGACCCTGATCAATTACGACGCGTTCAGCATTTTGCTGGTCGATCCCGAGCAGAAGGCGCTGCGCCATCGTTTCAGCCAGCGCTACGACCAGCGCGTCGACCTCGACAACATCCCGCTCGGCAAGGGCATCACCGGCGCTGCCGCCGAAATGCGCGAGCCGGTCCGCGTGGACGATACCATGCAGGACCCGCGCTACATTGCCTCGCACGCCGATATCCGCTCCGAGCTGGCCATTCCCCTGGTCGTGCAGGACCGCGTGATCGGCATCATGGACCTCGAGAGCGACCGCATCGCCCACTTCACCGAGGAGCATGTCCGCACCCTGTCCCTGATCGCGCCGCAGATCGCCGGCTCCGTCGAGAATGCGCGCCTCTACGAGGAGCTGGCGCAGCGCGAGCAGCGCATCGAGCAGGATCTGAAGGCCGCGCGCAAGCTGCAATCGGTCCTGCTGCCGCGCCAGGCCCCCGAGCTGCCCGGTTTGCGGATTGCCTTTGGATTGAGGCCCGCGCGCGAGATCACCGGCGATCTCTACGACGTCATCGAGCAGGCCGGCGAGTGCGCGTTGATCGTGTTCGGCGACTCCAGCGGCAAGGGCGCGGCGGCGGCGTTGTACGGCGCGCTGGTCACGGGCGTCGTACGCTCCCTCGGCCTGCGCTGCCGCGGGCCGGCCGAGCTGATGCGCCTGCTCAACAGCGTTCTCATGGAACGCCGGCTGGACGCCCACTACGTGACCCTTCTCCTCATGAATTGGGACGCGGCTCGCCGCGAGTTCTCGATCGCCAATGCGGGAGCCTTCCCGCCGCTCGTATGCCGCGGCGGCGAGCGCCTGAAGCTGCGCATCGAGGGCATCCCTCTCGGCCTGCTCGAAGAGCGCGAGTACGATCAGATCACCATGCCCGTGCAGCCGGGCGACACTGTTCTGCTTTATTCCGACGGCATCGTCGACCAGCGCAATGCCGCGGGCGAGGACTATGGCGCGTCGCGTCTCTTCCACGTCCTCCGCGATCAATGTGCTCAGACGCCCCAGGGAATCATCAAGGCCGTGTTCGCCGATCTCGACCAGTTCGCCGCCGGCCGCCGCATCGGCGACGACCAGACGCTAATGGCCATTCAGATCTCCTGATGCCTTACGCCTACCAGCACAATACCCTGCACTGCGAACAGGTCCCGCTCGCGGAGATTGCCGCGCGCGTGGGCACGCCCTGCTACGTGTACTCGAGCGCCGATATCGTCGAGCGCTTTTGCGCCTATGACCGCGCCTTCGGTGACATGCCGCACCTGGTCTGCTATGCGGTCAAGGCCAACTCGAACCTGTCGGTGCTGCGGCTGCTCGCGGGCGAAGGCGCCGGCTTCGATATCGTGTCGGGCGGCGAGTTGTTCCGAGTGCTGCAGGCGGGCGGCGACCCGCGCCGTGTCGTGTTTTCGGGCGTGGGCAAGACGCCCGAAGAGATCGAATACGCGCTCAGCGAAGGCATTTACAGCTTCAACGCGGAGTCCGAGGCCGAAATCGAGCTGATCGATTCCCTGGCGCTGCGCGGCGGCGTGCGCGCCCGCGTCTCGCTGCGCGTGAATCCCGATGTCGACGCGGCCACGCACCCGTACATCTCCACCGGGCTGCGCGAGCACAAGTTCGGGATTGTTATCGGCGCCATTGAAGGCATGTACCAGCGCGCCGCCACGCTCCAGGGGATCATCCTCGATGGCGTGAGCTGTCATATCGGGTCGCAACTGCTCGACACCGGCCCCATGCTCGATGCCGTCGATAAGATGCTGGAGCTCGTCGACCATCTGCGCGGCCGCGGCATCGAGATCCGCCACCTCGACCTCGGCGGCGGGCTCGGCATCGCCTACAAGCCGGGCGAGAAGGCGCCGGCGATCGGGGGCGTAGTGGCGGCCATCACGGGGAAGGTGCGCGGGCGCGGCCTGCATGTCATGGTGGAGCCGGGTCGCAGCATTGTGGGCGAGTCGGGCGTACTCCTGACGCGCGTTCTTTACCGCAAGCGCACGCCTCGCAAGGAATTTGTCGTCGTCGATGCCGCCATGAACGATCTGCTGCGGCCGGCGCTCTATCAGTCCTATCACGAGATCCTGCCGGTGGAGAGCGCGCCGCGCCATACCGTGCTGGCCGACGTCGTCGGACCCATCTGTGAGACCGGCGACTTCCTGGCGCGCGATCGCAAAATATCGGACGTGTTTCCCGGCGATTTGCTGGCGCTGCTCACCGCGGGCGCCTACGGGTTCGTGGCGGCATCGAATTACAACTCGAGGCCGCGCGCGGCCGAGGTGATGGTGGAGGGCGGCCGCTGGCGCGTCGTTCGGGCACGGGAGACCTTTGAAGACCTTATCCGCGGCGAATGAGGCGGCGGCGCCGCCGAATCTCTTTCAGATCGCGCATACGTTTTTCCGCATCGCGGCGCTGACCTTCGGCAGCGGCAACGCGACCACGGCGAAGCTGGGTCCGTCGCTGGAAAAGCGCGGCTGGCTCGGGCGCTGGCAGTTCGAGCTCTGCTTCGCCCTGGCGCGCACGGCCCCGGGCACGAACCTGTTCGCCTTCTGCACCGCGGCCGGTTGGTATATCGGCGGGATGGCCGGCGCGCTTACGGCTCTTGTTGCCTCCTCGGTTCCGGCCTCGGTGGTGGTGGTGCTGCTGACTACGGCCTACGAGGCGTGGCACGCACACCCGCTCGGTCATGCCTTCATCATCGGCGCGATGGCTGCCGTCGTCGGTCTCATCGTGGGCAGCGCCTGGCTGGTGATCCGCGGCAGCTTCACGCGCCGGAAGGCCGCCCGCACATCCACCATCGTCGCGGGTGCGCTGCTTCTTTCGATGGCATTCGGCGCCACGCCGCTGGTCATTCTGGCGCTGGCCGCGATTGCCGGCTTCCTCTGGCCCGCGGCGGAGGCTTCATGAGTCTGCTGATGCTGTACCTGGTGATGCTCAAGGCGACGCTCACCACCTTCAACGGCCCCTCGTCGCTCCCGGTGCTCCGCCACGAGCTTGTCGTGAAGCGGGCCATCCTCACCGACCGCCAGTTGAATGCTGCGGTAACGGCGGCGCAGGGCTCGCCGGGACCCATGGGCATTTACGCAGTGAGCGTCGGCTTTTTCATTGCCGGCGTGCCGGGCGCGGTGGTGGGCTGGCTGGCGGTGATCTCGCCCGCGCTGCTGGTGATCCCGATCCTCCGCTACATAGGCCGGCGCGTGGAGACGCCCCGGGCCCGCGGCGCCCTCGAAGCGGTCGTGCTGGCCGGCTCGGCGCTGGTGATCGGCTCGGCCGTGCCGCTCGCCCGCGACGTGGTCACCGGCCCGTTTCCGGCATTCCTGGCGGTGACCAGCGGCGCGCTGCTGATCGCCACCCGGATCGATACTCTGTGGCTGATCGCGGGCGCCGGGATGCTCTCGCTCGCCGCCGCCCTGCTATAGGCCCATGATCTGGAAACCGGCGTCGACGTAGATCACGTTGCCGGTGACCCCGCGGCCCAGGTCGCTCGCCAGGAACACGGCGGCGTCCGCCACTTCGGCAGGCTCCGTGTTGCGGCGCAGCGGCGCCTTCGCCGCGAATGACTCGAGCATCTTCGAAAAGTCCTTCACGCCCCGCGCCGACGCCGTCTTCACCGGCCCCGCCGAGATGGCATTCACCCGGATGCCCGCCGGCCCCAGATCGCTCGCCAGGTAGCGCACGTTCGCCTCGAGCGCCGCCTTGGCCACCCCCATCACGTTGTAATTGGGCACCACGCGAACTCCGCCAATATAACTCAGGGTGATAATCGATCCGCCCGCCGCCATTAGCGGCGACACCGCCCGCGCGACCGCAACCAGCGAATAGCTGCTGATCTCGAGCGCCAGCAGATAGCCCGAGCGCGAGGTCTCGAGAAACGGCCGGCTCAGTTCGTCACGGCCGGCAAAGGCGATGCTGTGCACCACCGCGTCAATGCGGCCCCCATCGTTGCCGAGCGATGCCACAAGCGACTCGATCTCCGCATCGTTCGTCACATCGCAGGGATAGACGCGCGTTCCGGCCGACAGCTCGTGCCCGAGTTCCTCGACGGTCTGTTTTTGCCGCTCCCCCTGATAGGTCAGCGCCAGCTCCGCCCCCTCGCGCGCGAAGGCCTGTGCAATCGCGTAAGCGAGACTCCACTTGTTCGCGACCCCGAGGACCAGGGCCTTCCTGCCCTGCATCAGTTGTGGCATGGAAACGTACATTGTAGCGCGCGCGGCCCACGGGCCCGCGCGGTAATGGCGTGCCCTCGAACCGGGCGTCGCGGGCAAATGGCCCGCCTGGTCGTTAGCTGAAGTTCGTCACCGACAGGATTTCGAACCGCTTGCTGACGCGCGCGGCTCAGTAAGTGCCGTCAAATCAGCGGAAACGTTCTGAGCCACGACCGTCAGGGAGTGGTGGGTAGAGTCGAGGACAGGCGCGAGCACTGACGCCGAGGCGCCGCCCCGTTTCCTGCCCCCGCTCATCAAACCGGACGTGCCGATTTCCGGCATCCGGCTTTCCGACTTGCTTCATCTCAGACTCACGAAACGAGCTCCATCGGACACCGAG
>JACOTZ010000317.1 GCA_016178155.1 Acidobacteriota bacterium
CGCCACGCGGCTCACCGTCGGGCCGGGCGTGGAAAGCGACCCCTACTTCTCCCCCGATGGTACGCGGGTCGCTTTCACCGGCGAGTACGACGGCAACGTGGACGTATACGTCATTCCGGCCGCGGGCGGCGTGCCGCGCCGTCTGACCTGGCATCCTGGCGAGGACGATGTGTGCGGCTGGACCCCGGACGGCAAGCGCATCCTGTTCCGCTCGGGCCGCGCCAGCTACTCCCGTTACAAGAAGCTCTTCACGATCGCGGTCGAAGGCGGCCCGCCGGGCGAGCTGCCTCTCCACATGGCGGCCCACGGGTCGTTCAGCCCGGATGGGTCGCAGATCGCCTATATGCCCGTCGGATTCGGACGACCCGCCAACTCCTACGACTCCTGGCGCCGCTACCGGGGCGGCCGCGCGACTTCCATCTGGCTCGCGCGCCTTTCGGACTCGGCCGTCGTCAAACTGCCGAAAAATGACTCCAACGACTCGCTGCCCATGTGGATCGGCGATAGCGTGTACTTCCTCTCCGACCGCAACGGGCTATCCACGCTCTTCGCCTACGACACGAAGACACGGAAGGTCGCTCAGGCGCTTGCCAACGACGGTCTCGAGATCAAATGGGCGAGCGCGGGGCCCGGAGGCATTGTTTACGAGCAGTTCGGACGCATCGGCATCTACGACCTCTACTCCCGCAAAGCGGCTCTGGTCCCCGTCCAAATCAGCGGCGACCTGCCCGAGGTTCGGCCGCGCCGCGAAAAAGTGAACCGCGCCATCCGCTCGGCTTCCCTGTCGCCCTCCGGCGTGCGTGCCGTCTTCGAAGCGCGTGGCGAGATCCTCACTGTTCCCGCCGCGAAAGGCGACCCGCGGAACATTTCCAATACTCCCGGCGCCCACGAGCGCGCTCCCGCATGGTCTCCGGATGGCAAGTCGATCGCCTACTGGTCGGACGCCGCCGGCGAATACGAGCTCCGCATCCGGCCGCACAACGGCTCCGGCGAGCCGCGCCAGATCAAGATGGACAACCCGGGCTTCTACACACAGCCGAGCTGGTCGCCCGACTCGAAGAAGGTTGCCTATACCGACAATCGCCTGAACGTGTGGATCACCGACATCGATCAGGGCGCCTCCACCAAGGTGGACACCGACACGTATTACGACCCGCTCGGCATGCAGTTCCTCGATCCCGCCTGGTCCCCGGATTCCAGGTGGCTCGCTTATACCAAGCTGCTCAAAAATCACCTCCGTGCGGTCTTCTTGTACTCGCTCGAGAGCGGGAGAACCGAGCAGGTCACCGACGGCATGAGCGATGCCCGCTACACCGCCTTCGACAAGGACGGCAAACATCTGTACTTCACCGCCTCCACCAATGCCGCCCGCGCCGCCGCCTGGCTCGACCTCTCGAGCACCGGCGTGCGCACCACGCGCAGCGCATACGTCATGGTGCTGCGGAAAGACCTGCCGTCACCGCTCTCCCCGGAGAGCGACGAGGAGAAGGAGAAGGTCGAAGACAAACAGAAACAGCCCGAGAAGAAAGAGGCTGACAAGAAGGATGCCTCCACGCCGGTGCGTATCGATTTCGAGAACATCGGCCAGCGCATCCTCGCCCTGCCGATCCCGGCGCGCGATTACAGCGCGCTGCAGACCGGCAAGAGCGGCGTTCTGTTCCTGGTGGAGGAGCCGCTTCCCGGTTCGACCGGGCACACGCACACTATCCACAAGTTCGACCTGAAAACCCGCAAGACCGACAAACTGCTCGAAGGCGCCGGCGTGTTCGCAGTCTCCCACGACGGCGAAAAGATGCTCTACTCGCAAGCTGAGCGCTACGTCATCGCCACCACCGGCCAGCCGGTCAAGCCCGGTGAGGGCACGCTCAAGACGGACGCCATGGAGGTGCTGGTCGATCCCAGGGCCGAATGGAAGCAGATGTACTCCGAGGTCTGGCGGCTGCAGCGCGAATTCTTCTACGACCCCAAGTTCCACGGATATGACCTGAGGGCCGGCGAGAAGAAGTACGAGCCGTATCTGCAGGCCGTTGCCTCGCGCTCGGAGCTGAATTACCTGTTCCAGGAGATGCTCGCCGATCTGAACGTCGGGCACCTCTACATCCGGGGCGGCGCGCTCCCCGACGTCAAGCGAGTCGGCGGCGGCCTGCTCGGTGCTGATTTCAGCGTTGAGAACGGCCGCTATCGCTTCACCCGTGTCTACAATGGCGAGAACTGGAATCCCAGCCTGCGTGCGCCCCTGACGCAACCCGGTGTCAATGTTGCTTCCGGCGAGTACCTGCTGGCGGTCAACGGCGGGGATGTGCGGCCGGATCGGGAGGTGTACGCCTGGTTCGAAGGCACCGCCGGCAAGCAGACCGTCATCCGCGTCGGCCCCGATCCGTCCGGCGCGGGCGCGCGCGATGTCACCGTGGTTCCTGTCGACAGCGAGATCTCGCTGCGCAACCTCGCGTGGATTGAGGACAACCGGCGCAAGGTGGACCAGATGACCGGAGGTCGCGCCGCCTACGTGTACCTCCCGGATACCGGGGGCGGCGGTTACACCAATTTCAACCGCTACTTCTTCGGACAGATCGGCAAAGAAGGCGTGATCGTAGACGAGCGCTTCAATGGCGGCGGCCAGGCGCCCGATTACATCGTCGATTTCCTCCGCCGCCCGCTGCTCAATTATTGGACCACCCGCTACGGCCAGGACTTCACCACGCCCATGGGCGCGATTTACGGCCCGAAGGTCATGATCACGAATGAATTCGCCGGTTCCGGCGGTGACGCGCTCCCCTGGTACTTCCGCCGGCTCGGTCTCGGGCCGCTCGTGGGTAAGCGCACTTGGGGCGGCCTGGTCGGGATCCTCGGCTTTCCACCGCTCATGGACGGAGGCTCGGTCACGTCACCGAACATGGGCTTCTGGAGTCCCGACGGCAAGTGGGATGTCGAGAACTACGGCGTCGCCCCCGATGTGGAGGTCGAGATGGACCCGAAGCTGGTGCGGGAGGGCCATGATCCGCAGCTTGAAAAGGCAGTCGAGATCATCCTCGAGGCGCTGCGGAAGGCGCCTCTACGGCTGCCTGCCAAGCCGGCTTATCCGGACTACAGCCGTAAGCCGGCGCCGGCCAACGCAGGCCACCCGGCGGCACGGTAGCCGCATCCCGCGCCGCCATCGTCGCGGGCCGCATCCCATGGAGTACCAGACCCGCGACGATCTCCCCGTTCACCGCCGTTCAAATTCCGCATAACATTCAATGGGGCCATTGCCTCCCAGGACAGGGAGTCTTTGCGCGCGTGCAAAACTATCGGCCCGCGATGCTGCTGCTATTGAGTTGCCTGGCGGCGCCAGCCCAAAGACAAAGCGTTCGCGCGCTCGGTGAGCCGCGACGACATCCTCAACGGCGCCGCGGAGTTGGGCGTAGATCTGGACGAGCCCATCGGTTTCTGCATTCGAGCCCTGCAGGCGCGCGCCGGCGATCTCGGGCTGTAGCCGGGCTATGGCTCCGTAATCGTTGTTAAATCGTAGGTCCCGTTGCTCCATCCGCTCAACGGCATGGTGGCGGCGGCGCCGATTCCGGCTGGGATAGGTCACGTCCAGGAACTGCCCGCCGCCGAGGTTGCGATATAGCGGTAAGGTTTCGTTGGCGAGCGCCGTGACGAACAGATCAGGCCGGCCGTCGTTGTCCGAGTCCCGGAAGTCGACCCCCATCGACGACAGCGCCCGGCCATCGTCATTGAAAGCCACCCCCGCCGGCACCGCGACTTCACGGAAGCTGCCTCCGCCTTGGTTGCGGAAGAGAAAATTCGGAACCGTATCGTTGGCGACGAAGACGTCGACGTCGCCGTCTGCGTCATAGTCGGCTACCGCAATGCCCATTCCCTTTCCGCCGTGGTGCGCGATGCCCGCCTCGCGGGAGATGTCCGTGAACGTGCCGTCGCGTTGTTCCGCTAGTATTACAACGTTAAGTATTGACATCTGTGTCGAGCCATGGTAGTCTCTGGCATGACCGAGACCCAAATCAGAAAGTGCCATGAACGTTTGGAACGATTTCTGGTTGATCTGTTGGAACCGGTCGGTCGTAGCGAGC
>JACOTZ010000318.1 GCA_016178155.1 Acidobacteriota bacterium
ACGCAGCCGTTTACTTTTGTAGTTTCCAGTCCGTCCGGCTTCAGCAACCTGTCCGAGGTCTTCGCGCTTTTCAACACTTCGGTTTCCGGCGTCAATGCGTGCTACATCCGCTACAACCGTTGGTCGAATCTGCTGTATCTGGCCGACAACTCCGGGGCGAACTGGTCGAGCGGATTCATGCCGGGGGACACCTCTGGCAGTGCGGGCAACTCGTATTGCAGCATCAGCGGCAACGGAGCATCGTTCAGCACATCAGACACCCAACTCACCGTCACTGTCCCGGTCACGTTTCAGGCGTCCTTTTCCGGAGTCAAGAACGAATACCTGACCGCGTACGACCAGTATGGTTTGCACTCCGAATGGCAGCCGATGGGAGCCTGGACGGTGCCCAGTGGGCAGCAGCAGTACTACCTCACGACCGCGGTGAGCCCCTCCGGGGGCGGGACGATCTCACCCGCAAGCGGCTGGTACAACAGCGGCGCCGTGGTCACGGTGAGCGCTACAGCCAACCCGGGATATCAGTTCTCGGGTTTCAGCGGATCCCTGAGCGGCATGGCCAACCCGCAGAACTTGACGATTACCGGGACATCGAGCGTTACGGCCAACTTTCAGGCAGTATCGGTGCCCGATTTTTCACTCCTGTCCCGGACCGGCTCCCGCATACTGGCCGCGGGCAGAAGCGGCCAGTACACTGTCTCCGTCCAACCCATCAACGGCTTTGCCGGCACGGTGAGTTTCTCGGCTTCCGGCCTCCCTTACGGCGCCACGGCCAGCTTCAATCCCCCATCCATCATTGGTTCGGGGTCAACCACTGTGACGGTATCGACCACAAGCGGCAGCGTCACCAATAACCCGATCTCCATCACCATTACAGGGACGAGCGGGTCGTTGACCCGATCGACCATGCCCTATCTGACGGTGAACCCGCCAGGCTACTCGATCTATCCGGCCGGGGTGGAAGTGAACCTCTCGGCGCTCCCAGTCGATCGATACTTCCTTTCGAACGATGACGGAAGCGGCACGCCCATCATTTCACACTGCCCCGTGGCATACACGATTCGGCAATGTATCGCCAAGCTCTTCAACAACGATCCGGGCAACCCCATTGCACAGGGGCCCAACGGCGTTCCGGTTGAATGGAACAACTGGGTAGCGCAGGGAGTCACCGGGGTTCGGTTCTTCTTCGGAGTAGCGGGCGGATTCTGGAGTACTCCGTATGTGCCGAACAGCCCGCCCTACAGCCCGACTAATCCGACGATCCAATCCGGCATGCAGCCCGAAGCCGCGTGGGTCAATAATCTGGGCGCATTCTTCCAGGACCTCCGGACTTACGGAATCCAGAGGGTTACTCCGACACCAGTTATGGGGGACTGGGGCTGGCCGCATGGGATGATCCTGGAACCAACCTTACACACGTGCGGCGACCCTCAAACACCACTTTACTTTTTGCCATTCCTGCCCTTCGGGCTTAACCCCACCGACAGCTACAACCCCGATCGGAGCTGCAGCGATCAAAGCTACCAGAACGGACAGTCTCCCGCCACTCCGGACTACATCTTCTGGGGTTGGGACCGGTTCTTCAATCTCCTGGGTGCTGTTGTATCCAGGGCCGCCAGCAGCCAGCTTATTGTGAACTCGCTGGACTACTATCAGGAGACGAATATGGCCGATTTCACCGTGGAGGCCCGCATGGTGTATGACAACACTAGAGGCGTCGATGTGGTAGCCAGCCTCCAGGACATCATGGGTTGGTATCACGATAACGTCTTCAGCGGCATCGATCCGCTGGGCGCGTCGCCTTCGGCGAACGGGCCTGAGGTCCCTACGCCGGTAACGGATACCTGCGTTTCGTCTCACTACGGTGACTCCGGCCAGCTCCTTACATTGTCGGCTCTCGTGGCTGCGCTAAAGGGCAACAAGGCAATTGGTTCACCAGCCTGGGTCTGGCCCTGGGATGTTCCACCCGGGCCCGCGCTCCCCTGCGGGTCCCTTGCGTCTGCCGGCACGGACGTTCCGGTGGGCCGGCGGCTTTTTCCCAGTTTCATTGACATCCATACACAAAAGAGTTTCAATCTTCTGGCCGACATGGCGGACTGGTCGAAGAACTTCCACAGCCGGATGTATGAATTCGTCTCGGCGAACGGCCTTAGCGGTAAGCGCGTGGTTTTTGGAGAAACCAATCCAATCGACCCGCCCGAGTGCAACGATCCCTGGACGAAGCAGCAGGCCGAGACGATGCTCTATGGAATACCTGGTTCGGAGAACGGGTTTGCGAACAGCGACCTGTTCCTGTACTATGCCGGCAATGTGGTGATGCGCCCGTGGCAGGATATCACACAGGTGCACAGCGCGTGCATGGCATTCCCGAATACCATCAACCCGCCATTCAATCCCATGGAGTGAGACCCTGAACTCCCGCCGAATCGGAAAGGAGAAGAGGAAGGTGACTCGTGGAGTAATTGCAGTGATTGCGTTGGTGATTGCGTCAGCCGCAGCGGCGCGGCCGGAGCAGCCGGGCACGGGTGCAATCTCCGGCACAATCGTAGATGAGGCCGGTCAGCCGCAGTCCGGCGCTCAGCTTCGGTGTCAGAAGTTGAGCGAGTACACCAGGGACATCAGGGGCCGCAGAGTGCTTAAAGAACCCGGTTTTGTAAGGTCTGTGGCGGCCGGTCCCGGCGGCAGGTTCGCCCTTCCGGATCTGCCGCCCGGGCGATACCACCTTTGTGCCGCCGGGGTGCGCCCCAACCAGGTGGGCAGTTGCGAGTGGGGCGGGGTGGCGGTGATCGCACTCGCCGCCGGTCAGAACATCCAGAATGTCTTCAGAACGGTTCGTGAGGGCGCGGTCGTCACCTTGCGCGTGGCCGACCCAAACCGGAAGATCGTGCTTCCGGATGCGCGGGGATTTGCGTCGCGGCAAGGCCGGTTCTCTCTCGAACTGGTCTCTCCCACTGGCTCGCAGCGGCGGGCGGAACGGATTTCCAGCTCACCGGCGGAGCACGTTTTCCAGATCACGGTTCCGAAGCAATGGCCGATGCGCCTGTTCCTGGACACCGACCTGAAAGTCACAAGTGAGGCGGGCAATGTCTTGGAGACAAGGCGACCGGCTGCCCAGGTGATCTCGGCCGCGGGCCGCGACCAGGTCACGGTCAACCTTCTAGTACAGTAAGGTGATGAACGATGCCGAAGCTGCAGAGAGCCTTGGTTCCCTTCCTTCTTGCTGCCTGTGAGGGCCTTCTCGCCCAGAAGCCGGTGATTAAGCCGAACGGCGTGGTGAACGCGGCCTCGTACGCCGGCAGCGTGAAAGGCGAGGCGCTCGTGGTCGGGGGCGCGATATTCTCGATTTTCGGAGAAAATCTGGCCGCCTCCGAGCAAAAAGCGCCCGGCACGCCGCTCCCCATGAGCCTAGGCGGGACCTCGGTCACGGTGGGCGGAATCGCCGCCCCGCTGTTCTATGTCTCGCCCGGTCAGATCAACTTTGAGGTCCCGCATGCTGTCGGGCCTGTCTGTCGTGGCGGCTCGTGCAGTGGAGGGCGGGTAGGGGAGCGGATCCCGGTAGTAGTGACTACGGCCGCAGGCGCGAGCGACCCAGTCCTTGCGTTTGTCCAGGAGGACGCGCCCGGCATTTTCTCCCAGGAAGGAGGCGGGTGCGGGCCGGGGCTGATCCAGAATGTGGCCGCGGACGGAAGTGTGACGTTGAACACACGCTCTAACAGCGCCTCGCCGGGAGGCTTCATCACCATCTATGGCACCGGGCTGGGGCCGCTGTACTCTCCGCCGGAGGACGGCCAGCCGGCGCGGGTGCAGCCATTGACGGGACTAGGCCTTCCGGGAGTCTTTCTGGGGATCGAGGATTTCCAATGGAGCCCTGGTGTACGACCCTGGTGGGCCGGGCTGACTCCCGGTCTGGTGGGTGTGAATCAGGTGAACGTTCTACTGGGCGACGATGTTTTCGAGGGCTGCGCCGTACCCTTGCAGATCCGAAGCCTTTGGGGTCTGAGCCCGCCGGTAACAATCAGCATCTGGAAGGGAGGTGGGCCCTGCCAGGACGCGCCGCCTGCGAGCTTTGCCAACCTGGGCTGGCGCAAGGTGACCACGACTTCCCCCGAGTCCCCGTCGGGCGTTGCGGAAGCGACCTTCACCGCCTCGTTCGCCTCTGCGCCTGAGAATTTGGTGGTGCCATCTCCCGATCCGGCCGACCCACCCTTCCGGGGTTGCCGTTGCGGCGGCGGGCCCGGAATTCCGCCGAGCCCCCAGTGCAAGGGCGCGGGTCTGACGGCGTTAGGTGCGGGGACGCTGACGCTCGAGGGCGTGCCCGGAGGCCCTCTAACGCTGCTGCCCTCGGCTTCCGGCGATGCAACGGGGTACAGCACGCCGCTGCCGGCGGGCAGCCTGGAGGGCGGAACACTGCGGGTCACTGCGGCCGGCGGAGCCGATGTGGGCGGCTTCGAGACGGATGTCACCGTGCCGCCTCCCATTCAGGTCACCACGTCGCTGGCGCCGGGAAGGGTCATCAATTTCACCGAGCCTTTTTCGGTCGCTTGGAGCGGAGGCAACCCGGACACGCTGGTCTGGATGCGGCTGATCGCTTATCGGGATCAGGAGGGCATTTTCGGCATTGCCTGCGACTGCCCGGTGCTGGCCAGCGAGGGAATGGCAAAGTTAGATATGTTTGCCCCGTTTGGAACGCCTATATTATTGATCGGCCAAAGGAGCGAGAATGTGGAGGTGGTGCTGACGATAACTCCGCTCACGGGCAAGCTGACGCGGTTCACCGCTCCCGGCCTGACCCGCGAGGGCCGGCACGAATGGAGCTACGAGTACCATTTCAAGGGACTGAAGATCCGATAGAGGCTCGTGCCCGGCGGCGATAAGAGCGGCAGCGGCAACGTTCCGACGGCCTACGTGCCGTGCGGACCTCAAACCTGCTCTAACTGGCTCATAGTTCGGAAACCGACTCGCTGGGCTTTGTGCCGGAGACTCCGTCACGGCGGCAACTCGCAATGTATTTAAGGAGTTCATAAGTAAGTATACATGATCGCTACCTACAAGGGTCAGAGAACGGCGTATTGTGTATCGGGGGTCAGGAAGAACATCCGGACGGTCCAGGGGAGTTTCTGTAAGGACCGGAGTCGTGCCATCACGAATGC
>JACOTZ010000319.1 GCA_016178155.1 Acidobacteriota bacterium
GCCGACTGGCCGGAACTGAGGGCTAAGCTCGGCATCGATGGGTTCCTGCAAAAGCCTTTTCGCCAGTCGCGCTTCCTGATCGTATTGGAGGCAATGAGCTCGGGGGAGTTCACGATCGCGCCCGCTGCGCCTGCGGCAGGCAGAGGCGCCGAGGCGATCAATGCGCTCGAGCGGGCTGTGAATCCTTCCGCGAACACGCCGCAGGTCCGGACGCTCCCACAGCCACCGGGATAAGGCACGGGCTGAAAATTCCGCTCCGCTCCGCTACGATGGCGGGTTTGCCAGCCGTGCGAGGGCGGAAGCTTTCGGCGGTCAGGCGTCACCGTCTCCGGCGCATCCTCATGGCCAGTCAGAAGGTATGCCAGGACAAGCCAGCCATGATCTTGTGGCATGGTGGCGATGAGGGTATCGTGAAGAATTTCCAGCTTCCTCTCCCTGAACAACCTACGACCAGCTTCGCGCCGAAGCGGCGAGGGCGCAGATTCCGGCCACGACGATCGCCAGGCAGGCGATCACCGACTGGCTCCGGGCCAAAAAGAAGGCCGCCCGACGGAGAGTCGTTATGGAATACGCCGCAGAGGCGGCCGGTACGCGCTTCGACCTCGATTCCGGCCTGAGGTATTGGGGCGGGGCGTAGTTCAAGATGGCCAACGTGGGCTGAGGGGAAAACGGCTCCTTTCCGCCATCAAGAAGCCGTACGCCGCGATACATAGTGTTCCGTGGTGGTGAAATCCCCGCCAGTTTGCGGCCTTCATAGTGGCCCAACCCGAGTTCCTGTTTGAGTTCCTTGTAGACGCGCTCAATCATCATTTATTCTCTGACCGTCTGGACAGGAATCAAGATAGACTGAAGGCAGGTGTGGACATGAAGGAATTCGTTGAACGGCGGGAGGGAAGCTTCTACCTGATTGGGAGCCGTGTGCCGTTGGCGACCATAGTCCATGACTTCAAGAATGGTGATGCGCCCGAGACGATCCAATCGAACTTCTCGACGCTGAGCCTGGAGCAGATATACGGCGCGATCACCTTCTACCTGGGCAACAAGGAAGAGGTCGAAAAGGACTTGGTGGAACGCCGACGCATTGAGGACGAGTTCATCAAGACGCATCCGGCACCCCCGGAACTCAAACAAAAACTAGAGCGCGCACGGGAGCAAATGCTAGCGCGGCGAAGCTGAAGCATGATCTGCTTCCTGGCTGATGCCAGTCTTCGCGGTGCGATCGTTCGAGGATGCCGACGGCGGGCGCCTGCCATGGATTTTCTATCGGCGAGCGACGCTAACCTTGCCGGAGTTCGCGATCCAGACGTGCTGGCCTTGGCGGCCGAACAAGGTCGCATCCTTGTCTCGCACGACTTCCAGACCATGCCCCGGCACTTTGCGGACTTCCTCCAGGCTCATGGCTCCAGCCCAGGTCTGATCCTCGTGCCCCAATACTTTCCCATCGGAGAGGCGGTCGAAGAACTCGTGGTGATCTGGGGCGCTTCCGAAGCTGAAGAGTGGCAGAACCGGATCCTCGAGATTCCACTGCCGTAGGTGCCAGGGTTGCACCCGCCGCCTTCCGAGTGCAACGGAGCGTTTAACTAACGGCCCTTGTAAACGGAGAAGAACGGAGATTCCGAAGGAAAAATTCGGGTTGTGCGAGCGCAACCCACGGTTCCACTCGCAGCCCAGGCGCACCGGCTACGAAACCGAGAATGCGGCGAGCGCGGCGGGTGCTCGCAAGTTGTTGCGGAAACACGCGAAGAACGCGCGCGCCAGAACAGCGCGGAGAACGTGGACGCGTTAACGACTGGGGAGTGCTGGCTCGGTTGGTTTGAAATTGGCTCCCCGAGGTAGGACTCGAACCTACGACCCTTGCGTTAACAGCCGTGAGCGTTCGGCTATGACTCGAAAGTACCGGGTCCTCTCGCAAACTACTCCGGTGGGATCGTCCGCGGCAGCGGTCTGCGCCGTTGCGGCGCATTGAGAGTTGGTCACGGCCTGGCCAGATATTTTTCGTAGAGCCGCTTGTGCTTATTGTCGAGATCGACCGCCCGCCCCTTGATGAACATGCGCTTGATCTGGGTTCTGGTTTCGAGCGGGTCGCCGTCGGTGACGATCAGTGTCGCCCACTTGCCTTCCTCGATCGACCCCAGGCGATCAGCGACACCCCAGATCTCGGCGGGATTGATGGTGACAGCCTTGATTGCCTCCTCGTACGGCAAGCCGAACGCTACCGCGTTGGCCGCCTGGTAGGGCAGGTTGCGAGCAAACTGGTTGGAAAAGGATGCAAAGGCGAACTTCACGCCCGCTTTGTGCATCTCCGCGGGCAAGGTGAACGGTGCGTCATAGGGATCATCCTCTTCGCGGGGCAGTCTGAACGTAGGCCCGAGAATCACTGGAATGTTTTTCGCCTTCAACTCCGGTGCGAGCCTGGCGGCATCTTCGGCGGCGGCGAGGATGATGCGGATCTTCTCTTTTTCAGCGAACTCCAAGGCGTCGCGGATGGCCCGTTCGCGAGACGCGGTCACCAGGACGGGAACGGTTCCTTCGAGCACCGGCAGCATCGCCTCCAACCTGACGTCGGGTTTGAAACCGGGCGCGTTCGCCACCTTGGCCTTTCGATAGCGGCGCGCCTGCTCGAAGAAATCCTCGAGCGCCTGCAGTTTTCTCCTGTATTCACGCCGGGCGTCCGTATAGGGTGTCCCGCGGGAAGTTTCGCGCGAGAACCTGCTGGAGGGACGCGTCGAGAGCACGGGAAAGCGCAGGTGCAACGCGGCCGCGCGCGCGATGTCCATTTCTTCCCAGGTCCAGCCGTCGAGATGGACGAGAGCTGCCTGGCCGGCGAGGACGCCGCCCTCGGGCAATGTGATGGCGGCGGCGATGCCGTTGGCGCGTGCGACCGGGATATGGTCGCTCGCGGGGTTGATGGCCACGAGCGTGCGGAGTTGGGGATTGTAATCGCCGATCTCGCTCAAGTCGGCGCTTTCGCGGATGGAGCGGATCTCGTTGAGTCCGAGGCTTGTACCCGAGTCGATCAGGCCGGGCCAGAGGTGCTGCCCCGCTCCGTCGATGACGCGCACGCCCTTGGGTAGGTTCAGCCTGGCTCCCACGGCGGCGATTTTGCCGTCCCGCACGTACACGGCGCCGTTCGCGATGTCCCCTTTGGTCACCGTGTGGACGGCAACATTCCGCAACAGGAAGGTGTCGCCGGCGCCCGCAAGCACGGGCAGCGCGGCTGCGAGCAGGCCGCAGAGGCGCTTCACCGCGGCCTCGTTTGCGGCGCGCTTGGCCGGGCCTGCTGTTTCTCGCGATCGAGCAGGGCCTGTTTGCGCGCCTGCCTGGCGGCACGCTGCTCGAGGTCTTTCTGCCGGTCGAAATAGAGCTGGCCGTCGATGAAGACCTTCTGCACCTTGGCGTAATTCGACAGCGGGTGGCGATCGTAGAGGACCAGGTCGGCGGCCTTGCCCGGCTCGATGGAGCCCACCTGGTCGTCGATCATCAACTGCCTGGCGGGATTGACAGTGATGAGGGCCAGCGCCTCCTCTTCGGAGAGCCCGCCGTATTTCATGGTTTTTGCCGCCTCGGTGTTGAGGTGCCGCATGACTTCAGCAGAGTCGGAATTGATCGACACCAGGACGCCTTTGCGGTGCATGATGGCGGCATTGTACGGGATCGCATCGTAAGCCTCGATCTTGTAAGCCCACCAGTCGCTGAAGGTGGAGGCGCCGGCGCCATGCGCCGCGATCTCCCGGGCCACCTTGTAGCCTTCGAGCACGTGCTGCAGAGTCCGGATCTTGAACCCGAATTCGTCGGCGACCCGCAGCAGCATGAGGATCTCGTCCTGCCGGTAGCAATGGGCATGGACCAGCCGCTTGCCTTCGAGCACTTCGACCAGGGGTTCGAGCTTCAGATCGCGCCGCGGCGCGACCGCCGACCTGCCGGACCGGTACGCCTGCCATTGCGCCTGGTAGATCCGCGCCTCGGTGAAGGCCTGGCGGATCACATCTTCAACGCCCATTCTGGTCGCGGGATAGCGCAGGACAGCCGCGTCCCCGGGGTTTGTGGATGATGGCGATCCGCGGCGCTTCGGATTCTCGCCCAGCGCGAATTTGATGCCGGGCCTTGCACCCTCGAACAGCAGCTCGGCCGCGGGTTTACCCCGCCGCATCTTGATCACCACGCACTTGCCGCCGATCGCGTTGGCGCTACCGTGCAGAATATTGGCCGTGGTCACGCCGCCCGCGAGCGCGCGATAGATGGCAATATCCTCCGGGTCGAGCACGTCTTCCACGGACACCATGGAGGACACCGAGACGCTGCTTTCGTTAATGCTGTCGGCCGCGATATGCGAGTGGCAATCGATGATCCCGGGCATGAGATACATGCCCGCGGCCTCGACCACCACGGCGCCGGCGGGCGCGGCGAGGTTGGGGCCGAGGGCGGCAATCCTGCCGTCCTGAATGAGCACGCTGCCCTTGCCGGCGCCCTTGGTAACGGTCAGAACCGTCGCATCGCGGATGAGGGTGACAGGCGCGGCGGATGCCGCCGCCGCGCAGAAGATGGCGAACCACCGCGGTCTCATTGCCGCTCCTCCCGCGGCGGCGCTTCGGGCAGGGGCAGATATTTCACGCCGTCGATCAGGACGTATTCCACTTTCATCCGCTCCTCGAACAGGTCTCCCCGGGTGACCAGCAGATTCGCGATCTTGCCGCGCTCGATGCTGCCGAGCCGGTCGGCCACGCCGAAGATCTCCGCTGTGCTCAGCGTCAGCGCTCGCACCGCCGCGGCGCGGTCCAGGCCCGCGTCGACCGCCCTGCGCACATTCCGCAGGATGTCGCCTGGGCGTTCGATCCCGCCGGAGTAGAAGCCGAACTTCACACCTGCCGCAGCGAGCGCGTGGGGAGTCGAAGACGCATAGGCGCGCAATTCGAGCACCCGCAGGCTATCCGTGTCCTCGGGGTCGGCCTCGCGGTCTTTCTCGGGCCACTTGAGGCTGACCAGAACCGGCACGCCTGCCTTGGCGATCACGCCGGCAGCGCGGTAGCCGTCGTGGACTCCATAGAGAACGACGGGCACGTTGAGCTCGGCGGCGAAATGCGTCATGCGGGCGATTTGCGTGCGGGTTTGCGCCGGCAGGAGTATCCGGGGCGCGGCGAGCACTCCTTCGAGCGCCCGATCGTAAACCGGCCGCGCCGCGTCCCGCACATTCTTCTCGTACCGTGCTTTGGCGCTCCGGTAGTAGCCGGCATCGAGGAGGAGCTGGCGCACGTACGACGTCAGGCCCATTAACGAGCCCGGGAACTCCGAAAAAGAACCGCTGGAGAAGCTCACGTACTGCGCGACCGGCGAAGCGACCACGAGTCCGCCGGATCGCGCCGCCGCCAGATTGATGACCGCGCCCTGGCCGGCGAAAATGCCCCGAGCCGGAAAAGTGACGGCGGTCGTGAAGCCGGCGGAGCGGGCACTCTCCAGCCGGCGATCCGTGATACGCACCAGGTCCGCTGCATTCAGCCAGGAAGTTGTCCGCGGCCTGTCTTCCGGTCCGGCCGCCGGGCGGCCCGGCGGTGAAGACGTGACGCTCGAGCGCGAGGACGGGCGGGCGGCGGCGGGCGCCAGGGCCGATTCGTCGGTAATACCGAGCGTGCTGAGGCCGTCAATCAGCCCCGGATAGACGGTCAGGCCCTCGCCCTCGAGCGGCCACGCGTCCACGGGTACGGCCACGTCCTCACCTACCGCCTCAATGAGCCCGTCACGCACCACCACCGTGGCTTTCGGGAGCTCCGGCCCGCTCACGGTCACGATCCGGGCGTTACGGATCGCATAGACCGCCGGCGCATCGGCGCGCAGCACTGCGGCCGCCCAAAACGCAAGCACAATCAAGACACGCGGGCCCGCTCGAACTCCCAAGAAGCGCATAGAGGTTATATGGCGGGCAGGATATCACAGCATCGCCTTCCCTTCCGCACATTGTGCCGCTGCGGCGCGAATTGTCCCGGCTGTCCGTAGCGATCCGGGTATGGCTCACACGTCGGGGGTCGGCGTAGCGGGCAGCGCGAAGGCGGAGGAAAGACATGGTTCGGCACTCTAGAGCACGCTGGGGAAAAGGCCGAAGTTACGGTTTGGAGCGGGTCGCGGCCGCCGGCAAGGGCACGAGCGCGCTCGGGCGTGCGAGGCAGGGTGGGAAGGCTGGAGGCGGGGGTCCGCCGGATCCGCCGCAGCCTGGGTTGGCGAGAGAGCGCGTGGGTGGAAGGCCGGGGGGGCCTCAACCTTGCAGTAATGGGAATAGGGTATCGTGTTGGCGCTCAATTTCATCAACCGAGCTCATTCCCGGCCCGCCGGCTGTGTCACAATATCGTGGTAGTTCTTGTTATGCGGAAACAGTTGCTTTTTCTCCTCGTGGCGCTGCTGTCGTTAGGAGTTGCCTGCACGCGCGATCCTAACGTTGCCAAGAAGAAATACCTGGACAGCGGCAATCGGTACTACGAAAAGGGCAAGTACAAGGAAGCCCTTATCATGTACCGGAATGCATTAAAGAAGGACATGAAGTACGGGGAAGCGTACTACCGGGCGGCGCTCGCCGAGCTCAAGCTGGCGCGCATCGCCGAGGCCGCACGCGACCTTCATCGCTCGGTCGAGCTTCAGCCCGACAACCTCGACGCGCACACCAAACTGGTCAACCTCTACCTGAACGCCTACCTGAACGACCGGCGCCGGCCCAAGGCGTACCTGAACGAATTGCGGGGCTTGCAGGATAAGCTGGCCAAGCGCCACCCCAGTTCTTATGAGCTGCAGCGCCTCTCGGGCTATCTAGCCCTGACGGATCAGAAGCTCAAGGACGCCATTAACTTTTTCCAAAAGGCGAACACGCTGAAGCCGATGCAGCCCGACATCGTGCTGGTGCTCATTCAATCGCTCGCGGGCGACAATCGCTTCGAGGAAGGCGAGAAGCTCGCCTTCGACATGATCCAGAAGAACAAGAGCGTGGGCTCGGTTTATGACGCGCTGTTTCTCGAGTACCTGCGCCGCAACCGCGTACAAGACGCCGAGAACATTCTCAAGCAGAAGGTCCGGAACAACTACAGCGTCACGGACTACCACCTGCAGCTAGCCGCCCACTATTTCTCGATGAAGCGACGGGAGGAGATGCTCAACGAGCTGAAGCTCATTGTCGACCACGCCAAAGAGTTCCCGCGCGGACCGCAGCTCGCGGGCGACTTTTGCCTGCGCATCCGCGATTTCGACCTGGCGCTGAAGTTTTACCAGGAGGGCATGAAGCGGCGGCCGGGCGACAAGCACATGTTCCAGAAGCGCATGATCGAGGCGCTGGTGCTGCAGGGCAAAGTGGACCAGGCGCGCCAGTTGCTCGCCGAGATCCTCAAGGAGGCTCCGCAGGACAACGAGGCCATCGCCATCCGCGCCTCCATGACATTGTTGGGTGGAAGCCGCGAGCAGCTCCAGGGGGCGATCAATGATATGCAGACGGTGGTGAGCCGCATGCCCGAGAATCCCGTGCTGCGCTTCAATCTCGGGCGCGCGCACCTGGCAAAGGGCAACACGCAGCAGGCGAAGATCCAGTTCGAGGAAGCGATCAAGCTTCGTCCCGATTACCTGCTGCCGCGCATCGCCCTGGCCCAGATCCTGGTCCAGCAGGGCGATTTCGGCAAGGTAAGCCAGATGGCGCAGGAAGTGCTCGTCTACGACCCGTTCAACGTTCCGGCGCGCCTGCTGCGCACGCGCGCGCTGATCGGCATGGGCGAGACGAGGCAGGCTCGCGCCGAGCTGGGTGAGCTGATCAAGAAGAATCCTGAACTGTGGGACGCGCGGCTGCAGCTCGCGGCTCTCGATCTGGCCGAGCGCAACTGGAAGGCGGCCGAGGAGACGTTCCGGGGCATGTACGAGAAGACGCAGGACTCGCGCGCGCTCATGGGATTGACCGAGACGTATGTCTCGCAGCAGAACTACGACCAGGCGCAGCGGCTCCTGGAAGCCGAGATCAAAAGGATGCCGGAGCGAGTCGACTATCATGTGGCGCTCGGCAACGTGGCCGCGCGCGCGCAGAAATACGACCTCGCGATCCAGCAGTTCAAGGCCGTACTGGAACAGCAGCCCCGCGCGACCGATACCTGGATCCGACTGGGCGAGACGCAACGCCGCGCCGGGCAATTCGAGGCTGCTGTCGCCAGCTTCAGCAAGGCCCGCGAGCTCGCGCCGAACAACGTGATCCCTCATCTCCAGCTCGCGCTGCTGCTCGACGGCGCGGGCCAGAAAGAGCGGGCGAAGCCGCTCTATGAACAGATTCTGAAGCTGCAGCCGGACAACGCGGTTGCGCTCAACAACCTGGCGTACATGATGGCCGAAAACGGTCTCGATCTCGACCAGGCCCTGACCATGGCGCAACGCGCGAAGCAAAAGATGCCGCAGGACCTCAACGTGTCCGACACGCTGGGATGGATCTACATCAAAAAGAACCTGAGCGACAGCGCGATCGCGATCTATCGCGAGCTGGTGCGGCAGGATCCGGACCGCACGACCTTCCGCTATCATCTTGCAATGGCGCTCATGCAAAAGGGCGACAAGCCGGGGGCGAGGAAGGAGCTCGAGCTCGCGCTCGCCAAAAAGCCGCCCAAGGACGAAGAGGCAAAGATCCGCGCGCTGATGGGGAAGATCTGAGGGCGGCGCGTTGCGCGTCTTAGCTGGTAGCGCCGCGGCGGCGGGCCGGGCAAAGGGCGCGACTCAATGGCCGGCAAGGCGCTCGTTATATTGCTTTTGCTTTCGCCACCTGCGCGAGCGCCTCGGCGCGGTTCTCCGGGACGGGGAAGCGGGCTTCTCTCTCCAGCCAGCGTTCCAGGTAGGCGAGCTGCTCGAGCAACAAGCGCGCGCCGTTCACGCCCGGGCAATGCGCCGGGACTCGCGCCCCGAATTTCCCCGGCCGGCAACCGCGGCCCGCCCCGCCGGCGGCCGCTCTCCGGCCGATGGCCGCCGCGAGGCGAGGTTATCATCGCTCGGCTTCAGTCGTCAACAGAGAAGTTCCAAACCCGAAGATCAAAGCGTTACGTTCCCGCTCTTGGCAATCCGCGCAATGAACGGCCCTTCGTGCGCTTCGAGGATTAGGTAGATGGCCGGAAGGGCTGTGACGAAGACAGACGCAATTTCCGCGCCTCGCAGGTTTCCGGCCACGAGGATGAAGACACGCGCGCCGCTGGACCTGAGCGCCGCGATCTCAAGTGGCGGTACCGCAGGCGCTGGTCCTTGGTGAAAACGACCCAACCCTGCTGTCCCGCCGTTGTGAGCCAGACGCTATCTTCTTCATCGCGCTTGAAGTGGTCATCGTGGATCTCGACAGCCAAGCCCTCTGCGACAAGGACACTGCGGATTGGTTCAACGCCCAAAGATCTGTCGATGAAGAAGACAGTACCGTCAGGCGGCTTCGCAGCGGATCGCTTCTTCGACGGCACTTGTCTCCAATCGGAAATCCCGAGCAAGGTCAGCGACCGAGTCGCCCGCCTTGTACCGCTCGTAGATCGCGGAGACGGGAATCCCAGTGCCGGCAATGACAGGCCGGCCGAAGGATACCGTTGGGCTCATGACGACCAGGCGTGGATCGGATTTCGGCGCGGCGTCGGACTCGGTTTCCCGCGTAAAGGGATATAGCTTGATCGGCAGTCCGCGGGTGTCGCGTTCGATCCTTTGGAGGTAGACGCTGATGATCTCTTTCATCGCCTGCTGCCCCGCCCGCGACGCGTTGATCATCTGACCATAGCGCTCAACAAAAAGATCCAGCCCGTCGGTTTGAAACGCCTGGTCAATGAGCGGGCGCTCCACATGGAATTCGCGTCCGACGTAGTCCAGTGCTCGACGAACCTTGGGAAGCTTGACCCCGTGCCGGCGCCGGATGGCTGCCAAAACGTGCGCTTCGACGACGTTGATGAAGGAAAGATACTGCCTCTTCGGGTCATCCAGGTGGATCACCGGCGAGGATCTGCGCTGCTGGCCGGACACTGGATACAGTCGGCCTGACACCCAACTCCGAAGCGTGACTTCGGGCATGCGCACATAGTGTGCCGCCTCCGCCACTGTGTACGCTGGCTGGACACGCGGATCATCCGTCCGATTGAATGCCGAGGTCAACTTTGCGGCCATCACTCCTCCCAAACATTATCAGGCTTTCGTGTTGGGCCCACAAGGCGGTCACATTTGCTGCGGGTGTCTCTCCCATGCCGATGTGTCAAATTGCCGGGTCGGGGCTTGGGCGCGATGGGCAGGATCACCGCTCATATAGGAGCATCGAAAATCTTCTCTATGCAACATGCTGCATACCATGGACAGAACAACAAAAACATCCTGCCCATCGTGCCATCCTGCCAAGCCGTTGAACCGGCTCATCGAACCGTGGGCGGGATCCGGCATCCATCATGCCCATGAAAACAAGGGACTTGGACTCCAAGGGGACTCCATTTGGACTCCAGGAAGGGCCACCTGGCCTGTATGTGACTGACAGCACGAGACCTCTACCTTCCGGAGCTAAACCTTGACACGGTTGTTTTATCAACCACTTACCGATCACTTCCTAGTGTTTCCATAGAGTTACAGCCGTTCGATGTGGACCCCAGATGGACTCCAAGACGCCTTGCGCCGACGCATCTGGACTCCAACTTGACTCCGGACTCCACGTGGAGTCCGCGCGTTTTGGGGTGGCGATTAGCCCACGCGGTGTGGCTTACAGATCCGCAACACCTCCCTCCCAGGCACTGACGAGCGCGAGGACGAGCAGGACGACGATTGGGAGGGGCTCAAGCGGTTGGGTCTGGACCCGAAGGATTACTTCGAGGACTGACGATCATGGCAAAATCTCCGGTAGACTGAAGAAGGGAGTTCATTTATGGATGCCTTGGCCGAGAAGCTAGACACGAAATTACGCACCTGGAAACCGGAGACAGCGGCCGAGGTTCGACAGCGTGTTGCCGAGGTGATCGAGCTTGCCGACGACGATGTCCTCGACGTGATGCGATCCCGCGCTCGCGAGCAGGAAGTGCTGGACATGCTGGATGAGCCCTCAGCCCGGTGAGGTCTGGCTCGCGGACCTCGGGTTGGCAGCCAAGACCCGCCCGGTGGTGATCGTGTCGCGATTTGATTCAGATCCTCCGCGTGCCCTTGTTCTCTACGTGCCGCTCACGACTCAGAACCGGATGAGTCGATACGAAGTAACGCTCCCGAAGCTGTCTTTCCTTGATCGGGATTCCGTCGCCAACATCCAAGGACTTGGTTCCATTCCAACCGTTCGGCTGGAGCGGAAACTTGGGCGGCTCCCAATGGCGGTTATGACGGAACTGAAAGCTGCCCTGGTATTTGCGCTGGACCTTGAATAACCTGCTTCAAAATCCTGCGCTCAGGCACGAGGCCCTGGAACGACAGGTCGTAAGAGTAAAGCGGGACCGTCATGGTGGTCTCCCATGAGGCTCATCCTGGATGGTGCTCTCGCGGGGTGTGGCTTGAAATGAAAAACGCCAGTTGGCGACACGCCTCCTGGCTGGGTTTGCGGGATGGAGTATTTTTTGTCGAGGTTTCCCGGCACCTCGTATTTGGCTACACTGATTTTCTCAGAAAACGTAATCGCGCGTCAATGTTTTTTTGAGGGAGTGGTGGGCCCGACAGAACTCGAATCTGTGACCTTCTGCGTGTCAAGCAGACGCTCTAACCAACTGAGCTACGGGCCC
>JACOTZ010000377.1 GCA_016178155.1 Acidobacteriota bacterium
TGAGCCAGTTGTGCGGCTCGGAATCCGCCTTGAGGATGCGCTCGAAGGTGACCTGCGCGCGGGCGCCGGCCGGGAACAGCAGCGCCAGGATCACGCATGCGAAAGCGATCATTTCGATCCTCCTTCCTCGAGCGGCCCGCGCCGCAGCGACCACAGGTAAGCCAGCAGATCCTGCAGTTCCCCCTCGCTGAGGCGTTCTTTATAGGACGGCATCAAGGAGTTGTTTTCGATTCTCAACTGCCGGAGGTCGCGCTTTACGAGCGAAGTCAGGCCACGGGAAAAGTCGAGGATTTGAAGGTAATGCGTATCCTCGTTCATCAGAAAGCCGGAATAAGCGGAGTTGTTCTCGTGCGTGGCCCTGGCGACGCGGTACTCACGGGCAACCTGCGCGTTTGGATCGAGGATTGCCTGCCGGAGATGCTCGACGGAGCGTTGGGACCCGATCACAGAGAGGTCTGGTCCCTGGACGCCGCCCTCGCCACGGACGAGGTGGCAGTCGAGGCAACGCTGGGCTTCGAAGACCTTGCGTCCGCGCGCCGCGTCGCCCGAGGGCGGCAGCGTGCTGCCGGTACGGCCGAGCGATCGAACGTAGGCAACAATCTGCCAGACCTGATCTTCCGAGAAGAAAACGCCCGGCATCGCCGTTCCTGGAATTCCGCCGGTGATGTTGCGCAGCAGATCGGCATCCGTGCCGCCGTGAAAGAAGACGCCTGTGGTCAGGCTGGGCCCGCGGCCACCCTCACCTTTCAGGCCATGACATTCGGCGCAGTGCGAGCGAAAGATCCGGGCTCCGGCGGCGACGTCGACAGGCGTTGTGTGCGGGTTTTTGGCCGCGCGTTCCTGCGCCGAGGCGACGGCGGCTACAAGCATGATGCGCGCGAACCACATACCGGGTCTCCCTCCGCTGAACGCTCGCAGAAGTATATATCAAAAAGCGGCGTGACCGCGAGTTGATCAGGAGCTAACCCTTCAAACGCCGGAACGACGTGAACGGAGCGCCCATAGCACCACTACAAGTATTAGGGCAGCGGGAAGCACAGACCGGAGCGAAGGAATGCCGATGAAGAATAGCAGGATGCTGGCGACCCCGATCAAGGCTCCTGCGATGGCGCCACCGGGATAACGAGGCCAATTGGACAGAGGCGAGAGTTTGCTTCCGCCATGCATTTGCGGAATTGGTGCGGCTTCACGCATACCTCTCGTAAGATCAGGCTATCACGTCCGTCAAGCTACACCGGCCGAGGCGGGGCGCAACGCGGCAGATCATGGGACTGGAGTTTGCGAAATCGTGTATTAAGCCTTCTCCACCCAGATCGGACTCGACCAGGCGAGCTGGCCGTTGGACTGCACCACGCGCACGTAATACCAGTCAGCCTGCGCGCCGCTCGCGGTGTCGTCAACCTGGAACGATGTCTCGTAGTGCTCGTTGAACACGATGCGGTTGAGCAGCGCGGATTCGCGCGGGAACTCGCCCGTGTAGAGCACTTCGCTCGATTCGGCCAGCTCACGGAACGTCATCGCGAGCGTCTTGTTGACTGGTGATTGCAGGGTGAGGATGAGCTTGCTCTCGGGGCCGCCGCGCATCTTCAGCACCACGGCCTTCTGGGAGCGGTCCTCGATCTGCTGGCGGAGCGCGGTGAACGACCGGACACGCACACCCTGCTCGGTGCGCTCCATGATGCGATCGCGACGTTCTTCTTCGAGCGGACCGGGCGTAAAGCAGGGTTGCACGGCCTCGAGCACGGCGTTCTCCAGGCGGATGTGAAAATCCCAATCGCAGACGCGGGTGATCCCGAGCGCCGGCCAGGGCCCCCAGCCATATTCGAAGCGCGCGAGCACGGGCCTGGACCAGCTTTGACTGGAGGTCTCGCGGTCCATGGGGAAGTTCCGGTGGATGACTCGGTTGTTCTTCAGCACTTCGACGCGGTCCACCTGGTCCCAACCGGAGACTGAGACGCGGATCAAGCGCTCGCGCGCATACGGCAGCTCGCGGCCCATCACCTTGCCATTTAAGGTGAAGCGCAGGGCGATGCGATCCCCGGTGACGGCATAGGTGCGCCGGTCCCAGAGGGCTTGGAGTATCGATTTCCGGGACAGCTCGGGGGCGAAGACGGCCGCGAGACCCTCGCCGTAGCCGCCGGGGTAGCCGAGATGATCATCGGTGGAGGCGAGCACGCCGAAACGCCGGCCTTGCGCGAGCTGGTATTGGAGCGTGTTCTTCGTCCAGCGGCCGGGCTCGGTATGGCGGAGGTATGGGAACGGTCCGCGGTCGTGCTCGGCGTTGCCCCATTCGGAGTAGATCTCGAGCAGAGGGGAGACCTTCGGATCGCGCTGCGAGAAGTTCGCGCCGCGCCGGCCCTGGCGCACAGCCGGATGGTGGGGAATCATGATGCAGCCGCGTTTTTTTGCGAATTGCTGCAGCTCCTTCAAGTCGTCCGGAGTAAAGAGCTCGGCATCCAGGTCGGGGAACAAGACGTGGTAGTCGCCGAGGCTGGTGGAATGCCATTCATAGCCGGCGATCGTCACGAACCTGCCCGGAGCATCGAACTCGCGCGCCACTTCGAGCACCTCGGGCCAGCGCGCCCTGGTGACGGCGAAGCCATTGATCCACTTGTCCTCGATGCTGCCTTCAAAGTGCCGGATGTCGTGCCAGTGCGCGTGGGGGGTGAAGGCGAAGAAGTCGAGGTGATTGCGGGCGATCTCGAAGGAGCGGCGTAGCGAGCCCTGCGCATAACCGACGTTGCCGTGATTATGCAGATCCCCGAAATAGATGTTGAGATTCGAGGTGTCGCCGGCGGCCGGCTGGGCATGGGAGCGGGCCGCGGCGGCGAGGCCAAGCGCAGCCCGCAGCCATTGGCGGCGATGAAGGTAAGGGGACATGATTCTCCTACGTTCTCAAAGTCCGGCAGACCGATCGAGCTGGGCGCGCGGATTGCGCTCACGCGGCCTGCACCGGAAATCGCGTATCGATCCGCACATGGAGGCATTGTAATGGCACTTCGCCCGGCGACTGAAAGTCGTCTCAAGATCAGTGACGGTCCGGCGCGCCGGTGTCTCCCCTGCGGAGCAGGGCGCGTGACGTGATCAGACCCGCCTCGAGACCGCGGCGGAGGTTCGGCCGGGCCTCAAACCGGAAAGCAGAATGCTTGAAGCTGACCGCCCGAAGGGCGTGGGCTCAGACCTGGGGGCAGGAGCTGAACCGCGACCCCTGGCGGCCGCACATCGGCTACTACTTTCCGGCGCAAAACAAGGACCGCTCGCGCGCGGCTCAGTACGATCGCAACGTTACCGCGACTGTCAAGGAGCGGAAGCTGCGGAGCGGTACCCGCCTCGAGCGGCGTCGAGGCCTGCGCAAGGTCCGGCCAGGGGGATATTGCCCAGAGCGGGCCGCCCAAGGCGAAGAGCGTTAGGCAAAACAGCAAAGCGCCGTGGTGTATGCTGCCCCGGTGGCTCGCGTTGTAGTTCCCGACGATTCGCCGCCGGTGCTGGCGTCCAGCCGCGCTTTTCCTAAACTGCTCGAACGCACGCAGGTCGATTATTACGACTCGCTGCCGGGATCGGAGGAGCGCCTGATCGAGCGTGTCCGTGACGCTGAAATCGTCCTCAATATCCGTTCCTCGTGCCGATTTAGCGAGCGAGTGTTCACGAGCTGCCCGCGGCTGAAACTGCTGTCGATCTGGGGTACGGGAACCGACAACGTCGATCTGGGGGCGGCGGCAGCGCACGGCATCACGGTCACGAACACGCCCGCGGTGTCGGCCGCGTCGATCGCCGAGCACGCGCTTGCGCTGATGCTGGCGGCGGCGCGCGGCATAGCACAGCTCGACAGGCAGACGCGGCAAGGCGAATGGAAGCGGGGCCAGGGTGTGGAACTCTCGGGTAAGACGCTGGGCATCGTCGGCCTTGGCGCCGTGGGCCGGCGGTTCGCGCGCATCGGCGAGGGGATCGGGATGCGCGTGATCGCCTGGACGTTCCACCCGGACCCGGCGCTCGGGATCGAACTGGTCCCGCTCGAACAGTTGTTGCAGGTCAGTGACGTCATCAGCCTGCATCCGCGGCTTTCCGAGCGGACACGAGCGATGATCGGCCGACGGGAACTCGAACAGATGAAGCCGACGGCAATTCTGGTGAACACGGCGCGCGGGCCGATTGTCGATGAGGAGGCGCTGGTGGAGGCACTCGCGCGGCGGCGCATCGCCGCAGCTGGACTTGACGTTTTCGAGACCGAGCCGCTGCCGGCGGGGCACCCGTTGACGCGCCTCGACAACGTCGTGCTCACGCCGCATTGCGCCGGGATCACGCCGGAGGCGATCGAGGCCGGGCTGGAGTTGTGTATCGCCAATGTGTGGAACTTCCTATCGGGCGCTCCGACCAACATTGTGCCGGCGAGAGCGGCGGGCGGTTGAGAGCGTGGCTTGCCTGGCGACCCGCGGCCTTTAACCGGCGCGGCTCGGAGGGCCGCCGCACATACCGGAATCGAATACGTTGGCACCGCGGAGTGGGTGGCTGCCCCGCGCTCGCGAGAATTCGGCAGTAGAATAGCCGCCATGCACGCAAAGACGGTTTCCGCGCTGGTATTGGCGGCTATGCTGGCGCTGCTGCCATGGCGCGACAAGCGCATTGCCAGCGCCGCGGACGGCGACTCGACCACCTGGGGCGCGACCGATCCCACCTGGTCGCCCGACGGGCGGCAGCTCGCGTTTTCGCTGTTCGGCTCGATCTGGGTAGTTGACGCCCAGGGCGGCGATGCCCGGCAGATCACGATCGGCGCGGGCTACCACGCGCACCCCGCCTGGTCGCCCAAAGGGGACACGATCGCGTTCATCTCGGGCATGCCGCCGGCCGGCCCGCTGCCAAACATTCGCGGCAAGCTGATGCTCGCTGAGGTGGCGTCAGGCAGTGAGCGCCAACTCGCCACGCCTCATCCCACGGCGGGGACGCCGACGTGGTCGGGCGACGGACGACGCATCGCGTGCGCGCTCGCGGCGCCGGACAGCGGCGCTCTGCTGCACGAAATCGAGGTGGCTTCGGGCGCGATACGTTCCTTGCAGGCTCGACCGCAGCGCGGAGCCTCGGGCAACTGGGTGGCGGCTTCGTGGAATCCCAAAAGCGAGGAGCTATTCTTCGCGGCACAGCGCTTTGCCGCCGTGCAGAACGGTGCACAGCGATTGAGCCCGCCCCAAATCTGGTCGATGCCCAGCACGGCCGCGCCCGTGATCGTGCAGTTGCCGCTGACGCGCTACCGGCTGACCGATATCGCCCAATTGCACTCGTTGTCGGCGCTGCCGAACGGCGCGGGTGTCATCTACTCCGCCGTCGTCGTGAACGGGAAAGGAGACCGCGAGCTGTATCGCGTGCCGCGCGGCGGCGGCACGCCCACCGCGCTCACCAACACGCCGCGCGACGAGTTCTCCCCGGCCGTGTCTCCCGACGGCACTCAGATCGCGCACGTCTCGAATCATCTCGGCAATATCGACATATTCACGATGGCGTCGGCCGGGGGCGAGAAGCGTCACGTGGGGATCGGCGAGTTGCGGTTCCGGCGGCCCTCCGCGCGCCTGCGATTGCGGTCGCTTGACGAGAACGGCCAGCCCACGCCGGTACGGTTGTACGTGCGCGCCGCCGACGGGAAATCCTATGCGCCCAAAGGTTCACCGATCTTCTATTTCGGCCTTGAACCCACCGGTCCGCGCGAAGGCTTCTTCCTGACGAACGGCGACGATACCATCGTTCTACCCGCGGGCAAAGTGCGCCTGGTGGCGCTCAAGGGCATCGAGTACCGGATCGAAGAACGGTCGATCGATGCCGCGGCGGGAGAAACGACAGAGGTCACGATCGGCATGCGCCGCTGGACCAATTGGAACCAGCGCGGCTGGTACACGGGCGAGAATCATTTTCACGCGAACTACAACGGCAGCTACTATCAGCGGCCGCCGCAGTCGCTCGAGTGGCTGGAGGCGGTGGACCTCAATGCCGCCAACATGATCGTGGCCAACAGCGAAGGCGCCTTCATCCACGATAAGGAGTTTTTCACCGGCGCTCCGAGTCCGCTCTCGAAGCCGCGCTTCATCCTCTACTGGGGGCAGGAATACCGGAACTCGGACCCGCTCGGGCACATGGCATTCCTGAACATCAAGAAACAGGTACCGCCGTCGTTCACGAGCGTGATCGGCAGCCCTTCGCCTTACGACTATCCACTGAACACCCAGGCCGCGCAGGCAGCCCGGCAGCAGGGCGGCGTGGTGGTGTACGTGCATCCGTCGAGCGGCTCTGTCCGCGACGTGATGGACACGAACCTGGGCGCGAAAGAAGCACCGCTCACGGCGGCGCTTGGCGCCATGGACGCCATCGACATACTGCCGTTCGGCCCGGCGGCCTACGAGCTCTGGTACCGGCTTCTGAACTGCGGGTTCCGCATCGTGCCCGGCGCGGGCACTGACGTGTTCACAAACTGGCGCGGCATCAACCGCATTCCCGGTTTGTCCCGGCAGTACGTGGACGTGGGTTCGCAGTTCACCTGGGAGCGCTGGGTACGACGCTACCGCGAAGGCCGGGTCTTCGTCACGAACGGGCCGCTGCTCACGTTCGCGGCCAACGGTCATGCAGCGGGTTCGGTAGTACCGGCGGCGGAAGGCTCACCGTACCGCGTGCGCCTCGAAGCTGAAGTCCACAGCGAGTTCCCGGTGGAGAAGATCGAGCTGATCCAGAACGGGCAGGTGATCGACAGCCGGCCGGTTCCCGCGGGCGCCGTTTCGCAGCACATCGAGAAGGAGGTCAGCGTGGACACCAGCGCCTGGTTTGCCGCGCGCGTCAGCGGCCGGCCGACACGCGGACTTCCCTTCGAGGCGCCGCGCGCGCACACCGGGGCGGTCTACGTGCATGTGGGCGGCAAGCCCGTTCTGGTCCGGGAAGATGCCGAGCTGATGATCCGCTGGCTGGAGGCGTTGTGGTCCTACCTGGAGGAGCGGAACAACTTCGGTCCGGCGCCCAACCGCACACGCGCCCGCGCGCTGTTCGATCAAGGACTGGCGCATTACCGGGGCTTGCTGGCGAAAGCGGGGGCAAAGGCGAGCGGCAACTGAGTCGCGACGTCGCACCCGTGCGTCGGGGCTTACCGCGCCTGTGCCGTCGCGGCGCCCCGGTGCCTGAAGCGAGAAACCTATTCTCATCTCCGCGGGCACCACGGTGTACGGCGCGGCGCGGAAGCGGGTCGCGCCCCAGGCGTTCTGCACACGTGTGCGCGCGGAAACCGTTTCCAGTTGAGGCTTCGCGTTGCAAGACAAGTAACTTCCCAACGTTTCTCTTCGCGTACAATGGTTATACGAGGGATGGGCGCGCACGCTACTGGTTTCGCCATCGCTATCTTCACAACCGGGGTGATCCTGGCCGCGGGAGCGTCTTCGGGATCCAAGCCCACGGCGGCCGCGGGCGGGTTCGAGACCGCTGTCCGGCCGGTGTTTGCGAAGTCGTGCTACGGGTGCCATAACGAGCGGCTGGCCTCGGGCGGGCTCAATGTGGCCGTACTGACCACCGCCTCGATCGCCGGGCACCGCGAAGCCTGGGAGAAGATCGTCCAGAAGCTGCGCTCCGGCGAAATGCCGCCGAAAGGCGTTCCGAAACCGCCGGCCGCGCAGGTGGATGCTTTTCTGAGATTCGTCGAGGGCGAGTTCGACCGCGCCGACGCGCGGGTGAAGCCGGACCCGGGACGCGTGACCGCGCGCCGTCTGAATCGCGCCGAATACACGAACACCATTCGGGACCTGCTCGGAGTGGATTACCGCGCGGAGCGAGACTTCC
Organism: Acidobacteriota bacterium; assembly: GCA_016178155.1. GTDB lineage: Bacteria > Acidobacteriota > Terriglobia > Bryobacterales > Bryobacteraceae > JACOTZ01. Next base: position 7,798 of record JACOTZ010000377.1, read on the forward strand.
CGACGGACGACTCCGGCTATGGGTTCGACAACATCGGGGACGTGCTCACCATCTCGCCCGTGCTCATGGAAAGGTACATGATCGCGGCCGAGCGCATCGCCGCCCGCGCCATCGGCGCCGACCCGCTGCCGAAAAAACCGATCGAGGCGCAATACCAATCGCGCGACAAGACGATCCGGCGCCTGGACGCCAGCACGGTCGAAGCCACGCACCGCGTCGAATGGGACGGGGAGTACATCGTCCGCTTCGGCCTGCCCGGACAGCGCGACGAGAACGCCAAGCCGGTGACGCTCGGCTTCTGGATGGACGGCAAGCTGCTGCACACGATCGAGGTGGAAACCAAGCCGTCGAAGCTGGTCTACTTCAGTCCGTATTCCGAAGAGGAGATGCGGCTGTACCTGTCCGAGGGCGACCACGTGTTCCGCGCCGGGTTCATCAACGACGAATTCGTCAAGAGCCTCTCCGAGAAAGACCTCTACGCGAACAAGAAGAACAAGTTTCTGAGCTCGATGACTTTCATCGGACCCTTTCCGGCCAAGGTCGAGCGCGCCAGCCGCAAGAAAGTCCTGGTCTGCGACCCGAATTCGGGGAGGGCGTGCGTGGCAAAGATCGTCTCCACGCTGGCGCGCCGGGCTTACCGCCGGACGGTCAAGCCGGCCGAGGTTGCATCGCTGGTGAAGTTCGTCGACCTCGCCAGGCGGGAGAACCTCAGCGTTGAGCAGGGTCTCCAACTCGCTATCCAGGCGATGCTGGTTTCGCCGCACTTTCTCTTCCGGATCGAGCGCGACCCGAATCCGACCGACCCCGGGCGCGTCCATCGGGTATCAGAGTTTGAGCTGGCGTCGCGGCTCAGTTATTTTTTGTGGAGCTCGATGCCCGATGATGAGCTGCTCGATTTAGCCGAAGCGGGCGGGCTGCGAGCGCCGGGCGTGCTCCAGGCGCAAGTGAAGCGGATGCTCGGCGACCCGCGCTCGGCCGCGCTCGCCGACAACTTCGGCGGCCAGTGGCTGGAGATCCGGAACCTGGACAGCGTCAAGCCCGACCCGCAGAAGTTCCCGGAATGGGGAGCCGGGCTGCGGGACGCCATGGAGGCGGAGACGCGCATGTTCTTCGACTACGTGTTGCGCGAAGACCGGCCGCTGTCGGACTTCCTTGACGCGCGCTACACGTTTCTAAACGAGAGGCTCGCGAAACATTATGGGATCCCGGGGGTCACGGGGCCCGAGCTCCGGCGGGTGGAGCTCGCCACGGAGCAGCGCGGCGGGATTCTGAGCCAGGCGAGCGTGCTCACGGTATCGAGCTATCCGACGCGCACCTCGCCCGTGATCCGAGGGAAGTATGTGCTCCAGAACATCCTGGGGACGCCGCCGCCTCCGCCGCCACCGGACGTGCCCGCGCTCGATGAAGAGTCGGTGGGCAACACGGGCTCGATGCGGCAGCAACTTGAAAAGCACCGATCGAACGCGACCTGCGCGTCGTGTCACAACCGCATGGACGCGCTCGGCTTCGGGCTGGAGAACTACGATGCCATCGGCCGGTGGCGCACGATGGATGGCAAGTTCGCCGTTGATGCGAGCGGCACGCTGCCCGCCGGCAAGTCGTTTTCGAGCCCGGCGGAGCTGCGCGAGGTGCTGAAGCAAGAGCTTCCGGAATTCGCGCGCTGCCTCACCGAGAAGATGCTGACCTACGCCCTCGGCCGGGGCCTGGAGCGCTATGATCGTAGAACAGTGGAGGGGATTCAGCGGAAGCTGTCGGCCTCGGGCTACCGCTTCCAGACTCTCCTTTACGAGATGGTGCAGAGCCTGCCGTTCCAGTCGCGGCGGGGCGAGGCTGCAAGAACCGGAGCGAAGGAGATAGCCCGACGATGATTCTCACCGGCAAAGCGCTTCCGCGACGCACGTTTCTGCGAGGCATGGGAACGGCGGTCGCGCTTCCTTTTCTGGACGCCATGAGCCCGGCGCTGGCCTCCACGAAAACCAGCAAGGGGCCGGTCCGCATGGCGTTCGTGTATGTGCCGAACGGCATCGACATGCGCTACTGGAACCCGGACTACGAAGGCCCGCTGGCGGCGCTGCCCCGCATCCTAAAGCCGCTCGAGCCGTTCCGGCAGGACATCACACTGCTGAGCAACCTGACGCACAACAACGGACGCGCGCTGCTCGACGGCGCCGGCGACCACGGCCGCTGCTGCGGTTCGTACCTGACCGGCTTGCAGCCGAAGAAGTCGTTCACCGACATCAAGGCGGGCATCTCCTGCGACCAGATTGTGGCGAACCAGGCCGGCAAGCAGACGCGGTTTCCCTCGCTCGAGGCGGGCCTGGAAGACGCGCGCCAGGCGGGCGACTGCGACTCCGGCTACTCCTGCGCCTACACAAACAACCTGGCCTGGCGCAGCGAGACGCAGCCGCTGCCACCGATCCTGAATCCGCGGGCCATGTTCGAGCGGCTGTTCGGCGCGGATGCGCATCTGACGCCGGAAGCTCGCGAGCAGCGCAACCGGCTGCGGCGCACCATCCTTGATTTCGTGAGCGAGGACACGCGCCGGCTGCAGGCCAGCCTCGGTCCGACCGACAAGCGCAAGCTCGACGAGTATCTCTCCTCGATCCGCGAGATCGAGCGCCAGATCGAAAAAGCGGAGAAAGACAACGCGCGGATCGACCCGGGCATGGACAAACCGTACGGCGTTCCCGCGGATTTCGCCGAGCATTTCAAGCTGATGACGGACATGATCACGGTGGCGTTCCGGACCGACATGACCCGCATCGTGACTTTTCTGGTGACGCGCGAGGGCACCTCGCGGTCCTACCGGGAGATCGGCATCGCGGACGGCCATCATCCGCTGACGCATCATCGCAACGATCCCGTGATGATGGAGAAGGTGGCGCAGATCAACAGCTATCACGTGAAGCAGTTCGCGGCCTGGGTCGAGAAGCTGAAATCGATTCAGGAAGGCGATTCGACGCTGCTTGACAACTCGATGATCGTCTACGGCGCGGGCTTGTCGGACGGCAACCGCCACACGCACGACGATCTGCCGACCCTGATCGCGGGGCGCGCGGGCGGGGCCATCAAGCCCGGCAGGCGCATCGTGTACCGGAGAGAGACGCCGATGTCGAACCTGTTCCTGACGATGATGGACACGATGGGCGTGCGGGTGGAGCACTTCGGCGACTCGACGGGCCGGCTAGAGGGGCTCGACCTCAGCTAAGCCGCTCGGGTCATGCAGTTCCCCGGACAAGGCAAGCCGCCGGCCGGCATCATCTTCGATGCCGATATGGGCAATACCATTGACGACGCGCTCGCACTGGCGCTGCTCTACGGGTTCGATGGCAAGAAGGAGGCGCGCGTCGTCTCCGTCAGCACGACGAAGTCGAACCTGAAATCGGCGGCGTTCTGCGAAGCGGTGGGGCGCTTTTACGCCGGGGCGGTCAGCGGGGCCTTCGGGTCCTTCTCGCGCACGCTCCCAGTGGGTCTGGATGACGGCGGGAAGATGGCGGAAGATACGCCGATGCTCACGGGACCGCTCTCGAAAACGGCTCCGGACGGGACGCCGGTGTATCAGCACGGGATCCGCAAGCTTACCGACACCGCCGAGCCGGGCGCGCTCATCCGCAATGCGTTCACGGCCCAGCACGATCAGAATTGCATCGTGATTCTGGCGGGCCCGGCGACGAACCTGGTGAAGGCGCTCTCCGTCCCGGGCGCCAAGGACCTGATCTCGCGCAAGGTGCGGTACCTGGTTTTCGCCGACAGCCCGGCGGAGTTCCACCTGAAGCCCGATGTCGCGGGCGCGAAGAAGCTGTTCGCGGAGTGGCCGACGCCAATTTTCGCGGCGGGCGACGAGCTCGGCCGCGAATTGGCGTTCCCGGGGGCGAGCATAGAGAAGGACTTCGCCTGGTCGCAGGCGCACCCGGTGGCCGACGCCTACCGCGCTTACAGGACGATGCCCTACGACGCGCCGTCGTGGGCGATGGCCGCGGCATTGTATGCGGTACGTCCTCAGGAGGGCTACTTCAAGCTGTCCGAGCCGGGCACGATTACGGTCTCGGACGACGGGCGGTTGAAGCTGGCGCCTTCCTCGGGCGGCAAGCATCGTTACCTCGTCTTCGACCCGGCCCAAAAAGAACGGATTCTGAAGACCTACACTGAAGTGGCCAGCGCCAAGCCCGTCCCCAGGCTGCCGCGTTTCCGGCCGCAACAGCAGCAGCAGGCCGCGCCTCCCAAGCCGCCGGTCAAGGAGTGAGCGGACCCGCCTGTGCACTGAGATTGGGCACCGCCACACGCCTGCCCGCGGGAGTCGCGGGGGGTAAAGTCCCCCATCGGGCTTGGGGAAGGGCCACATCTGCCGTGCCTGATCTCACCGGTTGTATCTACTGACCTTGCGCGGCTATGAGAGTGGACAGACCGGGCAGGCGCCCACGAGGTATGGCTACGCCTCGCGGATCACCGTGATGGCGCGCGTCGGGCAGGATGCGACCGCTTCATCGATCTGGTCGAGATCGTCGCCGCTCGCCTCGAACGTGTGCTCGCGGCCCTGCAGAGCGCCCTCGCGGAAGATCTCGGCGGCGGTATCACCGATCTGAAAGAGCTCAGGCGCGATGCCGACGCAATTCGCCGCGGTAATGCAGAGTTCGGAATCGATTTTCACGGTGACTTTGGGCATATCAGTTCCCCGCGGGAATGAGCTTTTCGGGCTCTTTGGTCAGCTCGTTCATGCGCTCGAGCTGCTTGACCAGGAAGTTCATGTCAGCGAAGGGTTCGCCGCCATTTCGGCCCCAGTACACGCGCCCTTTCTTATCGATCAGGATGGTCGAGTGCAGCTCCATCTCCTCAAAGTCGTCGTATGACTTGAAGCGGCGCGCGTTCTCGAAACTGCGATCGGAGAGGATGCGCGCGGCCGGTACTTTCATGTCTTTCAGGTACTTCGCATTGTCCTCCGGCTGGTTGCTCGAGATCGCGAGCACCACGGCACCGAGCCGTTCCCAATCGTCTTTCCTGCCGCCGATCTTCTTCAACTGCTCCATGCAGTGCAGGCACTCGCGGCCCAAGTAGAACACGAGGATCACGTTCTTGCCCCTATACTCTTCGAGCGTGACGTGCTTGCCGTCGGGGTCGCGCACGTCCAGCGCCGGCGCGGCGTACGGCTCCCAGGCGCTCGGGCCGTAGCGGTCAAGGGTGGTGCGCGCGTAATTGCGCTGCGGGCGAGGCGACTGGTCGCGAGGCTCGGCCTTGATCCCGGTGGCCAGGGCGCGCTCCAGAAATCTCAGGCCTTTGTCGCCGGCGGCACTGACGTGCAGCAGCCGCGCCATCGCTTCCCGAGCCTTGTCGCGCTCACCCAGGGCCGAGTGCGCTTCCACCAGCCCGCCCAGCGCGAAGCAATCGTTGCGAGTCAGAGTCAGCGCCTTCTCGAACGCCTGGACTGCCAGAACGGGACTTTTGGCGTCGAGATAAGCGCGGCCGAGCGCCACGTACAGAGACTCGGGATATCTGGGAGGATCGTTGTCGCCGCGCTGCATTTCGAACTGCTTGTCGGCGGCGCCGGAAAGCAGGCTCAGCCCGAGGAGGGTTTCGCCTTTCGCGAGTGCAAGCCGCGCGCGCAGTTCGGTGGCCTGGACGTTGTAGACGGGTTCGAAATTCTTGTTCTTCTCGAGTTCGGGCTTGAGTTTCCCGTGTTCCTGGACTGCCTGCTCGGCCTTGTCGACTGCCGCCAAACCGAGGTGCGCCCGTGCCTCCACGTAGGCCTTATTCATCTTGTCCATGAAGATGTTCCGCCAGGGGATGGTCTGTTTGTCGAGCAGCTCGTTCCAGCGCTCGAACTTGACGAGGGCGCGAATCATGGAGTTGATGCCCTGCGAGTGGCTGCTGTAGGTGTTATCGCTGTTCGCCTGCGGATCAAGCGGCGCGTCGATGAGCTGGCGGGCGCCGAAGATAGCGGCGCCGGCCATCCCGAGCTGCTCCTGGATGTAGGAAAGATAGGCACGATTGTGGCCGTAGTTCCAATTGTTAAAGGGAAACGTGAGGCGATCCTTCATGTACTGCTTCTCAACGCGGGTAGCCGAATCCATGCTGATCGCGGCCTCGTGCCACATGCCGACAGTGGAGTAGACGTGGCCGGGCATATGCAGTGCGTGGCCGATGCCGGACGCGATCTTGCCGTAACGCGCGCAGCTTTCGAGAGCCTGCTCGGGCTCGTGGTAATTCCAGTTGTGAATGCGATAGTGGTGCGCGCCGGGATGCTCGGCGTCGATGGCGAGGACCTGGCGAATCATCAGCTCGACACCGAAGCGGTCGTCGCCCATGTTGGCGTAGGCGAGGAGCGCCTTGGCTTCGACATCATCGGGGTACTTGACCACAAGCGTTTCGAGGGCGCGGCGATACTTGCGGCGGCGCTCGTCGAAGTTCATGGGACCGCGGTCACGGAGTGTCTCCGGCAAGACCTGTGCTTCCAGGGCCTCGATATAGAGGCGCTCGCGTTCGGTAACCTTGTGCTTGCGCTTGGCGGCTTCGCGGACGAACCCGCCGGCGCGCTCACCCCCGGCCGCGCGCGCGAGACCCCAGTAGCACATCGCGTTTTCCGGCTCGAGCTTGAGACACCAGCGGAAGGCGCGCTCGGCTTCGTAATCCCAGAACGAGTGCAGCAGCGCAACGCCCTGGTCAAACCATTTCTGCACCTCGGCATTTTTATGGGTGATGGGAAAAGGCGTGTGGCCGATATGCTTCATCTCCCAAGGCTTCTCGCGCGGGCCGACGTCGTAGGCCGGACCGCGGTGGGAGTGGCCCTGCTTGTAGGCGTCGCCCGCCGAGAGCGGCTGCGAAGGAGTGCTCAACCGGGGAGAACCCGGTTGAGCGGCGGCAGCGGCAGCGATCAGGCAAGGCAATACCCGCAGGCGTCTCAGCATATTCAATTAGTGTAGCCTCAAGCCGGTGGCCAGGCCGGGGAATCGAGGGCGAAGACGCGGCGGGCACGTCATAGCGCGCGCCGGCGGAAATGCCAGCGACGCAGGAGGAGCGAGTGTAGATTTAGGGCCCGGAGGGCGGTGTAGAATCGAACCCATACTCAAAGGCGCGCCGGGCGGTCAACTCGAGATCGGCGCGGGAAAAACCGAAGACTTCGGCGGCCAGCCGGTATTCGCCATTGAGCGTCGCGCCGAACATGGCGGGATCGTCCGTGCTGAGAATGAGCGGGACGCCGGCATCGAAGAGGCGGCGGACGGGATGATCTTTGAGGGAAGGCACGGCGCCGGTGCGCACGTTGCTCGTGATACAGATCTCGAGGGGGATATTGTGGTCGCGGAGGTGCGAGAGCAAGACGGGATCTTCGATGGCGCGAAAGCCATGGCCGATGCGATCGGCGCCGATTTCGAGCGCGGCCCAGATGGAGGCGGGTCCGTCGGTCTCGCCGGCGTGCGGCACGAGCTTCAGACCGCGGCTGCGGGCGAAGTCGAAGACATCGCGAAAGCAGCGGGCGGGCCCGCGCACCTCGTCGCCGCCGATGCCGAAAGCGACGACGCCGCGGCCGGTCGATGCGACGGCCAACTCAGCGACGCGCTCAGCCGCCTCCACCCCGAACTGGCGGACTGCGTCGAAGATCCAGCGGACAGGCACGGGTGAGGCGGCCGCGGCCTGGCTGACGGCGCCGAACATCGCGGCTGCATCCTGGTTCTTCCAAAGCATGACCCCGACCGAGAGGTTGACTTCCACATACCGCACGTTTTGTTCCTGGAGCCGCTCGAGCAGGCGGCGTGTGACGAGCGCATAGTCCCCGGGTGTGCGCAGCAGCAGGCATACGGTTCCATAGGAACGCAGGAAGCCCTGGAAATCCGTAAACGAATAGATGTCGCCGGGGACCTCCGATGACAGCTCGCGCAATGTTGGAAGCTCGACCGAACCTTCGAGGTGCAAGTGCAGTTCGGCCTTGGGCAACGCTGAGATGAAGTCGAGCACCTTGCCATAATAAACGCGATGCCTGTTGCGGCCGTCACTACCCCCCACGAGATTGAAGCGATTGTCGCGGGATATCACGGCGACGCTTTCCGCGTGCTAGGACCGCACCTCGCGGGTGACGAACCGGGAACTGAAGTATGGGAAGTGCGCGCTTTTCTGCCCCAGGCCGCATCGGCCGAGGTGGTGACGGGTGAGCGCGTGGTTGGCATGGAGAAGACGCACTCGCACGGATTCTTTGTCGCGCGGCTCGAAGAGCATCCGGGCGCTTACAGGCTGCGGCTGCGGCTGTGGCACGGCGCGGTGGAGGAAGTTGAGGACCCGTATCGCTTCCCTCCCCTGCTCACCGAGTTCGACCTTCACCTGCACGGCGAAGGCACACTGTACGAGGCCTATAACGTGCTCGGCGCGCACCCGCTGTCGGTGGAGGGCGTGGCCGGCGTGCGGTTTGCGGTTTGGGCGCCCAATGCAGAGGTGGTTTCGGTGGTGGGCGACTTCAACCATTGGGACACGCGGCGGAACCCGATGCGGCAGCGGACGGGCGGCGCATGGGAGATCTTCCTGCCGGAGCTGAAACCCGGCGCGCATTACAAATACTACGTGCGATCAAGGCACCACGGCTACCGGCAGCTCAAAGCAGATCCCTATGCTTTCTACATGGAGACGCCGCCGAAGTCGGCGTCGATCGTGTGGGAATTCGGAGGCCACGAATGGGGCGACCAGGCATGGATGGAAGCCCGGCCGCGCAAGGATTGGCTCAAGGAACCAGTGTCCGTCTATGAAGTGCACCTGGAGAGCTGGCTGCGCGCGCCGGGAGGAGAGACGCTCAGCTACCGCGAGCTGGCGCACACGCTGGTGGAGTACGTCGTGCAGCAGGGGTATACGCATATCGAGCTGCTGCCGATCATGGAGCATCCTTTCAGCGGCTCGTGGGGCTACCAGGTAATCGCGTATTTCGCGCCGACCTCAAGGTTCGGGACGCCGGCGGATTTCATGTATTTTGTCGATCATTGCCACCGCAACGGCATCGGCGTGATCGTCGACTGGGTACCGGCCCATTTCCCGAAGGACGCGCACGGCCTGGCGTTCTTCGACGGAACGGCGTTGTACGAGCATGCCGACCCGCGCAAGGGTGAGCATCGCGAATGGGGCACGCTCATTTTCAATTACGGCCGCAACGAGGTGCAGGCGTTTCTGATCTCGAACGCGCTGTTCTGGCTAAAGCGCTACCACATCGACGGGCTACGGGTGGACGCGGTCGCCTCGATGCTCTATCTCGACTACTCGCGGCAGCCGGGCGAATGGATCCCGAACATCCACGGCGGCAACGAGAACCTGGAGGCGATCGCGTTTCTGCGCAAGTTCAACGAACTGGCGCACCAGGTGGACGGCGCGATCACGATCGCGGAGGAATCGACCGCGTTCGCCGGGGTGTCGAAACCGGTGTACCTGAACGGGCTGGGGTTCACGATGAAGTGGAACATGGGCTGGATGCACGACATGCTCGATTACTTTTCGCGCGACCCGGTGCATCGCAAGTACCATCACCACCACATCACTTTCAGTCTCTACGCCTTCACGGAAAATTTCGTGCTGCCGATCTCGCATGACGAAGTCGTGCACGGAAAGAAGCCTCTGCTGGGCAAGATGCCGGGAGACGAGTGGCAGCGTTTTGCGAACGCGAGGGCGTTCCTGGCCTACATGTGGGCGCATCCGGGCAAGAAGCTGCTGTTCATGGGCTCGGAGATCGGGCAAACGTCGGAGTGGAACTATGCCGGGTCTGTGCAGTGGGAGCTGCTGCAGTTCGACTACCATCGCAAGCTGCAAGCCTTCAACCGCGAGCTCAACCGGCTCTATCGGTCCGAACCGGCGCTCCACCAGGTGGACTTCCACTACTCGGGATTCGAGTGGGTGGATTTTCACGATGGGGAGCATTCGATCATCGCTTTTCTGCGGAGGCCGGAGAATGGCCTCAGGCCGGTGCTGTTCTGCTGCAATTTCACGCCGGTGCCGCGGGAAAAATACCGGTTTGGGGTGCCGGAAGGTGGATTCTGGGAGGAGATCCTGAACAGCGACTCCGAATATTTCGGCGGCAGCAATGTGGGGAATGGCGGAGGGCTGATGGCCGAAGCAGTACCGCAACACGGCCGCGAGTACAGCCTGGCGGTTACGCTACCGCCG
>JACOTZ010000378.1 GCA_016178155.1 Acidobacteriota bacterium
GTAACGATCTGTTGTCTCGATCCAGACGACGGAGCGATACCTCGGCTGCAAGCAGCGCATTCGGTCCGCGGTGAATGACCGGATCGGCATCGAACCCGAGGCCTGACGCCGCCCGACGCCGCGTCCGAGTGGGCGACCGTAGTGAACCCTTCACGCACGGCGCGCTTCGCGGCGAAGCCCTTCATGCACCAGCATCTTGAGGAGGGTCTGGTATCCGATGCCCTTTCGCGTTGCGAGTTCTCGGGCCTTGGCTACATCGGGTTCGGGCAATCGCAACGCAATTTGGACGCTAGCGACCTTGTTCAACTGACCGACAAGGCGCGAGCCCGTCGGCGCGCCTCCTTTCTTCCCGGTTCCGGCCGCCTTCTGCTTTACGAACTCGCGCCCTTCGCGGCTGGCCCACCAGTCCGCCTCCTGTGTTTCGTTGACGAACTTGGGCATGACGATCGGTTTCTTTTTCATCGCTTCACTCCCCACGCAAGCGCCGGGCGAGGTAATCCTTCTTCTGCCCGGCATCCAGGTCGTACGCGGTGACGACTCGGATCTTTTCGCCGCGCTCAACCAGTACCACGGCCAGCAGCCGTCCCGAATCTGTCTCCCCTCTACGTCTTGCTCGTAGATCGGGATCGGGTCGTTCGACAGCGCTTTCTCCACTTCGTCAGCCTTGATCCGGTGCGCCCGAATCTTGCGCAGATTGTTTGCGCCCCAGTCGAACACCGCACTTCCATTGTATATGCATTGCATGACGGCTGCACGATGGGGGGGCGGTAAAAGGCCTATCGGACGCCGGGTTGTGCCCGTGTCACGCGCTACTCGGAACTTGAGCCTGTGCCAAGGCGGTACCCGCGGTTCCGCCTGGGAGGTCACATTTACAGAATGTGCGCCGCACCAGCAGTCGCGAGCCAGTCACTCAGATATAGTAGGTCCTCCCTGGTCGCCCACCGTCGAGCGATCCCCCTCTATCCGGCCCGATCTACCGGCAGCCCGCCACTACGGCCGCGATCTATCGCCCTGCGCCGCATCTTGACGACGGTCGTTAAGTCTCCAACCGGCTGCCCGATTGCATAGCGGGCGCGTCAAAAGGGGTGCCATTATTCCGCGCGTAGAGCCTGGATCGGATCGACGGATGCGGCGCGTAGTGCAGGGAGAAGGCCACCCGCGATCGCGACGACGGCGAGTACCGCGATGATTCCAGCGAGCCTTATGGGTTCGAACGCGGACACTCCGTAGAGTTGTCCTTTCACGAACTCTGCCGTAACAGTAAGCACGAGTGCGCCGAGCACGAGTCCGGCTGCCAGCAGCCGAAGCGCCTCCGTCAGGATCATCCCAACCACTCGGCTTCGTTGCGCGCCTACCGCCATCCGCACACCGATTTCGCCAGTTCGTTGCGTCACGCTCGATGAGAGCAGCCCGTACAGGCCTAACCCGCTAAGAAACAGAGCAACCCCGGCGAAAAAGTTGCTCATCAGGGAAAGGGCACGCTGGCTGCCAAGTGCGGCTTCCATCTGTTCCCGCAATGTCACGAAGAGGACGAAGGGCGTGGCGGGCGCGAGCTCTGCCTTGGCTGAGCGATACGCGGAGATGGCCTGAGCTTTAGTTGGCGCGTTCATCAGGAATACGAGATTGGTGGCATTCCTGATCGTTTCGAGCGTCACCGGAAAGTAGATTGTCCGCGGAGGCGGCTCATGCAGATTGGCGAACTTCGCGTCTTGTGCCAGACCGATTACGCGGCAAACGACAGGTTGCGGGAACCTCTTTTCGTCGTTGCTTCTCACGTATTGCCCTACCGCCTGCTGGCGCGGAAACAAGTACGCCGCCGCCGATTGATTCAAGACACAGACGCTGCGGTCGCGCTCATGGTCTTGAAACTCGCGGCCTTCGACGATGTTCGTCTGCATGGTGCGGAAGTACCCCGGGCCCACGTCGTTGTACGCCATCCGCGCATCCTCGGGCGGATTGGGTCTGTTGCTGATAGCTTGAAAGCCGGAGGTTGCCTGAAAGCTCGTCATCGGCGTGAACCAGGTAAAGGAGGCCACGTTGATGCCGGGGAGCTACTCCAGACGATTCTTCATGCGGTGATACAGCTCCATCCTGGCCTCGACAGTAGGGTTCATGAGGTGAAAGGGCGCGGTTTGGATGGTGACGTGGTCGAGGTCGAATCCGGTTTGTTCGGTCTCCAGCCGGATCAGGCTTTGGGAAAGCAACGTCGCGATGGAAACGAGAGCAAACGAAAGCGCCACTTGAAGCGGGATGAAGGCTCGGCCCAAAATGCGGCGCCGGGCTGCGCCCGCGGTGCGCGATTTCAAGAGATTGCCTGGATCGGCGGCGCCGGCTCGCCAGGCAGGCAGCGTGCCGAAGAGGAGGGTGGTCAGCACGGCGCAGAAGCCGGTTACGGCAAAGACGGTCGCGTCCGGGTTGATGGACATTCCAATTCCCTCGTTCGGATGCCGGAAGAATGGGAGCAGGTAGCCGGTTCCGTACCAGGCGGCGGCTCCACCGAGAGCCGCTCCGGCGAGGGCGATCACAAAGCTCTCGGTGAGGTACTGCCGAATCAGGCGCGAACGCGCGGCGCCGATTGCGGTGCGCACGGCGAACTCCTGGCGGCGCGAGTAGACCTTCGACATCATCAATCCAGCAACGTTCACACAGCACAGCAGGAGCACGATCCCCACGAGGCCCTGCATCAGATAAAGCGGCTCTGAATAGACCCGGCCGAAGAACGTGGGCAGACCCGTTCGGCCGGACGACGCCCACAGATATGCGTTCTCGGCCTGGAACCGGTCCCGAAGCTTGAGCGGGATGTATTGATTGATAAGTGCCTGCTGGTAGGTCGCAAGCTCGGCTCGTGCCTCTTTGACGGAGACGCCCGGCTTCAGACGGCCGATCGTACTGCACCACGCGAGTGAATTCGGCGCGTTGATTTCGTCTTTGCCGGTTACGACGGTAAGAAATTGGAAGGGCAAATAGAGCTTGGTTTCTGACCCCGGCGACACGCCGCGGAAATTCGGAGGGGCAACTCCCACGACTGTCATGGCAGTATTCGACACCTTGATCTGTTTGCCGACGATCGACGGATCGCCGCCGAAGTTGACTTTCCAGAAACCGTAACTCAGCACCACGGGCCAACCGTCGGCCGGGCCACCGCGAACGTCGTCGGCAGGTCTCAAAAGTCGGCCCAGGTAGGCGTTCATCCCGAGAACTTCGAAGCCGTTGCCGCTAACCAAACCTGCTTGGAGTATCCGTGGAGCGCCATCGACCGTGTCCATTACGACCACACGGCTTCCCCACGCGGAAATGTCCGTGAACGACTGCTGCTGACGGCGGAGTTGCAAAAGCATCTGATACGGAACCTGGCTTGCGCGGTTTGGGTTGATTGTGGCGCTGGCAACCCCGATGCGGACGAGACTGCCAGGGTCTTTCACCGGCAGACTGCGGAGCAAGAGACCATAGAGCAGCGTGAAGATGACCGTGTTGGCTCCGATGCCAATCCCCAGGGTCAGAACCGCGGTAAGAGAGAAGACGGGGCTCTTCCGCAGAGCGCGGAGGCCCAGCAGGAAGTCGCGGTAGCAGCTTTCCACCATAGTGATGAACTCCTGGTCGCGAACATTCTCGACGATGGCCTGGGTGCTTCCGAGACCGAGCCGCGCGCGACGCCGCGCCTCGGGGGCGGGGATGCCGGCCCCAATGTAGTCCTCCTCCTGCATTTCCAGGTGTGTTTTCAGCTCGTCGCTCAGATCGGCGTCGGTGCGATGGTGACGGAGCCTTGAAAACTGGCCCGCCAGCCACTCTTTCACTTTTTCTCGATCCATGTCTGGTCTCCCGGGATGAGATCGAGCACGCGAATCGACGCCGGCGCGTGTTTCCAATACAGGATGAGGAACGGAGCGCGTTGTGGCTCCAGGTAGAGGTCCTGCCGGTAAAGATACCAGGGTCCATGTCGGTCGGATAACGGCTCGTCCTCCGACGGAGGCTCGTAACCAAAGGCCTGCAAGTCGCTCGCGACTCCTTTCTTCAGCACGATGGTTCGCTCGAACGGGGGCCGGTCGGGAAGCCGGGCGTCGTGATCGATGGTTCGCACATACTCACGCAGAGCAAGGTGCGCGGGCCGGCGGGACCGAGGCCGCACCCGGTAGCGGGCAATCGCGAGCGACCCGCGAAATGCGGCCAGGCAGTTGCGCCCCTCCTCCCCGCCGGCCGACAAGCAGTAGCGGCGATTCGACATCTGCTCGCCAAGCCAGAAGCCGTGGCTGGCATAGCCGTCGTGAAACTCGATCGTCATTTCGATCTCGGCATCCGCGATCCGGAAGCGGTACGCTTCCTCCTCCTTCGCGACCGCCGCAGACCCGAAGGCGAACGCGGCGCCGCCGCCTAGAAACCGTCTTCGATCAAGGTCCATCGCCGGTGACCTCTGTGGCCCGTCACTATCCGTTTAGACGACCCAAGCTGCGGGCCGCTAGCATAGTGGTTAATCTACCTGTAGACAACCCACGCTCCCATGCTATCCTAAGAAGGCGGCCATGGCAAGGACTCAAACCGGGAAGCTGGACCTGCTGCAGGGCACGTTGGACATGATGGTGCTGCGCACGCTTTCATCCGGGCCGGCAAACGGCTATGAAATCGCCCGTGCGATCGAGCGGCTGTCTGACGACCTGCTGGCGGTGGACCACGGCTCTCTCTACCCTGCACTCCACCGCCTCGAGAAACGCGCCTTGGTTGCCGCAAAATGGGAAATCTCTCCCACCAACCGCCGCGCCCGCTATTACCGGCTCACTCCGGCCGGAAGAAAGCGGCTCCTCGTCGAACGCTCCCGGTGGGAGCAGATGGCCGCCGCCGTCACTCGCGTGATGCGGCCGGCTTGAGCCGGCCGCCCGGGCGTCGTCGCGATTTCGCCATGGCTGGTGGGCCTCCCCGGCCACGCATCGGCCAATGCCCTTACCCCCGACGGCCTCAGCGACCGCGGTGGCATTTGCTTCCGCGGCTTGAGCCGTCGAGGCGCGGAAGTGCATCCCGTGCCGCCACAGCGCAACCTCATTTTGAATGTTGGTCACAGCCCGTTCACAAAAATCGACAGAGCCTTTTCAACAACTTAAGCCGTTTTCCTCTTGACAAATGGAAATTTCCGATAAAATGAAATCAGGATAGGCCGGTGCGGCCCGGGACCCCAAAATCCCCGGACCTCACCGGCCTTCGTATTTTTAGCCAACAGGAGTAATTCGCATGGCAACTGCCAGCCAGATTGCGGCCAACCGCCGCAATTCCGAAAAGTCCACCGGCCCGAAGTCCGCCGATGGCAAAGCCCGCTCTCGTCTGAACGGCATCACGCACGGCCTCTGCTCCGCTCAGGCCATCCTCCCCGGCGATGATGCCCAGGCCCTCGCCGAGCTCCACGCCGCCTTCCAC
>JACOTZ010000124.1 GCA_016178155.1 Acidobacteriota bacterium
ACTAATTATAATGGCAGAATGCCGCCGGATCAAGGCATTTTCGAGATTTGCAAGAATGACGCTACGCGGGGCGAGGCTGGCAAGTCGCGAGCGATCAGGTCGATGAACCAGAGCCGGAACTCTGGTTTACGAAATCACTGTATAGATCGTCCGGCAAACTTGCCGGGCAAGCAGAAGTCAACAATCGCCAAGTCCGGTCCTATGGTTGCTCCCTAGGTGGTTCTTGGCTGAATGGTCATTTCGTAACGTCGGTTGCCGCCCCGTCGGTACAAAGGCTCCGATACGGGTTGGTGGGTGGTCCCCAGATGGAGGAGAACCCGGAAAGGAATCTCAGCGATCTCGTCTTCGGACAGTCTTTGGATGACAAGGTCGACCAAGGCTCGGGTGACGTGGCATTGGAACGTCACGTCCGCCCGGATCTTGAATATCGGAAGATATGGTGTCGTCAGGCTCGTCTCAGCGGCATTCGCCTGCGCCTGGTAAGCCTCGACAATCCTTTTTGCGATCTCTATCTCATATCGCTGGAGATCGCGCCGCCGGATGGAGACGGGGCTGCCTTCCTGTGCGTCGGCAGCCATCCAGATGAGATTGAAGCCCTCGAAACCGGGGACGTATCTGGATTGGTCGAGCACGCGCAACTGCGATCCCCAGCTCTTCAGGATGTCGATGTCGGTGGCACCAATCGGCAATCCGTGCGACGCAAAGGCGGAGACAGCAAAGGCATCGTTGATAGCTTGAGTGAGTGCCTTGAGAGTCGGCTTCGTCTCCGGACCGCCTCCGAATCTGCCGCGAACGACGGGTTACGAGCGTCTCCTTTCCAAGGCTGTTCGGAAGGCAAAATTCGATAATAGATGCTTTATATAGGCATCTTTCGACGGAAGACAATGGTTTTCGACGTCTGGACGGTGTATACTGGTTTTCTACGCAACTCCACTTGGGACGGTGGTTTTCGACCAACAACAAAGGTTTTCGACGATGCGCCTTGAATCAGCTCCTCCCACGATCTTTCAGGACCAGATGGTCCCGGATAGCGCCAAACTCGCCGGCTGGGCGGCGCTCGTCCAGACGTTCGCTGTTCAGGCCCCCGTACGGCGGCCAAGTAGCGTGTCCGACAAGCACATTAGCGGGAGCCAGCGGCAGGAAGGCGATTGGGTCGTCTTCGACAAACGGTATTGGCCGGGCGATACCTTCGCTGATCACCTGACCTTTGCTCTCCGTCACGAAGACATTGATCTTTTGGTGCTGAAACGGGTCTTCGAAGCGGCGCCTCAGGCGGAGGTCGAGGCTGTCGTCCGGGCCGCCCGTACCGGGATTCCAGCGCGGCGCGCGTGGTACCTGTATGAAATTCTCACCGGCTGCACTCTTGATGTCGAAGACGCCCCCAAGGCCGAAGCCGTCGATCTTCTTGACCCAGAGGCGTACTTCACGAGCAAGCCGCGCCTTTCCAGACGGCACCGCATTCGCGATAACCTGCTCGGCAACGGCCGCTTCTGTCCGGTTATTCGTCGCACAAAGACCCTGACTGATTTCCTCGCGCGAGACCTGGCCAGCAAGGCGCGTGAAACCGTCGGCCGCACAGGCGCCCATCTGGTCGCGCGCGCGGCCAGCTTCATGCTCCTCGCGGACAGTCGCGCCAGTTTCGAAATAGAAGGCGAGCGTCCCCCGCGCAACCGCCTGGAGCGATGGGGGCGCGCCGTCCTGCAAGCCGGCAAGAATCGTCTCACGCTGGATGAGATCATTCGCCTCCAGGGCGTTCTGATCGAGGATCCGAGATTTACGAGAACTGGTCTCCGGCCTGACGGCGTGTTCCTCGGCGAGCGGGACCATCTCGGCGATCCCCTGCCGGAATTTATCGGTGCAAAAGCAGCCGACCTAGGCGATCTTATGGGCGGGCTGCTTGAAGCCAACGATCGTATGCGCGAAGACGGACTCGACCCAGTGTTAAAGGCGACGGCCACTGCCTTCGGCTTTGTCTATATACACCCGTTTCAGGACGGCAATGGCCGTGTGCACAGGTGCCTGATCCATCACGTCCTGGCAGAGCGTCAATTCACGCCGCCTGGCATGGTGTTCCCGGTCTCCTCCGTCATGCTCGACCGCATCGATGATTATCGAACGACCCTGCAGAGTCACTCTGGCCCGCTCATGCCGTTCATCGAGTGGCGGCCGACGCCTGACCGCAATGTCGAGGTTCTGAACGACACCGCCGATTTGTACCGCTACTTCGATTGCACCCAAGCTGCCGAGTTTCTCTATGCGTGTGTGACGCGGACGGTGGAGCAGGACCTGCCAAAAGAAATTGACTACCTCCGCCGTCATGACCAAGCGATCGAACGCATCATGAACACTGTTGAGATGCCAGACCGGCTCGCGGAAAATCTCGTCATGTTCATAAGGGACAATCATGGCAGGTTGTCAAAAAGGCGCCGCGAGAACGAGTTTCGCAACCTGACCGACAAAGAGGTCGCCTTGCTCGAAGGCATCGTTCGCGATGCGTTTGAGGGCTTTGATGAAGGTCCTGAGCGCTCCGCCGGTGCAGACGCAGTCAATGGAGGACGATAAGAAGGCGCCGGGTTGATGTCGCCGAATATTGACGATATCGGCGTCGCTGTAGCCGCGGTTCGCAGTTCGCGGCGCCGCCGCTGCTGCTGCTGCTGCCACCGCCACCGCCACCATCATCATCAGCGTCAAGAAGAAGAAGAAGAAGAAGAACAACAACAACAACAGCACACCACCATCATCATGCCCAACATAATGACGAACATCAGCATGACGATCATGACGACCATCGCTACCCGCGCAAGGGATCGTCACCCGAAGGGCCGAGACCCGCTTCGGGGCTCGGGGCGGGCGCTGCCTAGAGCCCGGTCCGGCGCTAGCCGGATGCGCCATCAAAATCCAACTTTTCACACATGCGCAGGATACCGCCCGTTCCCTCGATACCAAAAAGTTTTTGTACCAATTTTGTACCGAGACACAACGTTGAACTGGTAGAGACCGGGTGCGACGAGGTTGCCGTTGCCGACGAAAGCATAACGGCAGACCCCAGCGGGTTGAGAGAGGGGAGCCACCACCATGATCCGCAGATTGCGCAGTTTACGAGCGAGCCGATCCACGAGCGGGCTTTAGCTCTCGAGCTGCAAGCGCCGACCGGGAGGCCGGGGTAACTATGCTTCGCGCCCTGAATTCAATGCAGCAGCGCCGTGCCGTACCAGCCGTTTCTCGCGGTACGCGATATTCCCCAGGTGCCCGGCGGCGGCGGCGAGCACCCCGGCCTCGACCGGCGCGGCCGGCGGCCTGCGCGAGCGAATGCAGTCGAGCCAGTTCGCCAGGTGCAGCGCTTCGCCGTCCGGATTCTTATAGAAGTCCGCGCCGCGCGGGCCTTCGCCCAGAATCCACTCCTCGGCTTTGACCGCGCTGCCGCGCTCGGGGTAAATTTCGTAGCGCCCGCGATCAAGATAGAGCGTCGCCTCCGTCCCCATGAACTCGATCATCTCGGCGTCGCGCGCGTTTACGAAAGTCGACTCGAAATGCGCCTGCACCTGCTGATCCGGATATGACAGCAGCGTCTGCATGGTATCCGGCGTTTCCCATAGTCCGTTCGTCGCGTAGTTACTCCCCAGCGCAACGGTCTCGGCCGGATATTGAAGTTCGAGATACCAATTCACGATATCGATATGGTGCGTCATCAGGTCGGTCAGCGTACCTCCGCCGAAATCCCAGAACCAGCGCCAGTTCCGGAACCGGTAGGAATCGAACGGTTGCGGCCGCGCCGAGCCCAGGAAGCGCTGCCAATCGACGGTCCGCGGGTCGATGGCCGGGGCGGCGCGCGCCGTCCGTCCGCGATTGTTCCGGTTCCAGGTCAGCCGCACCTTGTGGATGCGCCCGAGCCGCCCCGATTGGACGATCTCCCTGGCTTTCTCAACGTGCGGCATGCTCCGCTGCTGCATTCCCACCTGGACGATGCGCCGCGAGCGGTTCCGGGCCTCGATCACGGCGCGGCCTTCCTTCAGGTCATGAGTGAGCGGCTTTTCGACGTACACATCCTTGCCGGCATCGCAGGCCGCGATGGTCATCGGAGTGTGCCAGTGGTCGGGGGTGCCGATCACCACGGCATCAACGTCCTTGCGGCCGAGCAGCGCCTCGTGCTCTTTCGTGGTGAAGGCCTTCGCGCCGGCAAGCTCGCCGCCGAGCTTCAGGTGGTGATCCCAGATATCGCACACGGCAACGATTTTGACGCCGGGCAACTGTGCCAGTGAGCGCATGAGCACTCGCGCCCGCCCACCGGTCCCGATGACGCCAACGTGGACGGCCTCATTCGCCGGGTAGCCGAGCGCGCTCGCCGCCGCGGCCGAACCCAACAAAGTTCTGCGGGTCAGGGTCATGCGTTTGTCCACTCGAAACGATTCAGGTGCGCATGCGTGCCGCTATGATCGACCGAGAGCGCCGGGCCGCAGGTCGAGTGGAAGCGCACGGCGTTCGCCACTTCCGCCTGCTTGTACTCGAACCCGTTCGGAAGATCGATGCGCGCGCGATGCTCTTCGCCCGTGACCGGGTTCCGGATCGGCTCGACATCCACCTCGAGCATGCCCGGGATCCGGACGGATGCCCGGCGCCGCTCGCGATCGGCAGACAGCTCGATGGCCGCAATTCTCGACTCGAGCTTGTTTGGACAGACGGAGGAGAAGACTTCGAAGAACGTTCCGCCGGCGCCGCCGTTCATCAAGGTCAAGAGCGCCTCCAGTTGCTCGCGCGTCGCCCTGCGGTCAATCACGGCTTGGACCGTTCCGTTGCCCTCGTGGATCGGTCCGGGCCAGGAGCAGACCAGGGCGAATCGCAATCCATCGAGAGGGACCGCTCCATAGTGTCCGCGCTCGATCTGCCAGGCGGCCATGCCCTCGCACCGGCCGGTCGTCGGCAGCCCGTTGAACTGGCAGGGGCAGCCCCAGTTGCAGTTGCAGGCGGCGACCTCCTCGCCCTCGATCCGCCACATTACTCTTTCGCTCACGCAAACCCTCCAGGCATTCGATTCTACCGCCGGATGCCGGCGACATCAAAGTGAATCTCAAACAGCGTCTTGCCCGCGGTCACGTACAGCGTCTTCAGGTCCGGGCCGCCAAAGCCGCAGTTGGTAATCGTATCCTCCGGGATGGCCGTGTAGCTCAGCAGCCTGCCGCGCGGAGAGATGACGTGGATGCCCGGCCTGGTGTCAAGCGTCTCGTGCGTGCCTCGAAGCCGGTTCAGACCGGCCGCCGCATAGATGTTGCCGCGCGAATCGATACTGATGCCGTCGGCGCTGCGCCCCGGGTAGAAATTGTAATGGATGCGCATGTTGCTGACGCTTCCATCGGCCGCCAGGTCATAGGCGCGAATGGCCCGGGTGCCCCTCTCCACCTTGTTCGCTTCCACCAGGTACAACGTCCTGTCATCGGGCGAGATGGTGATTCCGTTCGGCCATTCGATGGCCGGTCCCGCCAGAATCCGTGTCACTTTGCCGTCGGGGTCGACTCGATAGACGCCGGGCACCCCGGTCTTGCCGGTGCTTGAAGAACGCACGACCGAGGTCGCGTCCGGCGCGGGATCGGTGAAATACAGCCGGCCTTTGCTGTCGATGGTGACGTCGTTCGGAGCGTTGAACTTCCTGCCCTGATAGCGATCGGCGAGCACCTCGATGCGGCCGGTCTTGAGGTCCGTGCGCGTGACCCGCGGCTCATTGCGCTCGGCGTCGCTGCCTTCGCAGGCGATCAGACGGCCCTGCGGATCGAAGAGGAGGCCGTTGGCCCGGTTCGAGTTGTCGCGGAAGGTCGTCAGCCGCCGCTCCTTGGGCGAGAACTTCAAAATGCGCGAGGTGGTGACATCGGTGAAGTAGACATTACCGTCAGCATCGGCGGCCGGGCCTTCAGTGAACGATACCGTGGTCGCGACGGTCGCCTCCGGACCCGCTGGGAGGGCGGGTTTCGGTTGCGCGAAGCAGGCGATTCCCCACGCGATTGGAATCCAGATCAGACGCGGTCTCATGCCGGAGAGCCTATCACGCGCCCTCAGGCGGCCTGAGCCGCACGCGCCGCTTCGGCGCTGCCCCGCTGCACATCGAGCCGCACGAGCACGATCAAGCCGGCGAGAAAGAACACGATCAGCGACAGGATGGCGAGCCGATAGCTACCGGTAAACTGCAACGCCAGGCCGAAGAACAGGGGCGCGAGCCAGCTCGTTCCCTTGTCACTGATCTCATACAGGCTGAAGTACTCCGCTTCCCTGCCCTTCGGGATCATCTGAGAAAACAACGAGCGGCTCAGCGCTTGCGTTCCTCCCAGCACTACACCGATGACGGCGGCGGCGATAAAGAAATGAGCCGTCGTGCGCACGGACGAGTAGATACCCACGAGGGTCGCGGTCCAGATCAGCAGGCCGGTGATGACGGCCGGCTTTGTTCCAAGAACGCGGGAGACCTGGTTGAATGCGAGCGCGCCGCCGAAGGCCACGAACTGCACCATGAGAATTGCGAGCGCGAGCGTGCTCATCGGCATCTTCAACTCGTCATGACCGAACTGGCCCGCAAGCGCAATGACGGCCTGGACCGCATCGTTGTAGAGCAGATAGGCAATCAGCATCGTGAGGGTTTCGGGATAAGCTCGCAGGCCGCGCAGGGTTCGCAGCAGTTGCGCGAACGTGGCGCGAACTCGATTGTCGGGAGGGCGGTGGCCGAGCGGCGGCCGGTTGCGCAGGCGAAGCAGGGGAATGACGCTGAACCCGGCCCACCACAGGCCCGCCGAGGCCAGATTAACTCGCGCCGCCATCGATTCAGAGAGGCCCAGCGCCGGAGCCTTCGCGAACAGCACCAGGTTCAGCGCCAGGGCGATGCCGCCGCCGAGATAGCCAAGTGCCCAGCCCTTCGACGAGACCGCGTCGCGCTCCTCCGGCGTGGCGATATCCGGCAGAAACGAGTTGTAGACGACCATGGAGGCGCCGAAAGCGACGTTGGCGATCAGGAACAGGCCCGCGCCGATAAGGTAGGCGCTTCCGCTCACCAGGAACATCGCAATCGTCGCCGCGGAGCCCGTGTAGGCGCAGACGCCGAGGAGCCGCTTCTTGCGCGCGCTGGTATCGGCGACGGCGCCGACGACCGGCAGCACGATCACTTGCAGCATCACCGACGCCGCCACCAGGTAGCTCCACAAGGAGCGCGGTTCCACGGGAACCCCGAACAGGCGAATCAAGCCGTCCGCGCCCGCCGCGGCTTTGGCGACGCCCACAATGTAAGGGCCGAAGAGCAGCGTCAGGACGGTGGTGGCAAATGCGGAATTGGCGAAGTCGTAGAAATACCAGCCGTGCTGCTCGCCGCGGCGGGCATCAGCGCTCATGCGGAGACCGGGCGGCTCACGATATCCGCTGCCATGCGCGAGAGCGACACGTAATCCGTCTTGCCGTTCGCCAGCAGCGGGATTTTCTCCAGGTACACGATACGGCGCGGCAGCGCGATCTCCGGAGCGCCCAGCCGTCGCGCCGCCGCCTTCAGGTGCTCGCGCTCGAGTCCCTGATCGGTGGTGAACAGGGCGATGCCTTCGCCCCGAGCCTTCTCGGCATATGCCACCGCCGCGTGTAGCCGGGACGGCTCCGCCTCGGCGGCGATGCGCTCCACCTGCTCGAGTGAGACCATTTCGCCCGCAACCTTGGCAAACCGCTTGAGCCGGGCCTGAATCGTGATGTAGCTGTCGCTGATCGTGACCACGTCTCCGGTGCTGTACCAGCCGCTGCCGTAGATGGATTCGACGGGCTGGACGATGCCGGGCTGATCGCCCTTAAGATAGCCGAGCATCACGTTCTCACCGCGCACGTGGAGAACACCGCCATCGTGCAGACCCTCGACCGGCTCGATCCGGTATTCCATACCCGGGAGGATCTCGCCGACCGATCCGGGCTGGTTCGCCATCGTGGAGCTGATGGCAATCGCGGGTGAGCACTCGGTGGCGCCGTAGCCCTCGAGCGGCCGAACGCCGAACTTGTCGATGCAGAGCTGCCGCACGTCGTCGGACAGCTTCTCGGCGCCGACCAGCAGGTGCCGCAGGCTGTAGAAGTCGTAGCGATGGGCAACCTGCGCGTACTTGCGGAGGAAGGTATTCGTGGTAAACAGAACTGTGCAGTCGCGGTCGTAGATGAACTCGGGAACCAGCCGGTAATGCAGCGGCGTGGGGTAGAGTACCACGCGACAGCCCTTCAGCAGCGGCACCAGGATGCCTCCGGTGATGCCGAAGGCGTGAAACAGCGGCAGCGCGCTCATGAACCTGTCGCGGCAGGAGTACGCGTACGCCGCATTGATCTGCGCCACGTTGGCCAACAGCGAATTGTGGCTGAGGACGACGCCCTTCGGCACACCCTCGGATCCGGACGTGAACAGAACCAGCGCCGCGTCCTCGCCTCGCACCGGCCGGCGCACACGCCGGGGATTCCACAGCGCCCAACTCATCAGCCACAGCTTGTCCCGAAGCGTGAATTGCGCCCGCAAATCTTCGAGGCAGACCAGCTTGACGCCGCTCAGCCTGCTGACCGTATCCTCGAGCTTGGCGCGTTCGAGGAAAGCGCGCGACGTCAACACGGTCCTGATCTTCGCCACGTGGCAGGCGTTGCGCAAACCTTCGACGCCCGACGTAAAATTGAGCATCGCCGGGATGCGCCGGAAAGCAGCCAAACCGAACAGCAGATACACGGTCGCGTTGACGTTCGGCATCAGCACTCCGACTATCTCGCGGTCCGCAGTGACCTTGGAGACCAGCCGTCCCAGGGCCAGGCTCCCCTTCAGAATCGCGCGGTAGGACACCGGATCGAACGTGGTACTGATGTCCCCGAGCACGCCGCGTCGGAAGCCGTACAACTCGGCGGCGTCGATGAACGCATCAAACAGGCTCGTGCGCCGCCGCGAGGCGAAGGTGCATTCCTGCATGAGCCGGCGCAGGCGCTCGCTCGCCAGGCGGCGCCGCTGCCTCGCCATCGGAGCGTCAGGCATGGGCAGCTTGACACCCTCATGGATGGTGATCCGGATGCGCGGGAACAGCTTGCGCGGGAAATCGGCGCCCATGCGGCTGAACGGACTATACAACGTCCCCTCGATTTGAACCGGCACCACGGTGCAGCCGGACCTGGCGGCGACGAACGCCGGACCGTCGTAGATCTTCATCAGGCTGCCCGTGACTGTCACCCGCCCTTCCGGAAAGATCATCACCGGCTCTCCCGATTCCACGGCGCTGATGAGCGTCTTCAGGGCAATCGGCTTCGCCGCGTCCACCACGACGTGGCGCGCAAGACGGAGCACGGCGCGGAAATACCATTTGGCGGCAATGGTCGTGTGGACCGCGAACAGGGGGGAGACCGGCAGGAAGGCGCTCAGCAGAACCGCATCGAGAAACGACTCGTGATTGCAGACGATCAGCAGCCGGTCGCTCATCTGAAGCTGGCCGCGCATCTCTACCCGGTATAGGAGGCGCAGAAGCAGCCGCAGGAAAAAAGCCAGCAAGCTGTGCGATCGACGGGGCTGATGCATTGTCGGTTCACTACAGTTTGCCAGACTCGGCCGCGGAAAACGAGACATCGGGGAATCCGCCGGCGAGTCCCCCAGGTGTGACCCGAATTCTTGACCACGCCGGATCGGCCCGGCCAGGCGCCCCCGAGGGGGGCCTGCACTCAAAGTTTGTAATAGTTCGGCGGTAGTCTGAAGAGGCGGCGGTAAAAAAGCTGTTGAAACATTCGGTGTGGTATTTAACCTCTATGGTGTTGTACCGAGCTCCGGTTCGGTGAATTTCCGGGTCTTTATGAGAGCTAAAAAACTCCTCGCAGTTGTCGGGATCTCCATCTTCGGATTTGCAGCCGAGGCGCAGCCCCGCCGGGCTGATCTGTCACGGCTGGTGGCTATCGGCGACTCCCTGTCCGCCGGTGTCCAGAATTTTTCGCTCTTCGAGAGCGGTCAGGTAAACGGATACGCTAATCTGATTGCCCGGCAAGCGAACGCCACCTTAGTACTGCCCTTGATTGCGGAGCCGGGAATCCCGAGCAAACTGATCTTGAATCCAGCCCCGCCGCCCATCGTAATTCAGGCGCCGGGCGTTTCGACGGGACGCCTGGACGCGAACCAGGCAACGAACCTCGCGGTCCCGGGGCACACGGTTTTCGACGCCCTGTTCCGGCGACCGGGACCGGTCGTGGACCCGGTGCAGGTCTGGACCAACCTGGTGCTTGGTGTGCCCACTCCGCTGCCGGGCCAGGAGATGAGCCAGATCGAGAAGCTCGAATCGTTTGCCGCGACGCCGTCCACGGCGCCCACCACGGTCGTGGTTTGGCTTGGCAGCAACGATGCCCTCTTCGCGCTGCTGCTCGCCGATCCGGCGGCGGTGACGCCCGTGCCGGTGTTTGCGTCACTCTATGGCCAAGTGCTGAGCCGCGTCGCTGCCACGGGGGCGGCCGTGGTTGTCGGCAATGTTCCCGACGTGACTGATGTGCCGTTCCTGACGGCCGCCCCGCAGGTGGTTGAGCCGATTGCGCAGGCGCTGGGTCTGCCGGCGGCGGCAGTCTACGGCATACTGGGCTTGTCCTCCGGCGACTACCTGGTCCCGGGCGGCGTGCAGGCAATTCAGACAATGGTGGCCTCGGGCGCTTTGTCTCCGCTTCCGGCCATTTGTCCGGCTGTCTTGCCCGCATTCCCCGTACCCGGCACTCCGTGCTTTCTTACGCCGGCCCAGATCAGCTCGATTCAAGCTACCGTAGCGAGCTACAATTCCATCATTTCCGCCACGGCGGCCACGGCTGGGGCCGCGGTTGTTGATATCCATTCCCTGCTCGCCGAACTATCCGTCAGAGGCTACGTCGTAAACGGGCGAAGACTGACGACCGCATTCCTGGGAGGCCTGTTCTCGCTTGACGGTGTCCACCCAAGCAATACCGGCTACGCGATCATCGCCAACGAGTTTATACGCGTATTGAACAGCACGTTCGCCGCCGGTATTCCCCCGGTCGTGATTGGAAAAGTGAGCAGCAGCGATCCGCTGGTGCTGCCCGGAGCGGGTCAAACGGCCGCCTTCAGCCCGGGCCCGTAAATGAGCGCGCGGGCGCCGGGGCTGCTCGGCCTTCGCCGGGCGTTTATCTTCTTCGAATCGCGCTGCCGGCGGGTGCTCGGCGCGTGTCCCGGCTGGAAACTTTCACCTCGTGGTTGAGCGCCTCGACGCCGTTCGGCCGGCGGGACCTTTGCGCTTTTTCCGAGTTCTCGCGGCAACGAGGTCGTAGGCCTCGCGCAGGCGTCGCTCCAGTTCCGGGCGCGGCATCGCTCCAGCCGACTCGAGCGCCACCCAGTAGGCACGGGCCAAGTACGGGGCAGGAACGATGCCGCCGCGCTCAACGAGCTCGGTGAACTCCTCCGGTGCGCATTTGAAGGAGAGCCAGTGTGCGCCCGGCTCGAGCGCGGCGACCGAGAACATTTCCCCGCCGATTTTGAAGACCAGATCGTTGCCCCACTGCACGGATTCAGTCGCGTCGGGGAACGAAAGGCAGTGCCGGCGCACCCAGTCGATGTTCATGTCAGTAGTCGCGGAAAGGTCCGCGTGGCTCGGAGGCATCCATCTCCTTCCTCCAGGCCGCGAAGCGTTCCTTCATCGTCTTCAACATGTCCGGGCGCTCGCTCGAAAGATCGTGCTTTTCACCCAGGTCGGTTGCCAGATCGAACAAGCCTCCGCCTTTCTGCGACTCGATCCATTTCCAGTTGCCGGCGCGCGCGGCGCTGGAGTTGTCGGCCGTGCGGTACCAGCAGAAATCCCGGCGCGGCGAGCGGGCGCGGCCCTCGAGCACCGGCATCATATCGAAGCCGTCGAGCTTGACGCCCGCGGGCGCGGAAGCGCCGGCGGCAGCGAGGAAAGTCGGAAAAAATTCGAGCGTGCTGCAGAAATCGTGGCAGACGGCGCCCTCGGGGATGCGGCCGGGGAGACGCGCAATGAGCGGCACTCGGAGGCCGCCTTCGAACATTGTCGACTTGCCGCCGCGCAGCGGGCCGTTGCTCGCCGCACCGCTGCCGCCATTATCGCTGCCGAAAAGAACGAGCGTGTCGCGGTCGAGGCCGCGCTCGCGCAGCAGCGCCAGGATTTCGCCGATCGACTCGTCCAGGTGCGTGATCAGTGCCTGGTGCTGCGTCTTCCAATCGAGGCCCCCGCCGTACATCTGCAGGTATCGCTCGGGGACCTGCGGCGTGCCTTTGTTGAACGTGGAGGCGCCGTGGGGCGCGTTGAACGGCAGATAGAGGAAGAACGGGCGTTGGCTGTTGCGGCGGATGAACTCGAGAGCCTCGCGGCGGAACAGGTCGGTGGCATGGCCCTCCTCCCGGATGCGGTCGTTGCCGCGGAACATGGATGGGATCCCGTAGCGTTCATGGCTGTAATAGTCGATGCCGGTGTTGGCGAAGCCATAGAAGAAGTCGAAGCCGCGCTGTGGCGGGAGGAAGCGGCGGGCGCGCCCGCTGTCCCATTTGCCGATCACACCTGTCGCATACCCGGCGCGCTTCAGCGCCTGCCCGATCGTGATCTCGCGAGTATCGAGGCCCAGCGTCATCTCGCGCGATACCGAATAGGTGTGCTCGTCAAACTGGTATTTCCAGTTGACCTCGTTGTTCCGGATCATCTCGTACAGACCGTTGCGCTGGGGATAGCGCCCGGTGAGAATGCTGGAACGCGAAGGCGTGCAGGCAGGCCAGGAGACGACGAAATTCGTGAACCGCATGCCTTCCCGAGCCAAGCGGTCGAGAGTAGGCGTGCGTACGGCGTCGTTCCCGTAACAGCCGAGGTCGCCATAGCCCAGATCATCGGCGATGATCAGCAGGATGTTCGGCGGACGCCTTCGTTGCGCGGCGGCGAGTGCGGGCGCGGCGAGGAAGTGACGGCGGGTCATCTTCCTCGTAGAGTAGCAATCATACGCCCGGCCGGACTTCGTGCCTGGCTGAGGCCGCGCCTGCCCAAGCCCTGCCCGCTCGTACGCCACTTGCAGAGACCGCAACCGGTTCTGCAGGGCGGCCACGGGAGCGCCGCCCACAGGACCGCAAAGCGTTACAACACGATCTGATCGAGGCTCAGGATCTCGAGCGCACCCGTGGCCGCTTCGAGGAACGCTTCGTTGGCGCCTTCCTCGAGCGGATCGAAAGTAGGCAACTCGCCAAAGTCGAGCTTGGTCCGCTCCTCGAGCTTCCGGACCTTGATCTGAAAGGGCCGGTAGGGCTCAAAATCCATTTCTTCGAGCGGCAGGTTCTTGATGAGTGACGACTGGCTGAGGACGAATGCCAGGGCCCGGGGCTCGTCAGCATCGTTCTCAAACACCAGCAGCTTCCAGTATTCGCGCGGCAGTTTCACGTCCCGGTACTTGCGATCGTTGGCGCGGAAGATGGGGCCGTTGAAAACGTTCACGCGGCGGTTGTTCGCCTTTGCCTGCCCGGCGATGTGGTCCTCGATGTTGCCCCACAGCTTCAGCCCCTGCTTCGATGCCAGCCGCGATTGGTTGAAGATCTCGTGCTGCGGCGAGCAGTTGGTGAAGTGGAACGTGTCATCATTGGCCAACTTTGCTTCTTTTCTGGTGGCGCCCCAGGCGGCATCTGCGCGGCGCGCCAGGTGGCCGCGGTCGAGCGGGTTCTTCGAGTACAGCTCCTCACCGGCCTGCAGTTCTTCGTCGATGCGCGGGTCCAAAAACCAGCGGTCGCCGCCCTCGCGCTTGTGCCGGACCGGTGCCGCGGCGTCAAAGTTGACCGCAGACACAAAAGCCAGCTTGCGCCCGGCGTTCATGATCACGCTGTAGTGATAGTACTTGAGCTCGAGCGGCTCGGACCCGTCGGCGATCGCCTGGTCGCGGACGGCGTCGGTCAGCGCAGGCAGTGGGACCGTGAAGCCGAGAAACTCGGGATCGTAGCCGGGCCGGTTGTCGTAATCCTGGTCCGGCTCGATCGCTTCCAGCTCGGGAGCGGCCCCGGTCGTGATATGGGCGAGAGCGGGAGCGGCCGCGGCCGCCTGTACGCCGACTCCGCCCAGACTGACTGTAATCTGCAGCGGCAGGCTGACCGAGACGGCGCCGGGCGTGTGCGCCGTGCTTTCGCGGCGCATACGTGGCTCAGCTTCATCATCGTCGTCGTCCTCGCGAGTTTTTTCCGCCCGCCGCGGCTTAACCGTGGAGACGCGCGCTTCGCGGACAGGGGGCGGCGCCTCGCGCGCGCTGAGGAACTGCTTCCGCAGCACCTCCTCGTCCCGGTTGCGGAGAGCCGCGCTCTCGATGAATTTGACCAGGACCGAGACGCGAATGCCCTCGTTGGCCTGCCAGGCAAGCAGCGCGGGATCGTCGCCGTCCCGCCAGACGTTCCCGTTTTTATCGAGCAGGTTGCCGTTGTCCGTCTTCGGGACCCCGGAATGGTGGAGCGCCACAACGTCCCACTCGTCGTTGAACACCGGGGAGCCGGAGGAGCCGGGCTCGGTATCGGCCTCGTAGTGCGCGAACTTGGGCAGAAGATTCAACAACCGGTTTTCGCGGATCACGACCTGCTTCACTTCCCCAAGCGGATGCTGCACGATGTTGATATTTTCGGAAATCAGGATCTTACCCTCGTCGCCGTTCAGGCAGGAATAGCCGTAGTCGTTGAGCGATACACCTTCCTGGCTGGTAGGTTTGATCGCTACGAGAGCAAAATCGAGGTCTTTATCGTTGAGAAAAAACGCCTTCGGCTCCAGCGTGAAGCGATGGATGGGCAACTGGGCGCCGGCGCGGATCTGGTAGTCGAATTCGGCCAGCGTGAGCGCCGCTTCCTCGCCGTTGCGCAGCACGTGGTGGTTGGTCATCAGCAGCCGCGGGGAGACCATGAAGCCCGTGCCGAGCTTCACCCGTCCGGGTGAAACGCGCGTCATCAGCCGGCACACCGAGCGGCAGGCGACCACCGCTCTCTCCAGGAATTCGATGCGCAGAAAATCCTTGGTCTCGCCGATAATGCGCTCGAGGAATTGCGGCTGTTCGAGGCTCTCGCGGGTCGGCCCGTAGTTCAGCAGCTCGTCCAGCTCTTTCGACCGCGGAGGACGCTGCGGCGCCGCCTGTTTTACCTTGTTCAGCAGCCGGTTGGCGCGCTTGACCACGCGCTCCGGGGTGTCCGCCGCCACCAGACCCTTTTCCCGGGCGTCTCTGATTCTCTGCGTTCGCTCCTCGGTGGTCTTTCTCCAGCGGGCAAGCGCCTCACGACCGATCTGCCTGTCGTATGCGAACTCGACTTCTCTCGTGACCGCGGCTGTCGAGGACATTAAGTACTCCTTTCCCGGCTGTACCGGAGCCTTATTAGAGCATAAATCGGAAATTATGGGAAGAGGGCGGCGAATTTTTTCTGGGGCCGTTCCTGAGCCATCGTCAACTCTCGACGACGTCAGTGGCGCCGGTTGCCGAAATAAGCGGTCTCGTCCGCCAGTTTTCCCGAGGTGGACGGCAGGAGGCGCCCAGACGAGAACTCTTCCCAATGCGCAGCGTATCGCTTTTTACCCTCGGTCCGGCGAGTCCGCCGGCTGCGCCCGGAGCCCGGTCCACGGCGCGGCAGAATACGTGAGCGAATTTACCAAGGAATCTCCGAGATGTTCGCGCGGATGTCTCCGGGACGGGGCGTGCAGGGGGCAGCCAGCCGCTCCACCCGAACCGGGCTTGTGCATGGCCACTCCCTGGCGCAGCGGCTCCCTACATACGGTCATAGCCCGAGCTAACCGTTAGGCACCTCACAAATGTTGAGGCTCCTCATGCTATATTCCCCCCAAGTACCGCAATGTTCTTCGCTGCTTTTTTGACTCTGTCGCGGCCCGTCTGTGCACGCGGAGCACGCGTATCCTTAAGAACGGGTAGCTTGGCCGCGGGTATCCGGGCGTCGACCTGCCGTGCCAGTAACGCTTTATTGTGGGTTAGCTTAGCCGTACTCTGCCCCTGCTTTTTGTGGGCCAATACGCCGTCTCGCCCCCGGGTCCCCGAGCCGCTCAAGCTCCAGTTTTCGCAGACCCGCCTGCCGGTGGTCTTCGAGCCGGGCGCCGGGGGGAAGTCGTTCGTCTCGCGGACCGGTGAGCAGTTCGCGGCGCTCCGCTCCGATGGTGCCTCCTTGAAAATAGCGGGTGGCCGGCGGGCGATCAGGGTCGCCTTCCGCGGGGCCAACCCGGGAGCATCCGCCCAGGGCGTGGACCCGCTCCCCAGCTACAGCAACTACTTTCTCGGGCGAAAGAGATCGGAGTGGCGCAACAGGGTGCCCCAGTATAGAGGCGTGCGCTATCGCGGCGTGTACCCCGGTATCGACGTCGTTTATTATGGTCGCGGCGGCAAGCTCGAGTATGATTTCGTGATCGCCCCCGGAGCGGACCCGAGCTGCATCGAGCTGCGCTTCGAGGGGGTCGATCAGGTGCGCGCCGATGCCAATGGCGACTTGCGCCTGCGCTTTCCCGGCGGCGAGCTCGTGCAGCGCCGCCCGCGCGTGTATCAGATAATCAACGGCCGCGAGCAGGAGCTGGCGGGCGGTTACCGCGTGCGCGCTCACTCAGAGGCGCGGTTTACGCTCGCGCGCTACGACCGCTCACGGGAGCTCGTGATCGATCCCGTGCTCGAATATTCGCAGTACACCGGCAGCGCCGGCTACGATTTCGGCACCGGCGTCGCGGCCGATGCGGCAGGCAACGTTTACGTCGTCGGCGTGACCAACGGGATCACCTTTCCCACCCAGGACAAAGCGCAGGAACTCCACGGCGGCGCCACCGACGCGCTGGTCGCGAAATTCACCCCGGACGGCGCCATGCTCTGGGTCACCTATCTCGGCGGCTCCGGCACCGAGCAGGCGCAGGGCATCGCCGTGGACGCGGGCGGGAACGTCTACATCTCGGGCGAAACGACCTCGAACAATTTCCCGGTGCGCAACGGCTTTCAGAACAACTTCGGCGGCGGCTTCGATGACGCCTTCATCACGAAGATCTCACCCGCGGGTGACAGTATCCTCTGGTCCACGTACTTGGGCGGAGGAAGTGATGACTTCGGCAACACACTGGCGCTCGACGGCCAAGGCAACGTGTACACCACCGGCTGGACCCGCTCGACCGATTTCCCCGTGCGCAACGCGTTCCAGGCGGGCCCGGCGGGAGGCGGCGCCGACATCTATGTCACCAAGCTCGCGCCGGCCGGCAACGCGCTCGTGTATTCGACCTTCGTCGGCGGGAATGGGATGGATCTCGCCGGCGGTATCGCGGTGGACGCCAACGGGAGCGCGTACGTCGTAGGCAGCTCGACCTCGACTCTGTTTCCCACGGCCGGCGCCATCCAGCGCAATAATCGGGGCTTCGCCGATGCGGTTGCATTCAAGCTGTCGCCCGACGGCCGCTCGCTCGTGTATTCGACCTTTCTCGGCGGCTCGAACAACGAATTGGCCTACCGGGTGGCCGTGGATCCAAGCGGCGCCGCGTTCATCACGGGCTACACGCAATCGGCCGACTTTCCCACCGCCAACCCGGTGCAGGCCTCTCTCGGCGGCGGTACGGACGTGTTCGTCGCGAAGCTCGCTCCCGACGGGCAGTCGCTGCTGTTTTCGACCTTCCTCGGCGGCGCCAGCGACGATTATGGTTTCGGCAACATCGTGCTCGACCAGGCGGGCAGCCCTTACGTGACCGGCTGGACCCAATCGCCAAATTTCCCCAATCGCAACAGCATTCAGAGCGGATTCGCGGGCGGCAAGTACGACGCGTTCGTGACCAAACTGTCGCCCTCGGGTGACTCGATCCTGTACTCGACTCCGCTGGGCGGATCGGACGAGGAGCGCACTTATGGGCTGGCGATCGATTCGCGAGGCTTCCTGACCCTGGTCGGCGGCACGCGGTCGGAGAACCTGCCGCGCGCGCGCAACTCGCTGGTGCGCGGCTCGGGGGCGTTCGACCTGTTCATGGCGCGGCTGTCGGCGGATGTCTCCACGGCGTTCGTGACCGCGACCGCCACGACTCTGAGCTTCAGTGGTCTCGCCGGGGGCGCCGCGCCCGCCGCCCAGACCATCCAGTTGAGCGGCGGGCAGCCGGTTCCGTTCACGGCTGCGGCTTCCGCCCCGTGGCTTGAGGTGACGCCGGCCTCCGGCCTGACGCCGGCCACGCTGACGGTGCGGGTGAACCCGGCAGGCCTGGTTGCGGATACGCATCGCGGGGCGATTACAATCAATGCGCCGAGCGCGTCAAACTCGCCTCTCTCGATCCCGGTGACGTTCACGCTCACTGCCGTCCCATCAGTCAGCGCTCTCGCCCCCGCTACGCTGTCGTCCGGATCCGGTGACACGGAGGTGACGGTACAGGGCGCCGGGTTTGTATCGGCGTCGGTGGTAATGGCGGGCACTGTACCGCTGGTAACGACGTTCCTGAATGCGAACACGCTCCGGGTGGTCGTCCCCGCCTCCTTGCTGGCGTCCCCCGGCACGCTGCGACTGACCGTCGTCAATCCAGGTGCAGTCGCATCGAACGAGGTGACGCTGGCCGTGAACCCGCTCGGTCCGTTTTTTACCGCGGCCTCGATCGTCAATGCCGCCACCTACCTGTCGGGCGGCGTCGCGCCGGGTGAAATCGCGA
Organism: Acidobacteriota bacterium; assembly: GCA_016178155.1. Classification (GTDB taxonomy): domain Bacteria; phylum Acidobacteriota; class Terriglobia; order Bryobacterales; family Bryobacteraceae; genus JACOTZ01. Next base: position 18,600 of record JACOTZ010000124.1, read on the forward strand.
CCATTTTCGTCATCGGTTTGAGCGTGACTGAGGCCGTGCGGTCCACTCCCGATCTCCAAGGCACCCTGCCGGCGGTGCTCGCGGGCACGCGGGTGTTCTTTGACGGAACAGCGGCTCCGGTGATCTCGGTTGCCCCGGGCCAAGTCAGTGCGATCGTTCCATACACGCTGGCCGGCCGCAACAGCGCCGTGGTCGAGATCGAGTCCGGCGTGTCGCGCTCGACACCGGTGGGCGTAAACCTGTTGTCGTCGGCGCCCGGCATCTTCACCGCCGACGCGAGCGGCCGCGGCCAGGCCGCCGCCCTGAACCAGAACGGCTCGCGCAACTCGCCGGGGAGTCCCGCGCAGAAAGGCTCAGTCGTGACCCTGTTCCTGACCGGCGAAGGCATCACTGACCCGCCAGGCGTGGCCGGGCGGATCGCGAGTGCTCCCGATCTGCCGCGGCCCGTGCTCCCGGTGCAGGTTCGGATCGCCGGCGTCAGCGCCGATGTGCAGTTCGCCGCCGCCGCTCCAGGCCAGGCCGCCGTCATGCAGTTGAACGTGTTGATTCCGGAGAACGCTCCCTCAGGCGACGCAGTGCCGATCGTCGTGAACGTCGGAGGCGGGTCCAGCCAGCCAGGCGTGACCGTCGCGATTCAATAGCTACTTCCTCGCAGCACTGTGGCTGAGGGTGGTCCGCCGCGGGACAGATTCACGGCAAGCCCCGCGCGCGCGTATCAGCGTTTCCTTGGGCCCGTGCTGTTCCGGCTCTGAGCAAATGACCTGATCGAGCGCGCTGCCGTGGCGAAAGGCGAGCACGTTCTCGACCTTGCTTCGGGCACCGGGGTTGTCGCAGGTTGGACGAGGATCCGCCGACGTGCACTCAAAAGCGGCGGCTCCCCGCCTGCATCCGAACACAATTCTCGGCCGGTAGCCTATCCGGCCTGTAAGCGCTAGCCTCGCGACTCGAGTTCGATCGCCCTCGGGAACAGGATATTGTTCTCCAGGTGAATGTGAAGGTGCAGGTCCTGCTCGAGCGCGGCAAGGCCGCCAAGCATGGCGCGGTAGGTCGCGCAGGCGTACTCGGGAATCTCGTAACCGTTCGTGATGCGGCGCATTTCCGTCAGCGCAGAGCCGGCGCTTTCATGCTCCATTTCCATCATGCGGATGGGATTGGCAATCGTACCGAAGGGCGGGGGCGCGGGGCGGCGGCCGGACGCGACGGCGGCCTCGAAAGCGGTGATCGCCGGGAACAGGATCATCTCCTCCTTGCGCATGTGCATCTCCAGCTCGGCATGCAGCTCTTCGAAGACTCCAGGGAGCCCGGCAAGCCGTTCGGGGTGAGCAGCGCTATGCACGCTGTGCACTTTAGCGACGCGCGCGCTGAGGGCCGGCAGCTCGCGCCGCAGGTACTCGTGATGCGTATTGACGATGTGTGCCGCCAGCTCGCCCAGCGGCGCCGTACTCCACTCGCGCGTCTCGACATCCCGGCTCCGTCCGGCGGCGGCCAGCTCCGCTTCGACCGCTTCGGCGCGGAGGCCTTTCTCTCGGCAGACTTCGTCGAGCGTGCGCTTGCCGCCGCAACAGTAATCGATTCCGAAGTGTTCGAAGACGCGGACTGCGGCGAGCGAGCCGGCCGCGATTTCCGCGATAGTCAGATTCTGGGTGGTGGTCATATCGATTCCATGCTACGGGCGCGCGCCCCGCGGCGCAGTGACTGGAGTCACAACGTGCCAGAGGGCACCGCGTTTACCTTCGCTTCATCCGCCCCGCAGGGACAGCCGGTTGCGACAGGCACAACACTGCAACCTGGTGTGCCGTCTCGCATACCGATCGCTCATGCGCGCGGCTTCGGAAGTGTTCATTCTCGGACCGGGCCACGGGAGTGATTGCCGGACATAAGGGGCTGCTCCCGAGCCCCCGCCCCATGGCGCGCTGTGTCACACCGACACACGCCCCGCACGCCCCGCCACAACGCCCGGACACATATTTGCGCCGCCCCGTTGCATTACCAATGACTTGCATGCGCCAGCGCGCTGGAGCGCGGATTGCTACCATGAGAATCGAATTGATGGAGACCCTTTAAAACCTGCCCTCTGGTGCAGCGGGCAGTCGGAGTCCGAGTGGGCTGATTAGCGTGCTTGCGGGAGCCGGTAGTTCTTAGGTTTCGAGCCGCTCATTCGAAGCGCCGGCTGGTCGAGGGACCAGAGGGAATTTTTTGTCCACGCGGGCCTGATTTGCCGCAAAGAGCGATCCGGGCGTCGTGGCGCGCCGGGACCAACGAGATTTTAAGTCTTGCCACAGGCCTCAGTTTCTGTTTTGTGTCTGGCCATCCAGGTTGAGGATTGATTGGACGCGGGCCTCGCCAGGATGGATGCGGGTTGTTTTCCAGACCGGCAGACGCTGGGGCCTGAGCCCTGCTCAAATAGGGCGAGGCCGCATCGGACGGAAGCAACGCCCTCCGGCTTCCACGATGCGGTCTTTTTCTTTCTCAGCTCTGAAGCCCATCCCCTCAAATCCGGTGCTGGATTGTGAGTCACAGTCCTCGGAAGTGTTTGCCTCCGGCACTTCTGGAGGTCCCCTGCTGCAAATCTACGATCGAAGATGGGCAGACCTTGGCATCCGCCGCATCGTAGCCCGCCAGAGACTGAGCAGCCGGACGTGGTGGAAGGCCCGCGACGTGCATTGGCGAATGGCGCCGGCGGCGTGCAACCGCGGCGGCGGGCCGCACGTCGCAAGAGGTTGGTATACTCAAGATTCAACACACCTTTCGACTCACGATGAAGTACCTCGCCTTGCTTGTGTCCATTTCCGCGGCGTGCCTTGCGGCAGAGTTTTCCACCGGCCAGGCGGCGCGCGCGGTCATCGGTCAGGTGACCTTTACGCGCCAGGAGGCCGGCGCGAGCGAATTTGTATTGGGCGCCGCGAGCGGTCTGGCGTACGTGAACGATACGTTCTTCGTCGCCGATTCGAACCGCGTGAACGCCGGCCCGCAGAATAACCGCGTCCTGATCTTCCCCAATCTCTCGGGTACGCTGCCCGCGCCGAAGGCCTCACTGCCGGTCACCGGCGACCGTTGCCCGGTATGCACAGGTGTTGCCAGCAGAGTACTCGGCCAGCCGGACTTCGCTCAAACCGACGTTGGCCTTTCGCAGAGTGGCATGCGCACTCCGACTGCCGTTGCCACCGACGGACGGGTGCTCGCCGTGGCCGACACGGACAACAACCGCGTCCTGATCTGGCGCAATCTGCCTGCCTCGAACGGCCAGCCGGCCGATGTTGTGGTCGGGCAGAAGGACTTCCAGTCGAACATTGTGAATTATGGGGGCAGCGGCGCCACGCCGAGCGCCCAGGGACTGCGAGGCCCGCAGGGCGTCTGGATTCACGACGGGAAGCTGTTCGTAGCCGACACCCAGAACCATCGCGTGCTCATCTGGAACGGCGTTCCCGAGCAAAACGGCCAGAACGCCGACCTGGTGCTGGGGCAGGCCAACTTTACGAGTTACGTGGAGCCGGACATCGCCCGTGCCAAAGTCGAAGCCCACGCGGACAACCTGCTCAACCCGGTGTCGGTGACTTCCGACGGGACCCGCCTGTATGTCGCCGATCTCGGCCACAACCGCGTTCTCATCTGGAACACGATTCCCACGAGCAACCAGACGCCTGCCGATATCGCCCTGGGCCAGCCGGACATGACGTCGGCCATCGCCAACAATTCCAGCGGGCTCTGTCCGGTGATAAGCAAGGACGAACAGGGGAACGACATTTTCCCGAACCGCTGCGCGGCGACTCTCGATTTTCCGCGGTTCGCGCTGTCGGACGGCAAGCAGCTCTTCATCGCCGACGGCGGCAATGACCGGGTCCTGATTTACAACCACGTGCCGACGAGGAGCGGCGAGGCCGCCGATGTCGTGCTCGGGCAATTCACCGACCAGCTCGTGCTCGACAGCGAGCCGCTGCGCATCTCGGCTGCCGACTCGCTGCGCACCCCCATGTCGCTCGCCTGGGACGGTGTCAACCTGTACGTCTCGGACACCTTCAACCGTCGGGTGCTCGTGTTTTCCCCGGGCGATAACTCCATCCCGCTTACGGGCGTTCGCAATGCTGCCAGCCGCGACATCTTCGCCGTGGGCGTCATCGCCGTGAGCGGTAAGGCCAAGGAGAACGACGAAGTCACCATCAAGGTGCAGGACCGGGAATATAAATACAAGGTCGGCAAGGACGAAACCCTCGCGAGTGTGATCAACGGGCTGGTGGAGAAGGTCAACGCCGGGGCGGGCGATGCGGCCGTGGCGGCGTCTCCCAACGTGACGTTTCAGGCGATCGTTCTTACCTCGCGAGTCAGCGGTCCGGAAGGCAACGACATCGAATACTCCACCTCCACCTCCGATGCCGCCGAGATCCTCCTGCAGACAGGCGGGGCGCGCTTGAGCGGCGGTCAGGACGCGGCCAAGATCGCGCCCGGCACCCTGGTCACCTTTCTGGGGGAGAACTTCACCGACCGCAGCGAGGCCGCGCCGCAGGGAGTTGAAGAACTGCCGCGGACGCTCGCGGGAGTGGAAGTCTACTTCGACGGCATCCGTGCTCCGCTGCTGTTCGCCGGACCCGACCAGATCAATGCCCAGGTGCCGTTCGAGGTTTCCGATGCCACGAGTGTCTCGGCCTGGGTGCGCACGCTCAATCCAGATGGCTCGGTGCGCGTGACCACGGCGATCGCGGTGCCGATCATCCCGCAGAATCCGGGCATTTTCGCCGAGGAGGGCAGCGATCCGCGCCCGGCCGTGGCGCTGCACGCGAGCAGCCATGCCGCCGGCGCGGTTTCGGTGGACGGCACCGTCAAAGAAGGAGACCAGGCTACGGTGACTATCCAGGACCGTGACTACACCTACACGGTCAAGGCGGACGACACGCTCGAGTCAGTGCGCGATGCGCTGATCGCACTCATCAACGAAGATCCCGAGGTGGAAGCGTTTGCCGCCGGTGTGTTCACCCGCATCCGGCTGCGCGCGCGTGTGGCCGGCAAGGAAGGCGAGGGTATTGGCTATGGCGCCTCCGCGCCGGAAGGCGCAAACATCATTCTGACCCCGCTCACCCCCGAGCTGTGCTGCTCAAACATCGCCGGCGCGCGCATCACCCCGGAAAACCCCGCCATTCCGGGAGAAGTGATCCTCATCTACGCCACCGGACTAGGCGTAGTCGAGCCGGCGGAGGCGAAGGACGCCGCCCGTACTGGCGAGAAATACACAGGTCCCGAGTTGAATCGGCCGGTGGCGTTCGTCGACTCGATCGCCGGCGGCAAGACGGCTAACGTGCTGTTCGCGGGCCTGAAGCCCGGCATGATCGGCGTCTACGAGCTGCAGTTACAGTTGAATTCGGACATTCCCACAAACGAGCAGACCCAGCTCACCATCGCCCAGGATATCTACATCAGCAACATCGTGACCTTCCCGGTGTTCAATCCCAAGCCGCCGGAAGAAGAGCCGTAGCTCGCGGGCGGCAGCACGGCGGGACCCTGAGAGGGCGCATCCTTGCGCCCGCAATGTCCGGAGCGCACGCGTTGCGACCGCTCCGGCGGTCTGAGGAGCCGCGGAGGTCGCGGTCCCGAGCGACGGGCCACTACACTGGTTGCATGGTCTCCCGGCGCGCGTTTCTGGCCGCCTCAGCCGCCGCCTTCGCGGCCCGGTGCCCCAACATCCTGGTCTTCATGTCTGACCAGGAGTCCGCGCTGCTGCCCGGGCCGGCGTCGCTGCCAAATCGTGACCGCCTGCTCAAGCGCGGCCTTGAGTTCACGAATGCTTTCTGCAACACGCCGCAATGCTCGCCCGCGCGCGCGGCGCTGCTGACCGGCCTCGACCCGAACCGCGCGGGTGTGCTGACCAACGTCGACGGCGGCTCGCTCGGCAGAACTCTCAACCCGGCCCTGCCCAACATCGGCCGTGTCTTTCAGGATGCGGGCTACCGCACGGCCTACTTCGGCAAATGGCATCTCGGGCACGATTCGGGCGGCCTGGCGGAGTTCGGCTTTGCCGAGTCGCCGTCGCTGCGGGGAGACGACGACATCGTCCGCGAGGCGGCGAAATGGCTCAGC
>JACOTZ010000379.1 GCA_016178155.1 Acidobacteriota bacterium
CAGCCCGTCGCAGGCGGTGCCGACCACTTCCACCTCGGGAAACTCCTTGAGCAGGAAGCTCAGCTCGTCGCGCGCGAGCTGCTCGTCGTCAACAATGACTGTACTGATCGTGGAGACCGCGCGTGCCGACATGGTGAGCTGGCACCGCTGCCGCCGGCTCTCGCGGCCCGCCAGAAGCGCGGAGCAGCTCTGGGCGGCGAGCGGTGAAAAACGTAAGTGCTAGTATAGCATTCAAGGTAATCTTTCCGCCGCCGCAGGATCCACCTTCCGCGCTCGCCCGCTGCCAATCCGCGTGAGCCCGGTATCGCGCAAGAGGAGGAATGAAATTTGTCCCAGAAAGATAACGTGCGCATCGCGCCGGCCGAGGGAAAGCTCGGCCTCCTGATCCCGGGCCTGGGCGCGGTCGCCACCACTTTTATCGCCGGCGTAGAAGCGGTCAAGCGCGGGCTCGCGGCCCCAATCGGCTCGCTCACCCAGCTCGCCACGATCCGGTTGGGCAAGCGCACGGAAGGCCGCTCGCCGTACATCCGGGATTTCGTTCCACTTGCCTCACTGAACGACCTGGTTTTCGGCGGCTGGGACATCTATGAAGACAACGCCTACCAGGCGGCGCTGCATGCGCAGGTGCTGGAGCGTGGACTGATCGACGAGGTGCGCGCGCCGCTCGAGGCCATCCAGCCGATGCAGGCCGTGTTCGATCCCGACTACGTCCGGCGTATCAACGGTCCGAACGTCAAGCGCGGCCGCAACAAGATGGACAAGGCCCAGCAGCTCATGGCCGATATCGACCAGTTTCGGCGGAGCAACGGTTGCGACCGGCTGGTGATGATCTGGTGCGGCTCAACCGAGGTGCATCACAAGCCGGCAGCGGTCCATCAGAACGTGCGTGCATTCGAGGAGGGGCTCTGCCAGGATGATCCCGAGATCGCGCCCAGCCAGATGTATGCCTACGCGGCGCTCAAGTCTGGCGTCCCGTTCGCCAACGGCGCGCCCAATCTCACCACCGATGTTCCGGCGCTGCTCGAGTTGGCGCGCGAGAACCAGCTTCCGATCTGCGGCAAGGACTTCAAGACGGGCCAGACGTTCATGAAGACGCTGATCGCGCCGGGACTGAAGTCACGCATGCTGGGTGTGCACGGCTGGTTCTCCACCAACATCCTGGGCAATCGCGACGGCGAGGTGCTCGAGGACCCGGGCTCATTCAAGACCAAGGAAGAGACCAAGCTATCGGTACTCGACCAGATCCTGCAACCGGAGCTGTATCCAAATCTGTACAAGGACCTCTACCATTGCGTGCGCATCAACTACTACCCGCCGCGGGGCGATGCCAAAGAAGGCTGGGACAACATCGATATCTTCGGATGGCTCGGCTATCCGATGCAGATCAAGATTGATTTTCTGTGCCGCGATTCGATTCTGGCAGCCCCGCTGGTGCTCGATCTCGTGCTGTTTCTCGACCTGGCGCAGCGCGCCGGGATGAAAGGAATCCAGGAGTGGCTATCGTTTTACTTCAAGGCGCCGATGACCGCTGCAGGTCTGTACCCGGAGCATGATATCTTCATTCAGCTAATGAAATTGAAGAATACTTTGCGCTGGATGAGGGGCGAGGACCTGATCACGCATCTGGGCCTCGAGTACTACGATTAGCAACCAAGGCAACAACAAACAGAATCGCAATCACGGGAGTGCGAAGCCGGGCGGACGTCCGCACGAATTCCACAACCACTGGGCCGAAGCGCGCGGCCAGAACGGCGGCCCCAGCAAAGTGCTGGTGATCGGCGGCACGCTGTTTATCGGCCGCTGCCTGGTGCATGAGCTGCTGAAGGCGGGCGACGAGGTCACGGTGCTGCACCGCAAGCCGGGGCACGACCTGGGCAAGCGCGTGCATGAGATCATCGGCGACCGCAATGATCCTGAATCGCTGAAGGCGGCGCTGGCCGGCCGGCATTTCGACGTTGTCTACGACAACGTGTACGACTGGAAGCGGGGCACGACGGCGTCGCAGGTGGAGGCGACGGCGCGCCTGTTCGATGAGAAGCTGCGGCGTTACGTGTTTATGTCGAGCGTTGCCGCCTACGGGGACGGGCTCAACCACCACGAGGGGGACGCGCTCGCGCCCGACCATCACAGCGACTCGTACGTCCGCAACAAGGCGATGAGCGAGCGGGCGCTCTTCCGTATGCATCAGCGTACGGGATTCCCGGTGGTGACCATCCGGCCTCCCTACATTTACGGGCCAGGCAACCCGTACTACCGCGAGGCTTTCTTCTGGGATCGCATGCGCGACGCACGGCCGATCATTCTGCCGGGCGACGGCCGACGGCTGATGCAGTTCGTCTACATCAAGGATCTGGTGACGGCCTGCCTCCGGGCGGCCGAAGAGCCGGGCGCCGCGGGACACGCCTTCAACATCGCCAACCCACGGCCGATCACGCAGGCTGAACTCGTGGACCTGCTGGCGGAAGCCGCGGGCAAGAAACCGGCGGTCGTGCGGGTGCCGCGCGAGCGCATCCTGCATATGGGCGGCCACCCGATGGGGCCGAATCTGTACTTCGGGCTCTACTTCGACATGCCGCCCATCACGATGATTGTGGCGAAAGCGCAGCGGATGCTCGACTTCAAGCCAGCCGATTTCCTGGAGGGCCTGCGCGAGACTTATCGCTGGTACCTGCGGCACCACGAGAAGAACACATCGAATTACCCTTTCGAGGACAGGCTGCTGACGGCGGTAGGCTGGCGGCCGGGTGCGCCGCCGCCGGAACTCCCGAACGGGCTGTCAGCGTCGCGGGAGTAGTGCGACCGCGCCGGCCGGCGGAAGCGCGCAGACCGTCACGATCCGGGAATCACAAAGCGAGCTCAGCCGTTTCGAGGTATGCCTCCCAGTTCCAGGCGGCGACGGTTCGCCCGCCAGGCCCGGCGCCGCGTGACCGCTGGACGTTTTCAGCAGGGAAAGAGAGCCAGGCCAAGGCTGCCGCACGGCCGCGACGGCGCGCGGTGACACATTACCCAGCGCCGAACGGCGGATCCGTTACCTCAGGCTGCCACCCGAGCAGTCCGGCCGCGCTACGGGCGGTCTGGCAGTGGATGGCGACGGTATCTTCCACGTTGGCGGCATAGCCGCCGGCGAGGACGATGGCGACCGGGATGCTTCGGTCGAGGGCCGAGCCGATGACCAGGCGGTCGCGGGCGGCTAGCCCGTCGAGCGTCAGGCTCAAGCCGCCGAGCTGGTCCTCCTTGTAGGGGTCGGCGCCGGCAACAAACATAACCAGGGCGGGGCGGAAGTCGTCGAGCGCGGCCAGGAGGGCTCCGCGGAGGCGCGCCAGGTACTCATCGTCTCCCACGAAGTCGTTCAGGTGTATATCGACGGTCGAGTCCGGTTTGTCCTCGGGGTAGTTGTTCCACTGGTGGATGGACAATGTCAGGACGCTGGGATCGGCCGCGAAGATAGCGGCGGTGCCGTTGCCATGGTGCACGTCGCAATCGACCACCATGGCGCGTCCGATGGCGCCGTCGTGCTGGAGACGGCGCAGCGCGACGGCGACATCATTTACCGCACAGAAGCCCTCGCCATGGCCGGCATAGGCATGGTGAAAGCCGCCGCCGATGTTAAAGCCCAGGCGGTCGCGCAAAGCCAGCCGCGCGGCGAGGATGGTGCCGCCGGTCGCCAGCCAGAAGCCCCGCACCATCGCCTCGCTGTAGGGGATCTCGAGGCGGAGAATCTCCTCGAACCGGAGGCGTCCGGCGCGTAGCCGCGTGATCCAATCTTCGGTGTGGACGAGCAGCATGTCCTCATCCCCGGCTGCCTCCGGCTGGATGAAATCCGCTTCGCGAGCGAAGCCTTCCGAGAGCATGCGCTCCCGGATGAGGCGATACTTTTGGGCGGGGAAGACGTGCTCGCCGAGGTTGAGATCATAGCCGTGGTGCCAGACGAGCTTAAACGGCAGCATAGGCGTCAGTCGACTGCAGAGCCGTGATGAGGGCGAGCGTGTAAATGTCGTCCGCCGAGCAGCCGCGCGACAAGTCGTTGGCCGGCTTGGCGAGGCCCTGCAGGATGGGACCCACGGCCATGGCGCCACCGAGGCGCTCCACCAGTTTGACCGCGATGTTGCCGGAGGCGAGGTCGGGGAAGATGAGGGTGTTGGCGCGGCCCGCGACTGTGGAACCGGGAGCTTTTGCAGCCCCGATGCCGGGCATGAGCGCGGCATCGGCCTGGAGCTCGCCGTCAATGTTGAGATCGGGGGCACGCTCGCGGACGATGCGGGTGGCCTCGGCGACCTTGTCGACAAATTTATGCTGGGCGCTGCCTTTGCTGGAAAACGAGAGTAGGGCGACGGCAGGCTCGACGGCGAGGAGCGTGCGTGCGGTTTGGGCGGTGGCGATGGCGATATCGGCGAGCTCGACCGCGCCAGGATCGATCAGGATGGCGCAGTCGGCGAACAGAAGCAGTCCGTTTGCCCCAAAGGCAGTGTCGCGCACGGCCACGACAAACGAGCTCGAGATTGTCCTGATACCGGGGCGCGCGCCGATGCAGTGAAGAGCGGCGCGAACGGTTTCCGCGGTGGTGTTGCCGGCACCGCCGACGAAGCCGTCTGCGTCGCCCGCCGCCACCATGAGCGCGGCAAAGAAGAGCGGGCGCTGTGCGATCGCGGCGGCTTCGACCTCCGTGACGCCTTTTGCCCGCCGGCGGTGGTAGTAAATGGCTGCGTACTTATCCGACGGTGCTGCGAAGCGGACGCCGGCGGGCGGCGTTTCACCGCTCGGGCGCACCAGGATGGGTTCGATGAGGCCATCGGCGGCGAGCTGTGCGGCCGCGGTGAGCACGCGCTGGTCGCCGCCCTCGGGGAAGACTATGCGCCTTTTGGCGCGCAACCTGCGGACGCGCTCCATCTGGGCGGTCAGGAACGCTGCGCCGGACTCAGGAAGGAACATGGAAGGACCATTGTAGTCAGGGGACGCATGGTTTCGGCAAAGCGCGTCGGCGAGGCGTTTCGATCACGAACCGCCAAACGAAGCGCGAGCGACTCCTGGCGGCCGCGACGGCTCGCGCAAGACTCGAGTTGCGCTTCCGGCGGCCACAAGCCTCGACGAGAGCATACGGGCTGCAAAAAAGCGGCGCCAGGGCAAAAAGCAGCGGGCGGGAGGAAACACATTGGGCCGGGAGCGTATCGAAAGGACACAGAGGTCTCGACGGCGAGATGGCGTGAGCCGCCCGCAAGAGATTGAAATTGCGAGTGACAATGAAAATGGGTTCAGAATTGCAGTTGAGTCGGCGGAATTGCGTCTCGAACCGCGGACTCATCCGGAAGATAGGAGGAGTCATGAAAAAGTTGTGTGCATCCCTGTTCCTGGGAACGGCGCTTGCCGTAACCGCGCTGGCGGACGACACGGGCGCAAAGAAGGACATGAAGAAGGCCGGCGAGTCTATGAACGACGCCGGCAAGGCCACGTCGAGCGCCGCAAAGGATGCCGGCAAAGCGACCGCGAAGGCAACAAAGAAAGGCGCAAAGGCCGTAGCGAAGGGCGCCAAGAAAGGCGTGCACAAAGGCGCGGCGAAAACGAAAGAAGGCGCCGAGAAGCTCGAGGACAAGACGAAGTAGGTTCCCGGGCGAGCGTGCCGGTGAAGCCGGCGCGAATCGGATGAGAAACAGGCGGGACTCTGAAAGCGGCCGGACGTGCCCAGCCGGAGAGACCGTCTCCGCAAGCAAGCCGGCCGTCTAACGGACCGGGACAAGTTGGGAGGATCAGTTGAGAAATCACGCATCGTCAGTTCGCTTTTGTTCGCTGGCGGCTCTTGTTGTGCTGGCGACCACAGGTGCAGCGCGACTCGAAGCGCAGGGCAACACGCTGCTGCTGAGCACGAATCAAATGACGTTCACCTATCAGGTGGGCAGCTCGAGCCTGCCGCCGGAGCAACAGCTCTCGGTGCTCCAGAGCGGCGCCAGCGTGACCTTTACGGCTACGGCGACAACGACGAGTTCCGGGAGCTGGCTTACGGTCTCGCCAACCACGGGCAGCACGCCGGCGAACCTGGTGGTCTCCGTGAACCCCGGGGCGCTGGGAGTCGGACAATACAACGGCCGCGTCGAGATCGCCGCGCCAGGAACCTCGAACAGCCCGCAGAGCGTGAACGTCACGCTGCACGTGAGAGCCACCTCGGAGCTCGCGGTGTCACCGGCGCCCCAGACGGGGTTCGCCTTTGCGGCGCAGGCCGGCAGCATCAACCCGGCCTCGCAGAACCTGACGGTGAACACCACCGGCTCGCCGTTCACCTACACGCTGGCGGCGGATCAGGCCTGGATCATTCTCCCATTTACGAACGGCACGAGCTCGGGCACTCCGTTTCCGATCTCGATCAATACCGCCGGCCTCACGCCGGGCACCTATACCGGCAAGATCACGATCACGGCCCCCGGAATCCCGAATTCTCCGATTGAAGTCCCGGTCACGCTGAGCCTGACGGCCGCGCCTGAACTGCGGGCGAACCCGGCGACGTTACGCTTCGTGTTCCAGGTGAGCGGGACAGCGCCTCCCGCGCAGACGGTGCAGATCACGAGCACGGGAGCCGCGGCCGCGCTCACGATTACTCCTACGGTCGAGTCCCCCACCGGGGGCACGTGGCTGGGCGTGACCGCAAGCAGCGCGACGACACCGTCAACGCTGACGGTGTCGGTGAATCCGGCGGGGCTCCAGCCGGGCACGTATAACGGAACGATCACGGTCACGGGAGCGGGCGCGAACACGATCACGATCCCCGTGAGCCTGACCATCAGCCTGAATCCGCTGGCGAACGTGCTGCCGGGATCGGTGGTGTTTAATCACCAGCTCGGAACCACGAATCCGGCGGCGCAATCGCTCACGATCAGCACGACAGGTCCGGCGCTTACGTTTACGGCGACGGCGAGCGTTGAAGGCGCCATCAACTGGCTTGTCATCGGAGCGACCGCGGGCACGGCGACGCGAGAGGGCACACAGGTGCTGCTCGGCGCCAACCCGAGCGGATTGGGACCGGGCGCGTACAACGGTACGGTCACCATCTCTGTCCCGGGCGCGGCGAACAGCCCGATCGCGGTTCCGATCAGGCTGAATGTGAGTCCGGCGGTGATGGTCACGGTGGCGCCGAACGCGCTGACGTTCGCGGCGGCCGGCGGCGGCAGCGCGCCGGCCATCCAGGTGGTGGATGTGACCAGCACGGACGCCGCCAACCAGCTTGCGCTCACTGTCAGCAAGAACGCCGACTGGATCGTCCTGACGGCGGACAGCACGCGCACGCCGGCGCGGCTGAGCGTAACCATCAATCCGACGCAGCTTACAGGCGGCGTCTACACGGGCACGATCACCGTGAACGCCGCAGGCGCGGTGAACAGCCCGCAGACGGTCACCGTC
>JACOTZ010000090.1 GCA_016178155.1 Acidobacteriota bacterium
CAGCGTGCCTTCGATCTCTTACGAGTCCCCCTGCGACTGAAATAAACACCCGCTCCGTAGGCAGTAGGCAGTTCCCGGAAATTCACTAACCTGTTGCTGTCCCTAGACTTGTTTCAATCGGGCCGAAGAACTTAGGCTTAGTCAGGGCGAAGCTCGATTGAAACCTCGGAGAGGTCTGATTCGTTTTGTGTGCCTCGCCACTGGACTGCTCGCAGTTCTGTCCCCGGCGAACGCCCAAGTCATTCAGTGGGCCCGCCAGTTCGGGACCCCCGTGAGGGAAAACGCATTCGCCGTAGCTACGGCTCCGAATGCGGTATACGCGGCTGGAGAAATTCAGAACGGAGCGTTCCCGGATTTTACGAACGCCGGTCGCACCGACGCGTTTGTGAGTAAGCTGGACCTGGACGGGAATGTCCTCTGGTCGCGCCAGTTCGGCACGGCCGGTCCGGACGCCGCCAGGGGAGTCGCCGCCGACGCCAGCGGTGTGTACGTTGTCGGCGACACCGGTGGCGCACTCCAAGGCGCCGGCGCCGGCAGTGGCGACGTATTTGTCCGCAAGTACGACCCCAACGGGAACGAGTTGTGGACCCGCCAGTTCGGGGGCCCGACAGACGATCAAGCTTCGGCGGCTGCGGTGGATTCCACCGGACTTTATGTCACCGGCTTCGTCACCGCGATGCCCGGGCAGTCCGCCGGTACCGGCGTGGACGTCTTCGTGCGCAAGTACGACTTCACCGGGAACGAGCTTTGGACCCGCCTGTTCGGAACTAACGATTCGGATAAAGCGTACGGCATCGCTGTGGACTCGAGCGGGATCTACGTGACCGGGGACACCATCGGCGAGCTTGCGACGAGGGTTGGCGGAACAGATGGCTTCTTGCGCAAGTACGACGCCAGTGGGAACGTCATATGGACACGCCAATTTGGAACGAACACCACCGACGGCGCCGCCGGCGTCGCGGTGAACAGTTCGGGAGTCTACGTCTCCGGGCAATCAACGGGCACGCTCGCGGGCCAGACCAAAATCGGCGGGCTGTGGGACGCCTTCGTAATGAAGTTCGACTTGAACGGCAACCCTCAATGGACGCGCCAGTTCGGGACGACCGGCGACGATTTCGGCTATGGAATTGCTCTCGGCCGCCAGCATGTATATGCAGCCGGGCAAGCGGAGGTCGGAGTGTTCCTGTGGCGCTTCGACTTCAATGGAGTCGATACAGGAAATGTGCAACGCGGCACCTTCGCCACCTTGGGGTATGGGGTCGCGACGGATTCGACCGGCGCCTATGTTGCCGGCGCTGCCGGTTTGGCTCCGTTCGGTGAGGCAAGCATCGGCGACCTGGACGCTTTTGTGTTCAAGGTTCCACATCCGCCGTTCTTGAGCGGTGTCTCAGATGCCTTTACCGGCCAGGCCGGCGTGGCGCCCACCACGTGGACCGCGCTTTATGGGAGCGCTTTGTCAACGACGACACGCACCTGGGACGGCGCTATTCAAGGAACACAACTGCCCACTTCGCTCGACGAGGTGCGGGTGAGCATCAACGGGCGCGCGGCGACCATGTATTTTGTCAGTCCGGGCCAAGTGAACGTGCTGGCTCCCCTCGACGATACTACCGGCAACGTTGAGGTGACGCTCACCAACCGCTATGGCTCCAGCCCGCCCATTCAAGTCCGCAAGACGAACTACCTGCCCTCCTTCTATGCTCCATTTGGCGAGTCGAGCGGGCTTCGTGTTACCGTCGTGGGGCTGGATGGAACCTACATCGGAAAGGTGGGACTCGACCCGCGGGTTACACGAGCCGCCCGGCCGGGCGAAATTGTCCAAATATATGCGACCGGTTTTGGGCCTACCAGCCCTGCCGCGCCCAGTGACACGACTTTCAGTGGCGCCCCGCAACTTGTGAACGCGCCGCGCATCACGATAGGCGGGCGGGATGCCGCTTTCGTCGGCAACGGCAACCTCGTCGCACCCGGTCTCTACCAGTTCAACGTCACGATACCGGATCTTGCCGATGGCGATCACGCGATCGTCGCCGAAGCTGGTGGAGCACGCAGCTCCGCCAACGTCTTCATTTCCGTGCAGCGGTAGGAAGAATGCGCGGGGCCCACCCCCCCGTGGAAGCAGCTCTTGTACTTCCGGATCACAGCCGAGTTACCAGATCGGCGGTCGAGTTTTTCGGCAGTAAGAACTCCTCCGATCCACATGCCCAGGCGGCGCGATTAGCTGACCAGTTCATCAAGCAGAATTCACCAATCCTTCAACTATTGCAGGTTCGCCGTCCCGCTGCTATCGCCGCTGAATGCTCGCCACGACCTTGGCCTTGTCGTGCAGCCGAGATTCCCTTGGGCAGGCATCGGCCCGATGCTGGCCGAGATGGGGTGGCTGATCAGCCCTTCACCGCTGAGGCTGCCTCTCTTGAGGCGATCCGAACGACGCGTGCCGCTCTGGGTGCTTTCCTTCATGGTTCTGACGAGATTCAAGGCCCTATTGGACCGGCTCGATCGCCGCTTCGAAGTCACAACGGAAACACGATCGGCGCCGAAGGGCAGAATCGAATGGACCCAGTATGCCACCCGGCAGATGCCGCGAGGCGACTTCCTCTCCGTGCCTTGGGTGCGCGACGCAGAAGTGGTGAAGAAGCGTTAATCAAGCGCGGCGCGCCTCCCAATAATCCTCAAACCGGCCATTGAATTGGCAGCAGCGGAGAGCCAGGATGGCATTGGCACCGCGCACGGTCCAGAACATGCCCGACTGCTTGCAGCGCGAACCGATCAGGGCCTTGCATCCGGCTTCGATGACGCCCGTGCCCACGAATAGGTGTTGGCTGCGGAATTTGGGGTAGCGCATGCGCTCCGTGTTGTTTTCGAAATATCCGGCCTCGATCCGAATCTTGTCGGCCAACTCCAGATTGGGGAATCGATGGCGCGGAGCGCAGCCACCAATTCTTCGATCTTCCCTTCGTCCAACAGGTCCTGGTGAACCATCATCCAGCGTCGCTGTTCGGCCTCTTGGTTGGGGTACAGCTTTCGCGCCAGATCCCACAAGTGTTGCCGGGCGTGAAAGAGATCGACGATCTGAATGGCGCCGGGAAAGTGTCGCTCGGCAATGTTCCAAATCCATTCCGATCCATCGCCCATGAAAACCTTGATTATGGCGCGGGACCAGCCGCGGTTCCACGCTTCCAGATAGATGCGCTTGCCAAACTCTTCGGCGGTTTCAATCGCGCCGACGTAGGTGGTCGAGTCGGGATCGCGGATGGCGTAGCCCTCATTGTCCCAAGTGGTTTGCGTGAACACACAACCCAACTTGGCCTCCCGCGTATGGGCCGGCTGTCCTTCAGTCTTGCCCTGCCGGCCCACGGTTTCCTTTTTCACGACGGGCACTCCGGTTCCGTCCACTTGCGCATACAAAACGGGAATCGGTTCTCCCACGATGATCGGCAAGTCCAACTGCATCGCCCGCTGGATCTCTGCCTGTTGGCGGGCGGCGATATCTTCTCCAATCCCTTCCGCGGTGCGCTCCACGGCCTTGGTGGTCACCTCCAGATCAGCGAGTAGTTTCATCTGCTGGCGCCCGTGATCGAAGGCGGCCTCCTGGCCGACGACGGCTTGCATGCGGCGCACCGCGGGAGAGAACTCCGTGTGAGCGATATCCAGTTCGACGTCGGCGGGGAATTGTCCGCGATGGCAGTGTGGGCACAGGTAGTAGGGACGTGAGATGGTGACCTCGCCCACAGCGGTCAGCACCGGCTTGGAGCGCAATTCCTGATAGCCGGCTTGGTGCCCGCAAGAGCAAGAAATGCTCCGCTGCCCGGCCGCTGGAACGGGGAATTGCAGTAACTCGCTGAGCGCCGTGGCGCCGGCGTGGTGCATGGCCGAACGCATGGCCATCTCAGTAGCCTCCAGATCGAGACGGCCCGTCTTGCGGCGCTCCTGGAAAATCACACGCAGGAGTTGGTCTACTTCGCGCGCGACTTCCTTACCGATGGCTTCGGCCGTTTTTTTTCCTGCGGCGAGAGCGTATCCTCAACCGGCCGAGCCCGGCAGATCTGTGCGTTCACCTCGACGAAGGCTCGACTCAACTCCCTATAGCGGGCAAACTCGGCGACCTCGCGCTCGGCCTTGCGTTGCAATGCTGGCGTGGCAAAGCTCTCGGTGACAGTCTTGCCCTCTACCTTGTAGGTGAGCCGCAGATTGGGGCCGTGGCCGGGCTCGTCCGGCTTGTGGCAGTGACAGTTGGGATTCCCACAGCGTCCTTGGGTCGAGGTAATGGAACCAGGGCGGAAGTCGGCCAATTGTGAGATCTGAGCCAATAGATCGGCGCGGTGCTTCTCCAGTTGCGGTAAAGAATCGGCCATACGTAGCCTCCTTTAACCGAGCGTATCATATACGCTCGGTGGTGAGACTCAAAAAAGGAAACCCGCTACGCCCGTACTTTCATGTCGCGCACCCCCTCTGGGACTTCGGAGGGCGGCCGGCTGTAGCAGAATGGTACTGCCTGGAGCCAGGGAATGGCGGACGCCCATCCTATCGGTGAACGATTCGCTCACTATCGCGTGTTGGAGTGTCTGGGCGAAGGGGGAATGGGCGAAGTGTTCAAGGCCGTGGACACACGGCTGAACCGGGTGGTCGCGCTCAAGCTGGTACGGCCGGGGCTGGCGAGCTCGCCGGACGCCCTCGACCGGCTGCGCCAGGAGGCGCGCGCGGTGTCGGCGCTCAGCCACCCGAATATCGCGGTGCTCTACGAGCTGGAAGAGGCGAGCGGGCGCACGGCGCTGGTATTCGAGTATCTGGGCGGCGGGACGCTGCGCGATCGCCTGCGGCGTTACCGCGACGCGGGCCAGGCGATGCCGGCCGACGAGGCGCTGGGCTACGCGACGGCGCTGGCCGCGGCGCTGGCGCAGGCCCACCGGCAGAGGATTATCCATCGCGATGTCAAGCCCGCCAACATTCTGCTGGGGGAAGACGGAACTCCGAAGCTCACCGATTTCGGGCTGGCGCGATTCGGTGTCGACGCGGAGATCACGCGCACATTGGGAATCTCGGGGACGCTCGCCTACATGTCGCCCGAACAGGCAAGCGGCCGGCCGCTCGATCGACGCACCGACCTGTACTCGTTCGGCGTGGTGCTGTTCGAGATGCTGGCGGGCGAGCCGCCGTTCCGGGGCGACAACCAGGCTGCCGTGCTGAACGGTATCCTGCACGGCTCGGCGCCGCCCATCCGGCGGCCGGATGTTCCGCCGGCGCTGGCGGCCGTCGTAGCAAAGTGCCTCGAGAAAGATCCCGGCAGCCGTTATGCGTCGGCCGAGGAGCTGCTCACGGACTTGCGGGCGGTCAGCGGCGGGCGCTCGGGGCGGGCGGTGGCGGAGCGGCGCGTGTGGCTGCGGGCCGTGATCTGGAGCGCGGTTATCCTCCTGGTTGTGCTGGCGGGCGGACCCTCAATCAGGGAGTGGCTATGGGAGCTGCTCCCGGGCGTCCGAATGCCGGCGCAGAAACAGCTCGCGGTGCTGCCGTTTCACAACATCGGCGGTCATCCGGAGAACCAGGCGTTATGCGACGGCCTCACCGAGACGCTCAGCAGCGAGCTGTCGCAGCTCGAGGCGTTCCATGGC
Source organism: Acidobacteriota bacterium (assembly GCA_016178155.1). Taxonomy (GTDB): domain Bacteria; phylum Acidobacteriota; class Terriglobia; order Bryobacterales; family Bryobacteraceae; genus JACOTZ01. Next base: position 5,610 of record JACOTZ010000090.1, read on the forward strand.
TCGCTGGCGGTGTCGCCGGCGAGCGAGGTGCGTTCGGAGGCGATCGGGAGCGTGGAAGAAGCGCGGCGCAAGCTGGGCGCAAACCTGGTGATCACGGGCGGGTTGCAGCGGCTCCAGGATCGCCTGCGCATTTCGATCAATCTGATCGATACCCGCAGCCGGAAGCAATTGCAATCGCTGACCATCGATAAGCCGATCAAGAATGCGGCGGAGCTGCAGGACAGCATCGTCGAGCAGGTCGCGGGCATGCTGAACCTGGAGAACCGTCCGGAGGCATTGCGCGCGCTGGCGGCGGGCGGCACCCGGCAACCCGCGGCCTTCCAGCTTTATCTGGAAGGCATGGGATACCTGGCGCGGCTGGACCGGCCGGACAACGTGGACAAAGCGATCGTGACGTTCGAGGCGGCGAGCGCGCTCGATGCCAAGTACGCAGCCGCATACGACGGGCTGGCGCGGGCGCTGTGGCGGAAGTTTCAGATTTCGGGCAACACGGCTCTGGCGCAGCAGGCGCGCGCCGCGTGCGAGCGGGCGCTCCGCCTGGATCCGGCACTGGCCGGAGTCCGAGTGACTCATGGGATGATTTTGCGCGGCATGGGAGAACGGGAGCGCGCGCTGGCCGAATTCGACAAAGCGCTGGCACTCGATCCGGGCAACGATCTGGGGCTGCGCGGGCGCGCCGGGCTGCTCGAGGACATGGGGCAGCTCGCGGCCGCGGAAGCGACGCTGCAGAATGCGATCAAGCTACGGCCCGCGAAGTGGGGCGGCTATGCCGCACTCGGCGCATTTTATACCCGGCAGCGGAGGCTGGAGGAGGCGGAGAGCACGCTCGGCATGCTGCTCGAGCTGGTGCCGGACAACCTGATCGGGCTGAACAACCTGGCATCGGTGCAGATGTTGCGGGGCCGATTCGCGGAAGCCGCGCGCCTGTTCGAGAGGGCACTGCAGTTGAAATCGACGACCAGCCTCCTGACCAATCTCGGCAGTGCCCTCTATTACCAGGGCCGGTTTGAAGAAGCAGCGAAATACTATCGCGAGGCCGCATCGGCCGCGCCCCGGCGCTACCTCTATTGGGCGAACCTCGGCGATGCCTTGCGGTGGGTCAAAGGCCGGCAGGAGGAATCGAAGAGCGCCTACCGGCGCGCGATTGTGCTTGCGGAAGAGCAGACGCGGGTGGACGCCAGCAAGTGGGACACGCGCCTGAGCCTGGCGATGTACCGGGCCAAGGCGGGGGAATGTCCGGGAGCTCTGCGGGATCTCGCTGCGGCGGTGCGGCTCGGCGCGGAAGGCCCGGGCGCCTCCTATCGCATGGCCCAGGTGAACGAGTTGTGCGGGAGCAGGACAGAGGCTCTGGCGGCGCTGGGGCGGGCTTTCGGCGCCGGCCAGCCGATCGGGGAGGTCGAACGGGAGCCTTATCTGGCGGCGCTCCGGGGCGACACGCGCTATCAGCGCCTTAAGAATTCGCTGGCAAAACGCGCAAATCCGTAGTATTACTATTCTGGCGGAAAGGAGGAAACGCGCAGTCGCCGGCCACGGTAGTGTGGTCTTCCGGCTTAGGAATGACAATCGCTCCGTGACGGGTCGAGGCTCAGAAAGCCGCGCGCTGGCAGGCGCTATCCGGAGCGGCACAGTCGTCAGAGCCGGTTCCCGGGGCTCACGTTGGAGCGCCCGGCTGCGCCTCCTGAAGGAGAGCGCCCTGCCTGCGGATGCAAGCATCCCGCCGGCAGGGCGGATTAATTAATCGGCAGCCGGCCGAATCCGAGGATGCAAACACGGCCGCCGCCGTGGCCGTTTTGGCCGGCAGCAGAACCTGGAGGTACGCCGCATGGCTACATTAGCAGAAACAATGCTGACGCGATCGGCCCAACCCGCGGGCGAAAAGGAGATCCTTTTCAGCATCAGCGAAGAGACGAACGACTGGTCGATCGTGATGAACGAGCAAGCAGAGAAGGTCCATATCAAAAAAACGCAGCAGCACGCCAAGTGGGTCTGCGACAAAGGGGACGTGGCGTTCGCCATTGCCTTCGAAAAGGAATCGCCCTTCGACAAACCGGTCTATATCGCGGACAAAGGCAAGAATGCGAAGTCGAATGTGCCCGGAGTAAATGTCAGCATCGGCACCTACAAGTACACGATCATCGCGTTCCGGAACGGTGAAGTGAGGTTTCGGGACCCCGAGATTGAGATTGACGAGCCCCCCGTGTAAGCCGTCGAGCGGTGAAGACCAGGGCAGGTGCTTCGAGAGAGAGCTCTCGATCGGAGTCAGGCAGTCTCGTGGGCGCTGAGCTGGTTCAGGTCACGGCAGGACTGCCGGGGACGGCCAGATCAGCAGCTAACGGCTAAACGCTGGACAGGGGCGGGAGGCCCCGGCAGTGGCGATTCAAAGCCTGGAATGTGTATAATAATCTGCTGGGATACACATTATGCGGACGAACATCGTAATTGACGATAAGCTGATGCGGGACACGCTTCGCGCCACTGGCTTGAATAGCAAGCGCGAGGCCGTTGAAGCGGCGCTGCGGACGTTGCTACGCCTGAGTAAACAGGGGGAGATCCGCCGGCTCCGCGGCAAACTGGACTGGCAGGGTGATCTCAACGCCATGAGGAGCGACCGTTGATTCTTGTCGACTCCAGCGTGTGGATCGATTACTTCAAGGGGACGATCACGGCGCAGACGGAGAAACTCGACAAGCTGCTTGGCCACGAGCCTTTGGCCATCGGTGACTTAATTCTGACGGAGGTCCTGCAAGGCTTCGCCGCAGAACGCGACTTCAACGAAGCCCGGAAAATGCTGACTTCGTTGATGGTCGTAGAGTTGGGCGGACAGGAAATCGCGATTCAAGCGGCGAAGAATTTCCGGGCGTTGCGCGTCCTCGGCGTGACCATTCGCAAGACCATCGATACAGTGATTGCCACCCGGTGCATCGAGAGTGGGTATGACTTGCTGCACAACGACCGGCATTTTGATCCGTTCGCCAAGCACCTCGGCCTGCGCGTAGTGGCCTGAAAAACGGGCTGTTGAGGGGTGCCGCCGGTTGCAGGGCGAGTGACGGCGAACTCGGGTGCGACCTGGGAGACCGACCCCTTGACCTGGTTCGAATCCGCGCTGGGGTGTTCGTGAACTCGCAAATCGTGAGACTGGGCCGCCTCCCCGTCGTGGACGCGTCTCTAACCCGGAGATCGGGGTTAGAAACGTAATGCCGAGTACCGGATAACCCGGAGTGATTCGCTCAGGGCAGCCATGAGTCGATCTTTCGCGCATCTACACTCGGCATTATCCGAGCACCCGCCGGCTCTAGAGGAGGCTTGAAGCTGAATGCACAGCTCGGCCAACTCTACGCCATTTCGGCGCTGTCGCAGCCTGAGAACCTGATAACCAATATGGCCGTACCTCTTCACGGTCCTGGATAATGCCGAGTGGCCCTATCACGAAAG
>JACOTZ010000091.1 GCA_016178155.1 Acidobacteriota bacterium
CGCAATTCGGGCGTCGATCAAGAAGTCTGGCGGCCCGCCGGTACAGGATCGGGTGGCGGCCGGCGAGGGCGTCGGCCGCGGGACAGGCCCCCTACAAAACTCCTACGCCCGCACCACCTCCGGATACACCTTCCGGATCGCGGCGATGATGTCGTCCAGGTCCGCGCGGGTGAACTTCGGGTCCATGGGGACTCCGCCGAAGCGGCCGTGAATGTCGATGGTGCGCGGGCAGGTCTCGGGACCGTACCGGATCGCCTTGCCGCGAGGCGTGTTAAAGCTTGGCCAGGCGGGGTGCAGCGTGCGCTTGGCCATGATGTGGGGCAGCGTGGGAAGAATGACGGAGCCGCCGGGACCGGCGGCAGTGATATTCTCCGCCTTCATCGCCGCCAGGAAGCGGTCGCGCCGCTGCTTGCCGCCGAAGTCGATGAACACGCCCGAGCCCAGCTCGCCCGCCGGATCGTAGCGGCGGCGGAACTTGATGCCCGGCAGATCGCGGATGCCTTCGTAGACGCGCTGGGCGTTTGCGCGCACCGCGTCCACCACCTTGTCGAGCTTGCGCGTCTGCGCCAGCAGCACGCCGCCGGTGAACTCGTTCATGCGGTAATTCGCGCCGATGAACCAATCGAGCTGCTGCTTTCCGACCGCGTCCTGGTGCGGCGCGCGCAGCCCGCCGAGATCGTGGAAGCGGGAGGCGCGCTCGTAGAGCACCGGATCGTTCGTCACGACCGCGCCGCCCTCGCCCGCCGTGATGGTCTTATTGAGCTGCAGGCTATAGATGCCGACATCGCCGATCGATCCGAGCGGCTTGCCTTTGTAGCTCGCGCCCACGCTCTGCGCGCAGTCCTCGAGCACGCGCAGCTTGTGGCTGCGCGCCACCGCCAGGATGCGATCCAGGTCGGCCGGGTTGCCTTGCAGGTGGACCGCCATGATCAGCTTCGTCCGCGGTGTGATGCGCCGCTCGATATCGCTGGGGTCGATATTGAAGCTTTCGTCGATCTCGGCGCAGACCGGCAGCGCGCCCGCCAGCACGATGGTGTTGAAGCAGGAGTGCCACGTCCACGCGGGAAGGATGACCTCGTCGCCGGGACCGATCTCGAGCGCCGCCAGCGCCACCTGCAGCGCGGCCGTGCCGGACGTGACGCCCAGCGCGTACTTTGCCCCCATGCGGGCCGCAAACTCCTTCTCGAACTGCAGGACCTTTTTCGGAGTCCCGCCCGGACCGTACCAGCGGAACGGCGACCGCGTCTCGAGCACCTCCAGCAGCTCGGCGCGTTCCTTCTCGTCGTAAAACTGCGTTCCCCAATAGCCCGCCTTCAGGGGTTTGTCCCGCACCGGTTTGCCGCCGTCCAGCGCCAGCTTGCCCGGTGCAGCCTGCGCCGCCGTTGCCGCGGCACCCGCCGCCGCCATGAATTTTCTGCGATCCACGACTTCGAACCTCCTTTATCCCTACCGGAATGACTTACCAATCGTCTTCGGCTTTGATGTGCCACCCGCACCCGTTTCCGCGGGCTTGCGCAGAGCCGCCCTTAATTCATTCTGCGCCGGAACACGCGGTCTCAGGGCGGCGGATGATGAACACTTCACTCCGGCTACCGCTTCTCTTCCGCTTTGATGCGCCACTCGCGCCCGTTCCTGCGCACCGTCGCGAACTCGGGCGCCGTTCCCCCGGGCTTGCGCAGCACCACCGTCACTTCATTCTGCCCCGGAATGCGGAGCGTGAGCGCGCCGCTGGTCCGCTCGACTCGGATGTCGCCCGCCGGGGTCTGTCCTTTGCGATACGGCCGGACCACCGCGACCGTGAAGGCGCTCGCCGCCGGACTTACGCTGGCCGCCTCGAGGTGCCATTGCGGCGGGAAGCCCGGATTGCCGACCGAAGCCAGGTAACGATGGTCCGGCTCGGGCGAGTAGCCGGTCCACTGCTTGAACTCGAGCGGCCGCTCGGCAATGTAGTCGACGACCGCCCCCGCCTGTTCGCGATCGATCCGCAGGCGCTGGCCGTCGATCGAAAATTCCTTCAGCCCGTGCAGCATCCACTGGAAGGTGCTCGGCTGCGCGGCCTCGACGTCATCGGCAAGCACAACGATGTCCGGCTTGATCAGCAGCACGTGCCGCACAAACCGCTTCAGCTTGCCTTCGTAGGACGCGGCCGCGTCGCCCGCGACGTGGTGCACGCCGTCCTGGAAATCCCAGCTCACGATCCGGCCGCCGAGATCGGCGGAGTGCGTCTTCTGTCCTTCGCCGTTCACCAGCAGCGCATTCTGCGCGCGCGTGCTCCAGCACCATCCGGTATGAAACCGGCTCCCGTGCAGGTCGCGGTAAACGTTATTGACCAACAATGCGGTGCCATAGGCGTTCAGCGTGAAAGAATTATGCGGATCGTGGCCGTGGCTCCAGCGGCCCATCGGGCTCGACTTGAAGCGCACCTGGACGTTGTCGGCGGAGGCCAGCAGCGTGGAATTCAGCACCGCGACTCCCGTGCCGCGAAACACCTTCGACGTGGGGATATCCGTGGGCGGTTTCACCGGAACGTTCGCTGTCGCTCCCCAGAGAAACGCCATCACCGGCTCGCCCGGTTCCGGTTGAATCCCGGTCTCGCGCGCCCACCACGCCCAGTACGGATTGCGGCTTTCCCGAACAAAAAAGTGCATGAAGGACCATTGCGGCGAGGGCGGCCGAAACGACAGGTCTCCGAAACCCATGTCCGGCGAGCCCGGCGGCGCCGAGTACATCGGATATTCCGCGAAGTTCCGGAAAAACGGTTTTTTGAAGCCGTCGATGCCCAGCGCCGTTTTCGCGACCTGCATCCACCACGGCATCTTTGTCAGATACCCAGCGTAATACGACACGCCTTCGTGCCAGCCGCCGTCGTCATCCGACCAGGCCGGATAGGCCGCGAAAAACTTCGTCACCGCGTAATCGAGGAACTTCTCCGATTCGGCCGTCTCGCCGAAGGTTGCGACCGCGTTCTCGGCGAGCTTATGCCAGGTGCGGTTGCCGTGGCTGTTGTAGGGCTGGTTCAGGTGCCCGGCGCCCTGCCGCACTTCGCCGCTTTCCCACGCGTCCAGGGCACGCCGCAGCAGCACGCCGCGAATTCTCTCTCGCTCTTCGTCGCTGAACCGGTCGTAGGCCCAGTCGTAGGCGCGCGCCAGCCGGTGCAGCATGGGTTTGGCGGCCTCGCAATTGATCTTGAAATTCGTAGGTCCATCCGGGTCCCAGGCGGCCAGCTCGAGCGTGAACCGGCGCGCGGTGTCGCCATACTTGCGGTCCCCCGTGAGCAGCCACGCGAACGCAAGCACTTCCGCTTCTTCGAGAGCCTTGATCGTCTGCACCCGGTTCGGCCACCAGAACCGGTTCGTATTCGGATCTTTGGAGTTTGCCCGAACCTTGGGCTCGGGCGTCGGCGCTTTGCCGAGCAGAGCATCGGCGGTGTCGATCAGCTTTCGATAGGCCGCCTGTCCGCCTCCGCGCGCCCACCCGCGCAAGCTCTCGAGCTGGTCCCGGCGCACAAACAGCCGCGGGTGCGACTTCGGAATGCGCTGCCGCAATTCCTCCATGCTCGGCTGCGGAAACTCGACGGCATCGCGCGGGACCACAAACTTGCGGGGCCGGCTCCAGCCGGACTCCTCGCCGTTCTTGCTCACCAGGCAGTAGCGCCACCAGTATGTCCCTGGTTTCAGCGGCCGGTGGTGAGTGTAAGCCGTCCACCGCAGGCTCCCGGCCGTGGTCGCGCTGACGAACCCGGCATTATCGGCCCACTGCACCTTGTACCCGGCGGCCTGTGGATCGAGCACCCAGGTCAACGAGGGTGGGTTGACCGGCACCGTCGCTCCATCCGCGGGACGGTAACCCCACTCATCCGGCTTCGGATCGCGGTCCACCTGGGCGAATACCGTCGCCCCGGCCACGGCAAACAACAAACACAATCCTCGTCTCATTCGAGCCTCACAGTAGTCCCGGCGTCGTTGCGGCAGGACTGCCCGCTGCCACCCTCATTTCATGCGCCCCGCCGACCACAGGATCGCATTCTGTACCAGGCGGCGATAGCCCGGATGAACGTGCGCCGTGCGCCCGTGCCCGAGCTGAATCGCCACCACCCGCGAATTCGCGTAAGGACTGATCCAGGCGACCGGTCCGTCGCTCGCCGGATGATCCGTCTTGAGCAGTACTTTCACTCCGGGCGAGATCCACATCTCCTTATAGGTCTCATCCTCGATCCGCATCGGCCCGACGCCGCGCAGCAGCGGATGATCGGCCACGGGCTGCACGTCCATCTCGACGTCGTGCTGGAACTTCGATTCCTTCAACCGGTAGGAGCCCCCAACCAGCTCCTGTGTCCACCACGCCCACGCATTGTAGTTCGCCAGGGCATGGTGCAGCACAACCAGGCCCTTACCGGCCTCCGCGAAGTCCCTCAGGTTCTTCTGCTGCGCTTCGTCGAGCTGCTGAAGCATGTCGTAGAACACGATCACGTCGTAGCGCTTGCGCAGGTCCCCCCGGAATGCGATCGGGTGCGGGTTCACGGTGGCCGCGATGTCATCCCGGCCCTCGAAGAGTGAATAGAACGACGGCTCGTGGCCATGCCCACCCGTCACCACCATCACCCGCACGGGTGCAGGCTTTTGCGGCGGGGTCACGGCGGCTACGGCCCCGGTGGCCGCCCACTCGACCCCGCGCACAAGCGATGAAACGAACCCGGGCGCCATCATCGCGGCGATGTCGTGGCCCAGGGCCGTGTGGAAGACGCGGCCTTCGCCGTATTGCACCGCCCTCAACAGCGGCTCGTCTTTGCCGGTCCCGTTCTGTTTCGGATCGTCGAAGGCGGTGGCGAGGACGCGGGCCCCGGGCAGCAGCCGGATATTGTGGTACAGCTCATCGTTGGTCGTGAACGACTGGGGCAGTCCGGCGGCGATCGGGTGCCGGCGGTCTGTCCACCGGACGGAGAACGAGTGCCGCTTGCCATGTCCGGTCCGGGGCGCCGCGGCCGACCAGTGCCCGCCCACGATCCGCGCATACGCCGGCCATGCCGGCTCGAACCGGCCGGTCCGCCGCTGGTGCTCGCCGAGAACCTCCAGCTCGCCAAACGCGTAGCTCGCCGCGTGCACAAACACCGCGCCCTTGCCCGATCGCACCGCCGCCTCGAACGCCGACTCCGCCGCCTCGCCCCAACGCGGTCCGTTATAGTCGACCAGCAGCGCGTCGTACGGCTCGAGGGTGGCGCCCGTCAGGCCCGCCGGTTCTTCCGTGACGCGCACCTCGAAGCGCCCGCTGCGCTCGAGCATCACGCGCAACGCCGGCGTCGTCTGCCGCCATTCGTGGTTGTTGCGCCCGGACAGGATCAGCACGCGGATGGGCGCCGGGGGAGCGTCCGGCCAGAGCGGCGCGGCAAGCAGCAGCGCCACGATCGCGGCGCTCGCCCGGAGAAAAACCTTCACCCGGTTGCCGGACTGGCGCTCTCTGTCGCCGTTTACACGTCCCACCCGGACCTCCACGTCACCCGGTTGTTCTCCCGGTAAGCCAGGTTGCCAATGTGGCACGCCATTGCCGAATAATGGCCGTCGACCACGTTCGCGTTCGGTTCGCGCCGCGTCCGCATACACTCGAGCCAGTTCGCCATGTGGGCGACCTCGGCCGACGGACCGGCAGTCACTTCGGCCTTGCTATCCCGCGGCAGGAACCGGTATCCGCTCCGGAAGATCGACAACCGCCCGCCGGACCCCATAAACACAATATCCGCCGCCTCGCCGCTGGTAAGCGTGGCCTCGAACGTCACGTTCAGTTTCTCGGGATAGTCCAGGATGAGGTTCACGTTATCCGGCGTGTCCCGCCCGTCGTCGTGGCGGTAGATCCCGCCGAGCCCCACCGCCGAAACCGGCCGGCGGAGTCCGAGGAACCAGTGCACCACGTCCACCATGTGCACGAACAGCCCGCCGGTCTGCCCGCCCGTGGCGAAGTCCCAGTAAGCGAAGCGATTGAAGTAGCGCTTGGGGTCCCAGGCGATCTTCGGCAGCCAGCCCAATACGGCCTCCCAGTCGAGCCCGTCCGGCTTGCGCTCCATGCCGGCAGGCACCGGCGAGAGATAGCCGCGGTTGCCGTTCCACAGCGTCCGCACCATCTCGACCTTGCCGATGAGCCCGCTGTCGAAAAACCGCTGTTTGGCCTCAATGAAGTGCGCGAGGCTGCGCTGCTGCACGCCGACCTGCAGCACCCGCCTGGTTTCGCGCACGGCGCGCACCAGGTCGCGGCCCTGCATCGGCGTCGATGTCATCGGCTTTTCGACGAACACGTCCTTGCCGGCGCGGCACGCATCCACGGCAATGGGCGTGTGCAGATGGTCGAGTGTGGCGATGATCACCCCGTCGACATCCTTCCGGTCGAGCAGTTTCCGGTAGTCGGCATACAGATCAACCGGGCGGTCGATCAGGTTCCGGGCTTTGGCCCGCCGCTCGTCCCAGGCATCGCAGAGTGCAGCCCACTCGATGCCGCCCGCCTGGTTGGCCATGCGGATCAGGTGCGTCCCGCGCCCGCCGGTGCCGATCACGCCCAGCCGGATGCGGTCGTTCGCCCCGAGCACACGTGCCGCGGAGGCGGCCGTTGCCTGTAATAAGAAGACCCTGCGAGATGCCATCCATCCTCCCGCCTGAGTATCCTGGCCCAGACAGCCTGTGCCTAAACACGCAGGGCGGCGGCTGACCACCCATACGCCAGCCCGCGCGGCGCCTGAAGTTCTCAGGCCGATCGCAAACTGCGATCTGAGCCTGGTGATAAGCCCCACCCGCGACGTGCCTGCCTGTTTGGCTGCACCTCAGCCGGTGCAAAGCCCACTGGAAGCTCGTGTGCAGCGGGATATCGCAATTTCACTGCCACGCGGGAGGTTGTATGCGCTCCACTCGACGACTCTTTCTGGGAATGGCCGCGGCCGGGCCGGCGTTGACCGGCTCACCCAATGACCGCATCCGCATCGGCCTGATCGGCGCCGGCGGGCGCGGCGGCGCCCTGATGCAGGAGATCACGCGCTCGGGCGAAAACGCCGCCATCACCGCCATTTGCGACGTCTGGCGCGTCAACCGCGAGGCGGCGGCCGCGCGCGCCGCCCGGCAATTCCAAACGAACCCAAAACTGACCACGGATTACCGCGAGCTGCTCTCCTGGAGCGACGTCGACGCGGTGATCATCTCGGCGCCCGATTTCACACACAGCCAGATCCTTGAGCACGCGGTTCAGGCCGGCAAGGACGCCTATTGTGAGAAGCCCATGGGCACCCGCTTCGATGAGGCCCTGCGGGCGTACAGGGCGGTGGATACGGGCAAGCGCGTCGTGCAGATCGGCACGCAGCGTCGCAGCGACCCGGACATGATCGGCGCGGCCAATGCCGTGCGCGCGGGTTCGATCGGCAAAGTCACGCGCGTAGACATGCAGGTCCATTTTCAGGAGCCGCGCTGGCGGCGCGATTTCGAGCAGATTCGAGCCGAGGACATCGACTGGCCGCGGTTTCTCCTCGGCCGCTCCGAACGGCCGTTTGACGCCCGGCGCTTCCGCCAGTGGCAGCTTTTCAGAGATTCTACAAACGGCATTCCCGGCCTCTGGATGAGCCACTTCATCGACCTTGTGCCGTGGTTCACCGGCGATCTGTACCCCAAGAGCGCAGTCGCGGGCGGAGGCGTCTTCCTATGGAAGGATGGCCGCGAGACCGAGGATGTCTTCCAGGCGCTGCTCGAGTATCCCAGCGGTCTGCTCGTCAGCTTCGCCATGAGCCTGACCAATTCCGCCGGCGGGCGCCACCAGTGGTACGGGACGCGCGGCACGCTCGATGCGGACCGGCTGCGCATCAGCGGCGCCGGCAGCAAGCAAGCCGACCGCATCGAGGGCGAGATCCCGACCGAAAAGATTCAATGCGAGTCGCACATGGCGAATTTCCTGCGCTGTGTGCGATCGCGCAAGACGCCGCGCGCCGACATCCAGGCAGGCTTCTCGCACGCGGTCGCAGGCTGCATGGCGGCGGAAGCGCTCCGCACCGGGCGGCGAATCGGCCTCGATTCGCAAAAGCTCGAGCTGGTCTGAATGGACCGGAGGACTTTCATGGCGGCCAGCGTCGCGGGCGCTTTTGCCGGAGCCGCGCCGCGCATCCGGAGCATCGACGTGTTTCCCGTCGCCTATCCGGTCACGGGCTACTTCCGGTTTTTCTCAAAGCCCGAACGTCCCTCCGTGTTTGTCAGGATCACGTGCGAGGACGGCATGACGGGCTGGGGCCAGAGCGTCCCGATTCCGTCCTGGAGCTACGAGACGACCGAGTCGGTAGTGTCGACGATTCGCGGCTACCTCGCCCCCGCGCTGCTCGGCGGCGATCCGCTCGATATCGCGGGCGCGCACCGGCAGATGAACCGTGCGATCTCGCCGTCGTTTTCGACCGGGATGCCGATGGCGAAGGCCGGCATCGACCTCGCACTGCACGATCTTGCGGGCAAGCTCGCCGGCCGGTCCGTCGCGGCGCTCTGGGGCCGCAAGCCGCTCGAGCGGATCCCGATTAGCTGGACGGTCAACGCGCGCAACCTCGAGGAGGCGGAGAAGCTCCTCGAAGACGGCCGCAAGCTCGGCTACCGGCACTTCAACATCAAAGTCGCGCCCGATCCGAAGTTCGACCTCGCGCTGGCCCGCGTTGTCCGAAAATTTGCCCCGGACTGTTTTCTCTGGGCGGACGCGAACGGCGGATACGACACCGCCAGCGCGCTCGCGGTAGCGCCCAAGCTCGCCGACGCCGGCGTCAATGTCTTCGAGCAGCCGGTCGCGGCCAATCGTCTCTCGGGTTTCCGCGAATTGAAGAAGCAGGGCGCCATGCCGATCCTGATGGATGAGGGCGTGGTCTCTTCGGTCGAGCTGGTCGAGTTCATCCGGCTGGGGTTGCTCGACGGTGTGGCGATGAAGCCCGCGCGCACGGCTGGGTTATGGGATGCGCGGCGGCAGATCGAGATCCTGAACGAGGCCGGATTGCTGGTGCTCGGCAGCGGCCTCACCGATCCCGATGTGTCGCTGGCGGCTTCGCTCATCCTGTTTGGCGCATTTCAGGTGAAGTACCCAGCCGCGCTCAACGGCTTGCAGTTCCTCGCTGCCAGCCACCTCAAACAGCCGTTCGCGCTCGAGGACGGCACGTTGCGGGTGCCCACCGGCCCGGGACTGGGCGTGGAGGTCACGCTTTGAAAATCCTTGTCGCGTTGCTTGTGTGCGCCGCCGGGTTCGCCGCCCAACCGTTCCACTTCCGTGAGCTCGACAGCGGCAGGCTGGCCCTGTACGAGAACGGCGCCCCCGTCTTTGTCTACAATTACGGCCCTCAGCTCAAGCCGGGCGTTCCGGAGAACCGCCGGCGAGCCGACTACCTGCATCCCGTCTACACCCCCGGCGGAGTCATCCTCACCGACGACTTCCCCCGCGATCACTACCACCACCGTGGCATCTTCTGGTCATGGCCGGTCGTGCGCGTGGCGGGCTCGGCGTATGACTGCTGGACGCTGAAGGGATGCGAGCAGCGGTTTGAGCGCTGGCGCGGCCGGGAGACGAACCCGCGGTTCGCCCGTGTGACCGCCCAGAACGCCTGGTATGTGGGAGGTCGCAAGTTCGTGCGCGAGGAAGTGGATCTTCGCGTCTACCGCACTCGTGAAAGCATCCGCGAGTTCGAAGTCGCGCTCACACTGGCCGCGGTCGACGAGCCGGTCGAGATCGCCGGCTCGCCTGAGCGCGGCAAAGGCTACGGCGGCTTCGATTGCCGCTTCGCCCCGCGCACCGGGACCGCGATCGTCGCCGACACAGGTCCGGTCGCGCGCGACGAAGACCACGTCCCGCACGCCTGGGCGGAGATGGAGGCCCTCTTCGATGGCCGCCGCGCCGGCCTGCGGATCACCGCCGACGTCCGCAACCCGGACTTCCCGGGCGAGTGGTGCCTGCGGAACTACGGTTTCATCGGTGCGTCATTTCCGGGGGTGAAGGCTTACAGGCTCGATCGGGGAAAACCGCTCACGCTGCGCTATCGCGTTCGCGTGTTCGATATCAGCGATGGCCCGGCCTCGAGTCCGCTGACGCGCCGCGTCCCCTGAGCGGGCGGGCTCGGGCCTGCTCGGGCCCGCAAGGTGCTCGAACGCTCCGGCGGAGACCGGGCGCTAACCGAAGTTCGTCACCGACAGGATTTCGAACCGCTTGCTGACGCGCGCGGCTCAGTAAGTGCCGTCAAATCAGCGGAAGCGTTCTGAGCCACGACCCGTCAGGGAGTGGTGGTGACGGACTTCGGCTAAGCGGTGGCCGGCGGCTCGGACGTGGCTGGCCGCGCAGTTCTCGTTTGGAACGCCGTCGTCCGCGCAGTTCTTTCACGACCGCTCGCTTGCGGCCGCGGCTCAGAACGAGCACTTCTGAGCCGCGGCGTGTGAGCAAGCGGCATGCGGGACTGCACACCCGGGTCTGCGTAGGGTCGCGGATCGCAAGCGGGCAAAGTCGCCCAACCGGGCGTACTCAGGTCGCTGCCCCCCATCCCGCAGCGCCGGCGGCGGGCTGGAGCCGCAACTCCCGACTTGTGCGGGTGTTCCTACTACAATAAGCGCTTTCCATGAGGTGTCCCCGGCTTCTTGGCCTCCTGGCCGCACTCTGCCTTCCCGCCGCCGCGCAAACCAGCATTGAAGTCGGCAGCGGTGCGCCGCACGAAGTGATCCGCCGGTCTTTCGTCGCGGCGTACTTCCGCGGCGGCTTTGCTTACCTCGTCTCCTGGCCGCCGCTCGCAGAGGTCAAGCGCTTTGGCGCGACCGGGTTGGTGCAGGAATTCCAGGATGCCGCCAAAAGCAGCGGCGTCAAGTACGCGCTGGTCAAAGCGGACACCACGCCCGTGAGCGGCGAGAATGTCATCGACGTGTTCCAGGTGCACGGCGCCATGTACGCCTACTACAACACCATCGGCGTCAACACCGCCGGCTACCCGAATATGGACACGCGCCCGTGCGGCTCGCTCGCCGATACGCCCTGCACATACCAGACTTTCGACAAGAACTACGTGCTGTTCAGCTACCAGACGGCGACGCTGAATGGACAGAACTTCTCGAGCCGCGATCCTTTCTTCACCCGCTGGAGCTCGCTCGGCGGTCTTGCGGTACTCGGGCCGGCAATTTCCGCGGAAACAGCGGTGACCTCTTCGGCCGGCGGCAATGCAACGCTGCAGACCTACTCGCGGGGCGCGATTTTCAATATCACCTCCGGCCTTCTGAACGGCCGGCTCCTGTCGGTCCGGCAGCCCGTCTATGACGTGTACGTCGCGAACGGCGGCCACGCGGGGTTTCTCGGCTTCCCGGCCGGCGAAGAGATGCTTCTCCCCAACGGCGATCGGCGGCAGGCTTTTCA
>JACOTZ010000092.1 GCA_016178155.1 Acidobacteriota bacterium
CCGGTGCTACAACGATCCCATCGAGCATGGCCAGAAGCGGACAGGATTAGGTCCGCACTATCTCTGCGTAACCTACTGAAATATCGTTGGAAACCGCTCGGCTCCAGAAAAAAGCGGACAGCTATTTGTCCGCACCCTCAGCCGGCCCACCGCAATCTTTTCAAGGGTTTCGGACCCCTATGTCAGGAGGTCTGGAGTCAGGATTGCGAGCGCAGGCGGCGTTTATCCGGCCGGATCGGGGACAGATAACCGTCGGCATATGCGCTTCGCGAGCAGATTTGAGATCTCGACGTGGCGGGGAACGGCTTCAGCGTGCCCTGTCAGCGGATTCTCCCAAAGTGAGTGTTCCTTGCCTTCCCGCCGCAGCACGCAGCCGTTGATTCGCAGATGCCGAGGCAAGCTTTCACGCTTCATCCGACGACAACGAGCTCACGCTCGGCGTCCGGCGGAAGCCCCCGCAATGAATCTTCACGACGGTGTTCGAGTATCAGTGCTATTGCTTCGCGGAGGTTCTGGAGGCATTCGTCGCGGGTGCGGCCCTGTCCGTTGGCGCCTGGAACCTCTGCGCAATACGCTATGTACCAGGGTCCGTCCCTTTCGACGACAGCTGTAAACTCGTTCCGCATGACGCCAGTTTAGCGCGATGAACACCTTGATTCCGGGACCGGCTTCGCGCTGCAAGTTTCGGCGGTACTGAAAAACGGCGCTACCGGAATGTGCCCCCGCCGCTCCGGGCCTCCTACGGCCACACGGGCGTCACTGCGTCATTGTCCTGAAGCGGGCGCTCGACCGGCAGTGCGACGGCCTCGCCTTCCGCGACGCCGCTCAGCACCTGGATGCGCGTCACGCTCGATATCCCGAGCGTCACCGGCTGCCAGCGGATGCGGTCGCCCGCGAGCTTGAACACGCCGGACTGGTCGCGCTGCCGCCGCAGCGCCTCCTTCGGAATGGTGAGCGCGCCCTCGACGACGCGCGAGCGGATCTCGGCGTTGATGTTAGTGCCGGGGAGCAGGCTGAGATCGGGATTTTCGATGATGCAGATGACCTCGCCCACCTGGCGCGTGCCGAGCGTGACCACCTGGGTGGGGATGCGCTCCACTCCTCCCTTCCACTGGCGGCCGGGCAGCGCATCCCACGTGATGGTGACCGGCATGTCTTTTGCGATGCGGCCCAGCTCGGGCTCGTCGACGTAGACGATCACGCGCAGCCGGCCGAGCAGGCCGATCCGCGCGACTTCGTCGCCGGGATTGAGGTAGGCGCCGGGCTTGGGGTCGAACTGGTAGAGCGCCCCGGTCATGGGCGCGCGGATCTGGCTCAGCGCAAGGCGCAGGCGGGCGGCCTCGGCGCTGCTCTGCGCTTCCCGCAGGCGAGCCTCGGTAGCTTTGCGGTCGGCGGGCGCGACCAGTGCGCCGCGCTTGCGCTCGAGCGCCTGGATCTGGCGCTCGGCGGCTTCCATGCGGCGCCGCGCATTCTCCACTTCCGCGGGCGTGGCCGCCTTCTGATCGGCGAGGCGCCGGAGAGTTTCGTATTCCTGGCGCGCGATGTTCAGATCGGCGCGGGCGCGCTCGAGGCCGCTTTCGATCTCAGCCTGCTCGGTGGGACGGCCGCCGCCGCGCAGGCCCTCGAGCTCCGCGTTGATCTGGCTGATGCGGGCCTCGGCCGCCGCGAGCTGCGCGCGCGCGTCAGCGGCGCTCAGTTCCACCAGCAACTGGCCCTGGGAAACCGGCTGGCCGCGCTGGACGTGCACCCGCTCGACCGCGCCCGAGGTCTCCGCCCGCACCGCGGTCCACTCGATCGGCTCGACCTTGCCGTTCGTGTTCAGCGTGCTGACCAGGGTCTCGCGCGTGACCTTGGTGAAGGGCACCTGGGGCGGCGCCGCGCGCCGGACGATTAGCCAGGCAAACACGGCGCCGACTGCAATCAGGACGAGGAGAAGGCGTTTCCACATCAGGGCACGATCACGGTCTTTCCGGAAATCCACTGCCGCGTGGTCTGCAGCGCCTCGTCCGCGCGGTCGAGCGCGAAGCGGTGCGTGATCTGGCGCGCGAAGCGATGCTTCCAGCCGGTCTCGTTCAGCAGCCCCAGCGCGCGGTCGACGTGCCGCGGCTCAAAGCCCCAGGAGCCGATCATCTGCAACTGCTTGCGCGTGACGGTGTGGGGATTGAAGGAGATGCTGCCGGCGTCGGCATATTGGCCGAGCACGAGAAACCGGCCGCCGTCGCGGCAGTACTCGAGGCCTTCGTTTACGGCATCCGGGTGGCCGACACACTCAATTACGACGTCCGCACCGTAGCCGCCGGTTGCGTCGAGGACCTGGCGGCGGCGCTCCGCCAGGCCGGCGGCGGCCGCGACATCGATGGTGACGTGCGCGCCGAACTCGCGCGCCCGCTCCAGCCGGTGCGCGGGACCGCCGGTCACGATCGCGCGGGTCGCGCCCGCCTGCAGAGCGACGGCGAGCGCCGCGAGACCCACGGGACCGGAGCCCTGGATCACCACGGTGTCGCCCCAGTTTACGGGCGCGCGCTCGATGCCGTGGATGGCCGTGGTCAGGGCGCAGCCGGCGCCGACCACGGCCTCCGTGGGCAGCTCGTCCGGAATGCGGAAGATCGCCGTGCCAGCGCGCAGCAGGATCTTCTCGGCGTAACCGCCGCGCAGATGCGGCGGCTCGTCGGCATTGTACGAAATACCGTAGGCCTTGCGGTTGAGGCAGCGCGTCGGCTGGGCTTTTTGGCGGCAGTAGTAGCACTCGCCGCAGATGATCGAGCTGGCCCAGGTGACGCGGTCGCCGGGCTGGAGCGGCCGGCCGCGCCAGTCCTTCTCGAGCCCTGGACCAAGCGTCTCCATGCGGCCGACCGTCTCGTGGCCGAGCACGACCGGGATGGGAATCGCGAGCTGACCGAGCCACAGGTGGACGTCGGTGCCGCAGATGCCGGCCATCTCGACGCGCGCCAGCGCCTCGCCCGGTCCGGGCGCGCCCGGCTCGGGGTAACTGCGGATCTCGAGGGGCTGTTCGAATTGCGCGAGCACCGCGGCCCGCACGGCGCTCATGTCCGAGGCCTCGCGCAGTAATCGAAGAGCAACTGCCATTCAGCGCGCTGCACTTCGCGCGCGTACAGCTCCTCGCGCGAGCCCGGATGCTTGCGGGCGTGCTCGCAGTAGTCGATAAAGGCGAACGGGTCCCATTCGTCCGCGAGGCTGATCGGCCTGGCGCCCTCATGGCGCGTGTGAATCTCGCTCGCCGCCTCGTGGAGCTGCGGAAACACGGGGTGCTTGCCGGTGCGGCTGAACCAGTAGGCGGCATTGCCGGGATCGGGCTCCTGGCGGTGCAGAATGGCGTGCCAGAAGCTGCCCTCGGGCGTGTGCAGCTCCTGCGCGGCGCGGTGGCACTCGTCGTAGCAGGAGAAGTAGAGCAGCAACCCGCTGTAGGCCGCTTCCGGCGCGGCGCTGTCGGGAAAAAGCTGGCGCGGCTGTTTGCCGCAGATGAGCCGGCGCGCGTCCTCGGAGGAACATTCGCCTTCAGCCAGCGGCATCAGCCGCTGCCCGTCTCCTTCGAGTGCGAGGATTGCCGCGCTTGCTCGACCTGCGCACCTCAGTGTGCGAGCCCGTCAACCGGCGTGAATTCGAATCACGTGCTTATCGCTGTCATCCCTCAGCCGGATCTCCCGTTTGCAACGTTCGCCACCGTTCTCTACTTCAATGCGATACTCAGTCCGGCCATATCGGAAGGTTAGGATGTAGCCGGGCCAGTCGTCCGGTATTACAGGCTCGATGGCCAATCGATCGCCTCGCAACTTGAAACCCAGAACTTCCTCCAACCATACCCGGTACATCCAGCCCGCCGATCCGGTGTACCACGTCCAACCCCCACGCCCGACCTGATTGTCGAGCGAATAGACATCCGCGGCTACTGCATAGGGCTCCGTTCGATACGTGGCGTAATCCTCCGGCGTGCGTGAATGTTCAATCGGATTGAGCATTTGCAGAACCTCGACCGCACGCTCTGCGTTTCCGAGTCGGGCAAAAGCCATCGCCACCCACAAAGCCGCGTGTGTGTACTGGCCGCCGTTCTCCCGCACACCCGGGGGATAGCCCATGATGTAGCCGGGATGCGGAGTGGAATGGTCCAATGGCGGCGTGTAGAGGAGCACAAGCTTCTCCTTCCTGCGGATCAAATGTTCGTCGACAGAGCGCATCGCCTGCGCCGCCCGATCCGAATTGGCCGCGCCGCTGATCACCGCCCATGACTGAGGCAGCGAATCGATACGCGCTTCTTCGTTCTCTCGCGAGCCCAAAGGCGTCCCATCGTCAAAATAAGCGCGGCGATACCATTCGCCATCCCAGCTCGTGCGCTCGACTGTTTCGCTCAGGCGGCGTGCTCTCTCGCGGTACTCGCTCGCCAGATCCTCCTCACCGCGGCCATCGCACAGACCGGCGAACCTGGTCAAAACGACGATGAGAAACCATGCCAGCCAGACGCTTTCGCCCCGGCCTTCATCTCCGACGCTGCTCAAGCCGTCATTCCAATCGCAGGACCCGATCAGGGGTAGTCCATGAGGCCCGTGCGTGTCGCCCTTCTCAATCGCCCGGCGGCAATGCTCGAACACTGACGCGTTCTGGATGGAGATCGCAGGCTGAAAATAGGCTTCGTGCTCATCATCTTTCAACTGCGGACCCTCGATAAACGTCGTAGCCGCATCCAGAATCTCCGTGTCGCCCGTGATCTCGACGTACTCGCAGACCGCAAATGGGAGCCACAGCAGATCGTCCGAGCACCTGGTGCGAGCACCCGCTCCGGAAGGTGGATGCCACCAATGCTGCACATCTCCCTCGACGAACTGCCGGGAGGCAGCTCGCAGGATCGTCTCGCGCGCGATCTCCGGCGCTGAATACACAAACGCCAGCGCATCCTGCAACTGGTCTCTGAAACCATAAGCCCCGCTCGACTGATACAAAGCGGAACGTCCCCAGATACGGCAGCTAAGCGACTGGTAGAGCAGCCACCGATTCATCAGAAAGTCAACCGAAAGCACCGGCGTCTGCACCTGAATCGTCGTCAATAAGTCATCCCACGCATTGCGCGTGTCCGCGAGCGCCTGTTCAACGGTCTCCTCATCGAGGTAACGCAAAGCCAGACGCCGGCCATGCGCGGCATCGTCCGCCTGTCCAAGCAGAATCACGACTGTTTTCTCTTCTCCAGGGCCGAGCTCGAACTTGGTTTGCAGTGCCGCGCAGGGGTCGAGTCCGAGACCTGTTCGTCCGGAAAGCGATCTGCGCCGAAGAGCGGCCGGCGCCTCGGCCGAGCCGTTGCGTCCCAGAAATTCCGCGCGATCGCTGGTATATGAAACGGCGTCGGGCGCCATGGCAGCGAACGCGATCCGATCCCCGTAATCGGGATGATACGGATTACACGCGAACAAAGCTTTAGCGTTGCTGTCCCAGGAGCAGCCGACGTGCATCTGTGTTATCTCACGATGTGTGCCGAGCACGAGCTCCGAATATGACGTTACCGAGAGACGACGAGGCCGAGAGGAACTGTTCCGGATACGCAGGCGCTGTACGCGCACCGGGTCAGCCCCGTCGGTATCAACGGGCACGAAGGTCAGAAGTGTCTGATCCAGCGCATGACTGTTGTGCTCGAACTCCGTATATCCTTGGCCGTGCCTGGCGCGATAAGCGTCGAGTTCCCGCACCGGCAGCGGCGTGGGTGTCCAAAAAGCTCCGCTATCGTCGTCACGAATATAGATTGCTTCGGTGGCGACGTCCGAAACCGGATCGTTATTCCACGGCGTCAACCGGTTCGACTGGCTGTTACCATACCAGCAGCAGCCCGAGCCCGATTCGCTAACGAGAGCTCCGAAAACAGGATTCGCCATTACGTTGATCCACGGGAGGGGCGTAAATGCATTCGGCCCCAGGTAGACGGCATATTCGCGACCGTCAGGCGTGAATCCCCCGAGGCCGTTGAAGTACGGAAGCTCGAGAAAGGGCAAGACGCCCGATGGTTGTTCTTCGATACTCTTGACCTGCAGGGGTGGCGGCAGCGGAGTTCCTTCCGATGGACTGACTAGCTGGCTGGAAAGGCGGCCGGGGACAATGCCCAGCGTCGCAGCGGCAGCGGTGAGAATCAGATTCAGATCTTCCTCGGGAATCTGGTTTGCGTTGCGCAGGAACACGCCGCCAGGTTGATCCACGCCGGTGTGCGACGAGTGCGCCTCCACCAGGCGGCGTAACTGCTGATGCAGCGGTTGCTCGTAACTGGCGGGCTCACGGTTCAGGATCACCAGGTCAGCTTTAAAGCCTCGCAATCGCCAATAAGCATGGGCAACGAGAACTTCGCGGACCAGATTGAGGACCTGCTCATTCGCAACCAAGACGGCCACAATCGGCAAGTCGCCCGAGATTCCGTACGTCCAAAGTCTCGACTGCCCCAGCCTGTTCTGGCGCAGACGCTCCGCTGGTGCGCGCATTCGGATGTTCGGATACAGCAGGTGACTTGCGAGTTCGTCAAAGCGGAATCCCGCGTCGCTCTGAATGCCAAGGTACCTGTATTCGAGTTGCGCGTGCGACCAAGCGAGTTCAAATGCGCGGCTGTAGCTGGCAGAATCACGGTACTTGGCGATGAGATTCATCAGGTCCTCCCGCGACGCCGCCGCCATCGTTACGAGCGTGATCTGCTTCTGTTGCCTGGGTTCCAAGAAAAACCGCCGTCTCATGACGAACACAGGATCGAGAACGTAGCCATCGTTTTCCTCAACCGACATTGCCGGGTTTTGCCAGCTATGTCCCCGTGCAAGGAATCGCGCGCGGTCCGTTTCATAGTCGAAGGGCCTGTCCTCTGCAGGGCTTTCGGTCATCAACTGGGCGACCCAAACGGGCGGATCGCCGATAGATCGAGTCCGGCGCCATGCGAGTAGGGCTTGCACAGCGGGCAGCGCCTCGGTCTGAATGAACAGCTTGTTGAAACCCGGATGTGCGCGGTCTGCTTCATGCGGGGCAAGGCTCAATTCAGTGCCGGTGGTCAACTCGAGCTTCCGGCCCCGCGAACCGTGATTGGTGAGCGTGATCCGCCGAATCTCGGCGTCGTCTTCGGGCGACACCGTCACTTCCACCTGCGATTCGATGCCGAGTTTGCGGCGCCGGAACTCAGCGCGGTCCGCGCTGAAGATGGCCCTATAACTCGGGTCCCTCGCATTCACAGGCTGATGCGTTGCAGACCAGACGGTGTTGCTATCTTCCTCGCGCAGATAGAAGAACATTCCCCAGTTGTCGCGGGTTGGATCGGAGCGCCAGCGCGTAATATCGAAGCCCGCCCAGCGGCTATAGCCGGACCCCGCATTGGTAATCATCAGTGCATATCGGCCGTTCCCCAACAAATGGACGCGCGGGATAGGCGTGTCCTCGTCGAGCACCTGGTAGGCAGACGCTGGCGGCTCCGAGATCCGCCGCATGGCAACGTGATCCGATGGCTGGTGAACGAGCATTGAGGGCTGAGGGGGGATCCGCTCAAACAGCAGCGGCTCCACGGCCTTGATTCGCCGGTTGCGATGAAATCGCTGCTGCATAATGCCGCCGCTGAGCAGATTGTTTATGGCCATCAGAGTCATTCCCAGATGATGAGCCATGTACGTGTAAACGATTACTCCTCGCCCGCCTTGCCTTTCCTGCTGGCGCGTATAATCCAGCGATTCATAAAATCCCATGCGCCCGTACATGCCCAATTTCTCCAGGCGCTTGAGATTCTCAACGGCTTGCTCGGGATCCACCAGCAAAGCAAGCGCGGTGGCGTATGGCGCCACCACCAGATCCTCCTCCAACCCTCGCTTCATACCAAGTGATGGAACACCGAATGCCCGATATTGATAGATTTTGTGGGAATCGAGCGCGCTGTAGGCGCTTTCCGAGATTCCCCATGGCACGCCCCGTCTTTCTGCGTATGCGATCTGGCGTTTCACCGCTGCGATGCAGGCGTTCTCGAGCAGAGAGTTCCGAAAGCTTCGGGTGAACAGCAGCGGCATCAAATACTCAAACATGGTCCCGCTCCAGGAGAGCAGTACCTGGCCATCGGAAGAGGTGTAGGGGCGCCCCAACGCCAGCCAGTGCTGCACGGGCGCATCGTCTTTGGCAATAGCGACCAAACTGCTCAAACGCGCTTCACTCGCGAGCAGGTCGTAGTGTGCGGAGAAGTTCAGCTGGCTGCCCACCTGGTATCCAATCGCAAAGAGGCGCCGATCGGTGTCATAGAGAAACTGCATACTCACGGCGGCGGCGAGATCTTCGCTCATTTCACTGAGGCGCCTGGCCCCCGCGAGCAAGTCTCTGGATGCTGCGCACGCTTTCACGTACTCCGCCGTCAGGTCCGCTATCCAGGCGATGAGGGCTGCCGGCAGCTCGGCTTCAACGCCGCCGTCTTTCGAAATCTGCTGCAGCACCCCGGCCTTTCCGCCAGCCATGTCACCTAAGGAAGGCAACCGTTGCAGCACCCGGCGGCGCGCCGCTTGCGCGCTAGCCCCGAGAGGCTGCAGAAACTCGTCTGGAGGACCCGACAGAACCTCCGCCCATCGCACGTAGCGGTCGAAATACTCGGTCCAGCTCTGTATTTGCCGTTCCAGCCGGGTAAACCAGTAGGCACGCTCCTGGGTGTCCGAGACGCTCCATCGCAATGAATCAGTCAACTTGCGCGCCGGCTCGGCACACAATCGGATGCGTTCTACGATTTCTATGCCGGCAGATTTTTCGTGCAGCAGCGCCCGCAGCGCCTTCAGAGGGACGGCCGTCGCTTGGTCTGACCGGAAACGCTCGGCGATTACACTCAAAGTGTCCGCAAGTCCCCGCTGTGCGCGCTCCTCCACTTGCTGTTGCTCGTCCAATTCGCGGGCGGACTCCGCAAGCACCCACAAGCTTGCCAGGAAATTTCCGCTGTCGACCGTGGACACATATTTGGGCAACAGGGGATCGAGCGTCCGCACGTCATACCAGTTGAGGAGGTGGCCCTCGCAGCGCTCCAACTTCTCCACGGTTTCCAGGGTCGCCGTACATCGCTCAACCATCTGCTCCGGAGTGAGAAACCCGAGGTCGCGGGCCGAAACGGCCGACATGAGCCACAGGCCGATGTTGGTGGGCGAGGTCCGGTCGGCAACTTCGACGCGCAGCGCTTCCTGGCTGTTGTCAGGAGGCAGCCAGTTGCGCTCCGGTCCGACGAGATCGTCAAAGTAACGCCAGGTTTCTCGCGCCGTGCGCCGCAGATAATATTGCTCGTTGATCGCTACCTCTTCCGATCTTCTCAGCGCGCGCCGCTGCCAACGGATCCAGTGCTGAACCGCCGGAGCGGCAACCCAGAGCAAAAGATACGGCGTCCAAGCCGGCGCCCAATAAATGCCGCGGATGTTCAGCGCCAGCAGAAAAGCGGCCGCCAGGGCGGAGATGAGGAAGAACTGGGTGCGGAACGCCTGCCGGTGCGAGCCGGCGGCCCGGTGCGACATTTCCGCGGTCTGCCACTCCAGCAGGTGGCGCCTACTCACCCGGAGGCGATAACAGGCCCGAATGATGGCGTCCAGTGCTATGTATGCCTGGTGCGGCAGGAAGGCAGCCATGACAATCGCCCGATTCAAATCGCTGCTGGCTTCACTCCAGGCCCGCACGTCCCCGCGCAATCGTCGCACCAGACGTTGCAGTAGTCGAAGGCACAGAGGTACCAGTAGCACGGCGGCCACCAGGATGCTTGCGGCGGCGGGAGCGGCGTGAAGGCTCCAACTGCAGATCAGGAGTATTAACGATGCTGCGGGCAACAGGCTGCGGCGAAGATTGTCAAAGATCTTCCAGCGATTGATCAGCCTTAATGGATTCGGTGCTCGGCCTGGCTCTTCTCCAGCCGGAATGCGCGGCCAGATCCAGGCAGCGATCTGCCAATCGCCGCGGATCCATCGATGCTGCCGCTTGCAGTAGCTCGTGTAATCGTACGGGAACTGCTCGAATAGTTCCACGTCGGACGCCAATGCGACGCCGGCGTGCGCTCCTTCAATGAGGTCATGGCTGAGCAGCCGCTGCTGCGGGAAGCGTCCTGTTAATATTTTGTGGAAGGCCCGTACATCGTAGATCGCCTTTCCGTGATAGATCGCTTCGCCGAACAGGTCCTGATAGACGTCGGAAACCGGTTGGCAATAGGGGTCGCTTCCCCGTGCATCCGAAAACAGTCTCGTGAACCGCGTCGCCGTTGCCGATGGCAGGGTAATACTCACACGCGGCTGAATGATCGTGTAGCCGTGCAAGCGGCGTCCGTCCGTAAGTTCCACGCGATTCAAGGGGTGCGCGATGGTTTCGACAAGTCTCCGGGCACTGCCGTGAGGGAGTTGAGTGTCGGCATCGAGCGTGATCACGTAACGGATGCCTGATGGCGGTGATCCGGCCTGCACGAGAATTCCCGAGTCCTCGCCGTTCAGGAAACGATTGAGTTCCTCCAGTTTGCCGCGTTTTCTCTCCCATCCGATCCAGCGCCGCTCGCCCTCGCACCATACGCGCTCTCTATGAAAGAGAATGAACTTACCAGTGCCGTGACGCGCGTTGAGCTGCTCCAGCCCTGTCACCGCTATCCCAAGCAGTCCGTCGTCTTCCGGCATCTCAGGCGCTTCTGCATCGGTGAAGTCCGATAAGAGCGAAAAGCAGATGTTAGCGTCGGGGTTGGCTAAGTACCGTACTTCCAGCCTGTCGATCTCGCCGGCGACTGAATCCGGTGTCAACAGCATCATCGGGACGACCACAAGAGCACGGCAGTCCTCCGGCACACCCTCTTCGAAGGACATCTTCGGCAGCACGCGCGGAGGCATGAGCCAGGTGAGGCACTTCTGCAGCAGGTAACTCGCCAGTTCGCTGGCTGGAAACAGCGCGAGCGTTCCCAAAAGCAGCCACAGCGGGAGCGGCAGGACTCCCATAGACTGCGCCCCGAAGAGAAATGCGGTTGCAATTCCTGCGGTCAGGGCGGCGAGACTCCCGAGATACAGCGGTGTCGCATGCCTCGAGAGAAATCGCATCTGCCGTTCGCGCCAGGGAACGCGGCGTTCGAGGCGTCTTTCGAGCTCCGGCAGACCTTCGCCGAGGAGGTAGTAAGCCACGCATCCCTCACGACCGCCCGGCGAAGCTCCCCGGGCCAGCTCCACCGCAAGGTGCGCCACGTCCCACTCGGAAGAATTCGATTGTCGCGCACATTGTTCCACCATGCGGCGGCAACGGTCGCGTGTGTCGAAATCGCTGCGGCTGTGAATACCTGCCGGATCTCCGCGAAGAATCGCTTCCATCCGGCTCACCGCCTCGACGATGTTCGGATACTGCAGTTCGGAGAGATGGCGCAAGCTTCCAATCGCGCCTGCGATTAGCATCAGGTCGTTTACTTCTTCGGCGTGCTCGCTGCGGACGATGTCACCTAAGCGGGTGCCTGTCTTCTCCTCCATCCATTTCTGAATCGGAGCAAGCGCTGACTCTTCCTTATGCAGATGTTCTCCGAGGCGCGCTATGAAGTGCGCTGTCAGCTCGTTGCTCTCGCGGTCGAGCTCAGATACCATTCGCTCGAACTGTTCCGGCCCTCGATGGGCGGCGCTCAGAAGACGAGTGGCCCAGAAATCGGCTGATTCCTTCTGGTGCTGGCGCAAACTCGTCAGCTCCGACAATCGCCGCAGCCGCTGCAGCAGCACCAGGCGCAACATCAGCGGGAATACCCACAATTCGGCAATGGTCAACGGAGACTTATGCTGATAGGCGTCAAGAAAGCTGAGGATTCCCTCTACCGTCAGGTGATGGCTGGTGAGATCGATCAGCTCGGCGGCAAGCTCATACACGCGCAGCTCGACGGGCCCCCTGGTATCCACAAGCACCGGAAGAATCTTGTTGTGGTTGTCAGGCAGATTGTGGCGGATGTCGGCGATGTGCGAACGAATCAGGTAAGCGTTATCGAGCAGCCACTCGGCTGCGTGGGTAATCCCGTAATCCAATCGTGCGGCTTCCGCCAAATCTGCCCTCGCACGTTCAAGTGCAGCTTCGCAGGTTCGCAGGCTTGGCAGAAGCGAGCGTGATGTCGTGCGCAGCCGTAGTTCGTGTGAAGCGGCCAACTCTGCCGCGCGCGCCGGTAGGCTGGCCGTGCTTACGGGTTCGCGGTGCTTCCGGTCAGTCCCAGTGCGAGAAGCGAACCCGGTCACTGGGCGGATCGCAAATACAGACACGTGCGATATGTGCCGCAAGACGGCGATGGCGTCGGCCGTCCGCTCTTCGGTTTCCTGAATGACGACGAGGCTTTCTCCGGGGAGTAGAAAGCGCCCGTAGTGGTCAAGTACGATCTTTCTGATTCCGAATCCGAGCCACAGCGTGCCAAACCAGGTGACCAGGAAACCGCAGAATCCCGCGACGGCCAGCCACGACAGCTCGACCTCGAAAAGCTCGGCCGACACTGCGAAGATCACTGCCACGACGGCTCCGAGCGCAGCACGGTCGCAAGGTCCAAGTCCGGCGTGAAAGAAGCTCAGGTTTCCGTCGTCCCCTCGCTTCACCACCGCCGAGCGCCGGAACCCATTCTTCCGCGCTTCGTGAAGCGCTTCCTCGGCGTGCTCTTCAGCGCTGTAAAACCCGAGGACCAGTCTGGATTTCCCAAGTTTCACGGTATGCGCCGCGACGACATCAGAGATGCATCAGGTCCAGAGTCACGAGGACACTTATATTGTGCATGGCAACAGACGCCGGTGGCTCGGATCTCGCCGCCGCTGGAACCCCAAATGATCCCGTTTCGCGCGGCGCGCACGGTTATCAGGTTAAAGCCATGGTTAAAGTGGCGCCGTCGTTTCATGTAAGTGATTGATTCTATGGAGCCGGCAGAGGGACTTGAACCCCCGACCCTCTGATTACAAATCAGATGCTCTACCAACTGAGCTATGCCGGCCGGACGGTGGAGCGGGAGACGGGAATCGAACCCGCAACCAACAGCTTGGAAGGCTGTGACTCTACCATTGAGTTACTCCCGCCTGGCGGAGGATCACTTTTCATTGTAGATCACGCCGGTGGGAAACCCAGCGCTGCCCCGGTCTTGTGCCCTGCGCAGGACGAGCGGTCGCGGGCGTTCCCCTCACCTTTGCAGGCATGGACGATTGCCGGAGATTGAGCGGGAGCGCTCGGCGTTCCCCCGATCAGCTATAAAACTCCCGCCTGTGCTGCTCGGCGTAGCCTTGCAGCCGCGCGGCCACGTCTGGAAATCTTTCGATCACGTTGGTCGTTTCGAACGGGTCGCCTTCCATATCGAAAAGCGAGAGCTCGATCCGGTCTTGCCGGTACTTGCCGGCCATGCCGTCGCGGCCGGCTTCGGCCAGGGTGCGGTAGGCATGCGGGAGGTGCAGTTTCCAGCGGCCGTCGCCGCTGATCACGCCCTCGAACGCCGGGCCCGTGGAGAACGCATAATACTCGTGCGGGTTTCTCGCGCCGACCTGGTCTGTGATGAGATCCCACACGTTTCTGCCGTCCACCGGGTTCTTCGGCAGGGACGCGCCCGCGAGCTGTGCAATCGTGGGCATCAGGTCTATCGAGCAAAGGGTCCTTTTCGAAATCGTGTCGGCTTTGATTTTGCCCGGGTACCGCATGATGCATGCGCTCCGCGTGCCGCCGTCAAAGCTCGTGGCCTTGGCCTCTCGAAAGGGTGTCTTGCCGGCATGGTTGCCGTATGAAATCCAGGGTCCGTTATCCGAAGTCATCACGACCAGGGTGTTGTCGTCAAGGCCGGCGGATTTCAGCGCCTTCATGATCTCGCCCACCGACCAGTCGATCTCCATCATGACGTCGGCGTAGAGGCCCTTTCCGGACTTGCCCTTGAACTTGTCGCTGCAGAACAGTGGCACATGCGGCATCGACTGAGGAACATAGAGGAGGAACGGCTTGCTCTTGTGGCGGCTGATGAAATCGACCGCGTGCTCGGTGTACCAGGTGGTGAGCATCGGCTGATGCTCTTTGGTCACCCTTTCGATCTTCACCCTGCCGTTCTCCCAAAACTGGAGCGGATACTGCTTGAATCTCTCCGGACTCTCCGGATGGAATTCCCACATGTCGTTGGAGTACATCAGACCGCAGGATTCATCAAAGCCGCGAGCGGGAGGCCGCGTATCGGGCTGGTCGCCGATGTGCCACTTGCCGAACACCGCGGTCGTGTATCCGGCGGATTTGACCACCTGTCCCATGGTGGCGAACCCCGGGTCGAGTCCCCGCGCCCGCGGCCCGTGCGCGCCGACCACCTTCGTCCGGCCCGGGTAGCATCCGCTGAGGAGGGCTGAGCGCGATGCGGAACAGATCGCCTGCGGCACGTAAAAGTTGGTGAACCTGCAGCCTTGCCCGGCCAACCGCTGCACATTGGGCGTGGGATACTCGGTTCGGCCGAACGGCCGGAAGTCGGCGTAGCCCGAATCGTCGAGAAAGATGATTACGACGTTCGGCTGCTTTCCCTTCTGGCTGGCCTTCAGCGAAGAGGGCACTCCCATGCCGGCGAGTCCGAGGCCCGCCGTTCTCAGGAACTCCCTGCGATTGGCAATCATTTTGTTCGCGTCTCCTTCGCCAACCAGCATACACACAGCCCGTGCGCTGCCGCGGCGGAGAGCGGTCGCGGCGCGGACTGCGGCGTCTAGCTACTTTCCGGCGCAAAATTCGGTTTTTGGGACGTCCAACCGCTCGCTCACGCTCGGCTCCGTTACAAGTCCTGCGCTACCAACGGCGTCTTTCTGAGCCACGACCGTTAGGGAGTGGTCTTCAGGCGAAGACGGCATTTTTGCGCCGGAAAGTAGCTAGCGGCTCAAGGGCCACGCAGCCACGCAAGCCTCGAGCGCGTGCCCGGGAGACTTGGGCGCGAACTGCGCGACGTCCGGCAGGGCGGGTTTGGGTTTGCCAGCACAGGCTTCCGCGACGGCCGGCAGCCGCGGAGCCTGCAAATCGTGTTCTCAGCGGTGGTGAACCGGTTCGTGGCCGGTGTGGGCCGCACCGTAGGTGTCATGCTCGATCTTGCGGCCTTTGCCTTCGACCAGGTGCTGGATGGATTCGAGCGTGTGCCGGACATAGTGGTGGATCTGCCCGGCCTCGCGGTCGTCCGGTTGCGGGCCCGCGATGTGCAAATGAACGCGGACCGTGCATGTCTCCCGGTCGCCCTCGACGAACAGGTCGCCGCGGTAGTCGCGGCCTCCAGCCGAGTGCCACTCCATGCGGTGCTCCGGGGCGAGGACGCGCAGCACGCCTTCGCTTTCGAACGGCCGGCCCGCATCGCCCTTGAGGCGGACGTGGCCGCGCTCGTCGACGCGCACTTCGTCCACGCCCGGCATGTACTGCCGCAGGTTCTCCGGGTCGGAGACGAATTGGAAGGTCGGCTCCGCCGGCGCATTTACGGTGATGCTGTGATCGATGTCCATGGCTTCATCTCCCCTACTTCCTGGCGATCACGCCACAGGCAATCCGGTCACCGGCGTTGCCCGCCGGGTCGGACTGGCGGTCGTCTTCCTTTGCGTGGATGACAAGCGCAGTGCCGCCGGACTTGAACAAAGATGCCTCGTCACCGCCCAGCGTGGCGCCGCCCGCCACGACGTCGAATTTGGCTTTGCCGTCATGGCCGATCAACAGATTGGGCAGGTCGCCGGCATGTGGGCCGAGCGGACTCAGATCGCCATGCGCCTTGCCGGCCGGATTGAAATGCGCTCCGGCCGACTTGAAATCCGGCGTTTCGCACGAGCCGGACTCGTGGACGTGGAACCCGTGCGGTCCGTGCGGCAGGTCATGGACTTCGCCGGTGATGCGGACGCCGTCTGCGTGTGCAAACAACCGGGCGGCGCCGACGGTCTTGCCTTTCGCGTCCTTGAGCACGACCTCGCCGGCAGGCATGTCGGTGCGGGCCCGCGAGGCCTCAGGAGTCGGGTACTCGCGGGAGCTCGCCTCGCGCTGTGGTTCGACGCCGCCGCGCTGCGCCGCGGAGGGCTCCCTGCGCGTGCAGGCCAGTACGGACAGCAACGCCGTAACCGTGAGCATAACTGCGAATTGTTTCATCGGGAATCTCCCGAATGTTGGACAGACTGGAGCGCGCGGCGTTTCGCCCCGCCTCGCCCGGCCGCACGGCTGACCGGGCGGCCGGGCCGGGGCGTTTGGCGGTGGGCCGTGCTCGCGCCTCGCTTTGCGAGTCGCGTACGTGGATGCGGCCGGCGGGCCGCGCGGTTACACCACGGCGGCCTGAGTGACTTCGATCCCGGGCAGAGGCGGCGGAGGCGGCGGCTGAAAGCGGACGGAGACGAGCTTGGAGACGCCGGGCTCCTGCATGGTCACGCCGTACATGGCCTGCGCGGATTCCATGGTGCGCCGGGCGTGGGTGATGATGACGAACTGCGTCTGGCCGGACATCTCCTTCAGCAGCTTCATCAGCCGGATGATGTTGGGCTCATCGAGCGGCGCATCCACTTCATCGAGCACGCAGAACGGGCTCGGCTGGTACTGGAAGATGGCCATGAGCAGCGCCATGGCGGTGAGCGCGCGCTCGCCGCCGGAGAGCAGCAGCACGCTCTGCAGGCGCTTGCCCGGGGGCGAGGCGACGATGTCGATGCCCGAGTCGGCGAGGTTCTCGGGATCAGTCAGACGCATCTCGCCGGTGCCGCCGCCAAACAGAACCTTAAAGGTCTCGCGGAAGTTGGCGTTGATGTGCTCGAAGGCTTCGCTGAAGCGCTTGCGCGATTCGCGATCGATCTCCTGGATCGCCTTTTCGGTGTCGCGGATGGAATCGAGCAGGTCCTGGCGCTGCGTGTTGAGGAAATCGTAGCGCTGCTGGGCCTCTTCGAACTGCTCGACGGCCTCGGTGTTGACGGGACCGAGCGCTTCGATCCTGACGCGCAGGTCCTGGCAGCGCTGCTCGGCTTCGGCGAGCGCGTCCTCGCCGCGAATCTCCGCTTCCGAGCCCGCGAGATCTTCGACGCCGAGGCCCAGCTCCTTGCGGCAGGTTTCATCGAGGTACTTCAGCTCGGCCTGGCGCTTCACCAGCTCGAGCTCGGCCTGGGAGCGCCGCTCACCCGCGGCCTGCACGTCGATGCGCATCTGCCGCAGCGCTTCCTCGAGGGCGGCGAGCTGCTGCCGCTCGAGCGCTTCGGCATCGGCCATGCGGGCCTCGGCGGCTTCGCCTTCCGTGATCCGGCCCGCCAGCTCCGCGGCGCGGGCATCCAGCGCGACGTTGTTCGACATCAGCCGCGCTTTCTCGCTGCCGAGGCGCTCGCTTTCGGCGGCCAGATTGTCCCGCCGCTGGGTGGCGTCGCGCACGTGGGTTTCGATGCGTCCCCGCGCGGCCTGTTCGCCGCGGCAGCGCTCTTCAAGTCCGGCGAGCTGGGCGCGCAGCGTGGCGTGCTCTTCAGAGACATGGGCGGCCTGTTGCTGGACGCTTTCGAGCGCCGCGCGCGCGCCCGTGAGCGTCTGTTCGTACCCGGCTCGCGCTTCTTCTTTCTGATCGACCAGCTCGCGCGTCCTCTCGCGATGCTCTTTCGACTTCGCGGCATCGTGCAGCAGCCGCTGCAGGTCGAGGCGCGCCACCGAGAGCCGGGAATTGGCGCGGGAGAATTCGTCGGCGAGCTTGCGCATCTCGTGATCGAGGGCGAGTGCGTCCTTCTCCTGCGTCTGCTGCTCGGCGCGGACGTGCTCGAGTTGCTCGCTGAGCTGAGCGATCTCGGCTTCCAGTCCCGCAAGCTGCGCCCGGGTGCGCTCGAGCTCGCCGTTTCGCGAGGTCGCGAGCGAGGTGATTTCGCGCAGCTCACGCTTGAGGGCGAGCGGACCGCTGCCGGTCTTCCTGCCGCCGCTGACCGCGTGGCCGTGGTAACAGACCCCGTCGGGCAAAAGGAAATAAACGTCGGGATATTGCAGCGCGAGGCGCTGGGCGGCGGCGCGGTCCCCGGCGAGGAAGCAGCGCGCCAGGCGCGGCAGCAGCTCAGCGGGCGCATGGGTGAGGCCGTTGGTCATGCGCAGGAATCCGCTCAGCCGGCCGAGGATGCCCGTTTCGGGACCGATGGCGGGCTCGGCGACCGGCGCTTTTGCGAACCGGTGATCGGGAGAAGGATGGACGAGGAAGGTGACCCGGCCGTCGAGGTCGGTGCGCATCAGGTCGATGCCCGTGCCCGCCTCGCCCCAGTTCTGGACGACCACGTATTCGAGCTCCTCGTGCAGAAACTCCTCGGCTGCCTTTTCGTAGGCGGTCTCGACCTCGACGAAGTCGGCGAGCACGCCCAGCGGCTTGAGGTGCGCCCGGCCGCGCTCGATGGCGGTGAACAGGCACTTGACCGATTCCGTGGTGTAGGCGCGGTGCGACAGGATCTCTTCGAGCGAATCCCGGCGGGCTTTGAGACGCGAGGTCTCCTGCCGCAGCTCTTCGAGCCGGGCACGGCACGCGGCTTCGCTGTCCTTGCGCAGCTTCAGCTCCTGATCGACCGCGAGCCGCTGCTCGGCGGTCGACAGTAGCTCGAGCTGGCGCGCTGACATGCGCGCCGAAAGCTCGCGTTTGGCGATATCGAGACGCTCGATTTCGGCGGAGGCGCTTTCCTCTTCTTTGTGCAGGCGCGCCGTATCGCGCTCGATGCCGATCAGGTATTGGTCGAGCTGCGCGAGCTGATTCTTGAGCGACGACGCCTCCCCGAGCAGGCGCAGCACCTGCTGCCGGGCGCTCTCGATGCCGCTCTCGCGCTCGCGCAGATCGGCCTGGAGGCGCTCGCGCTCGGCGTTCTTGCCGGCAAGGGTGGCGCGCGCGGCTTCGCTCTGCTGTTCGAGTTCGCGCAGGCGGCCGCTGTGAGCGCTCAGTTCGAGCTGTAAATCGGCAAAGCGCTTTTCGAGCTGCCGCGATTCGGCTTCGCCCTCGCTGAGCCGCTGCTCGATGCCGGCGATCTGGCTGGCCTGTGTTTCCAGCCGGCCGCGGGTGCGCTCGGCTTCCAGGCGAAGCTCGGCGAGCACGCGGCGGGCTTCGGTCAACTCGGCCTCGGTGCGCCAGGAGTGCTCCTGGGCGGCCGTCTGTTCCTTCTCTTTTTCGGCGACCTGCGCCTGAATGGATTGCAGGCCGGCGATGGCGGCGTTGAGATCGAGCGCGCTCCTGGCGGCTTCGCGCTCGACCATCCGGTAGCGGCCGGCGAGCGCGCGCCGGAGCTGCGCCGTCATTTCCGCCTTGAGCTCGCCGAAGCGGCGGGCCTTCGAGGCCTGGCGCTTGAGAGAATTGGCCTGGCGGCCGACCTCTTCGAGAATGTCGAAGACCCGCGTCAGGTTCTGGCGGGCGCTCTCGAGCTTGGCTTCGGCGAGCCGCTTCCTGGTTTTGAACTTCGTGATGCCGGCCGCCTCTTCGATGATGTTGCGGCGGTCCTGCGGCTTGGTGCTGAGAATCTGCCCGATGCGGCCCTGCTCGATGATGGCGTAGCTTTCCGGGCCCAGGCCCGTGCCCATGAAAAGCTCCTGAATGTCGCGCAGCCGGGCAATCCTGCCGTTGATCAGGTACTCGCTTTCGCCGGAACGGAACAGGCGGCGGGTGATCGTGATCTCCCCGGTCTTGGCGTCCGCGTGGTGCGAGTAGCCATTGGCATGGCCGTTTGCGTGGCCATTCGGCTCACTCTGGCCGTTGGTGTAGGTGAGGGGGAACTCGGCATGGAGACTGGGGTCGACCATGGTCAGGCTGACCGTCGCCATCCCCAGCGGCTTGCGCTCGCGGGTGCCGGCGAAGATCACGTCCGCCATGTGAACGCCTCGCAGGGACTTCGCCGACTGTTCGCCGAGGACCCAACTGATCGCGTCGCTCAGGTTCGATTTGCCGCAGCCGTTGGGCCCGACGATCGCAGTGATGCCGGTTCCGTGAAACCGCATGTCGGATCGGTCACAGAAGCTTTTGAAGCCCTGGAGTTCAACGCGCTTCAGTCGCAGCACAGCCTTACCCTCCAATAGAACATATCCGCTGGCGAATGTTGCAGCGGCTCGGGGGTGATTCCATGGTAAACGGCGGTTGGGTGGAATTGCAAGCACTGGAAGTACTGTGTTTTGTGGTTTTTCCAGCGATACCACAAGATGTAGCGTGAAGGACGCTCATATCGCGGTGACACAGCGCCCGAACCTCATGAGGCAGCGCCCCCGGCAAGCACGTGCCTGCCGCGGGTCCCGAGTGCGGGTTCTCCACGGTGCTGTGAAACGCCGCCAGAATATGGGGGGTCAACTTCAAACTGGAGAAACGCTATTCGTCAGGGTTGCAGTTGGATGAATTACACTTTCGCGCGCGCCCTCGACGATGTCGAAGGATGCAACGAACTGGGGGAAGACGACGGCAACGCTCCATTTGCGAACCAATACGACCGCTCAATTGCACGGTCGCCGGGCGGCAGCCACATCGAGGTATCGATGTATCACGAGCGCGACGGCGGCGCTGTTCCCGGCGGTCTCAGTTGCCCGAGCCGCTCCGGTAATCGATCCAGACGGGGCTGGCCCAAGCTATTTTGCGGTCCTGTTGCTCGACGCGCACGTAATAGTAGTGCCGGCCGGGATCGAGACTTGGCTCGCGGAACGTGAACTCCATGGTTTCGCCCGAGCCCGGGCGCGTGTGAACGTACCGGCTATCGCGGATCACCGCGACTTCTTTGATGTTGCCGGTTCCGATCACCTTCACGTACAGCTCCGGGACGCTCTGGCTCGCATACGCGTCGCCGTGGATGTACTCGGTCTTTCCGTCGCGGAGCCGGAAGTCGAGAATGATATTGCTGTTGGCCGCGTAGGTGTGTCTCTTCCGCATGGCATCCACAAGTCCCTGCCGTGTGTAGGATTCGGCCAGCACCATGGCATAGGAAGTGTGTGTCGAGACGTGGTCGGAGCTGGCCTGAACGCCGAGTTTGTAACCCTTCGCCCAGGCATTCCAGACGAAGCCGAGCGGCCGATAGCCGCCCGCCCACAGGTCGGTGCGGCGCTCGGAGGGGGCGAGCGGGGCGCCTTCGTGTTCGGCCGAGGTCCTCGCGCCCTGGAAGATTTCGACGATGGGCTCGAGGTCCGCGTCGTTGTCCCGCCAATCCGTGCCCATGCCGGTATGCGAGGTGTGCGAGGTCGCGATGCCCTTGGTCGCCCGCAGATGCGGATAGAGCCGCGGGCCGGTGCTGGTCTTGCGCTCCTCGGCCGTGATCGGCAGCGTGCGATTGCCTCGTTCGGCGTAGATGATGTTGCGATGGCCGTTTGGGTAGGACAGGCTTCTCTCGTATCCGAACAACGGGACGAAAAAGCCCGGCACGTGAAACATGTCTTCGGATTTCTCGATGCGCCACCAGGTGTACTCCTGATCATTGCCGGAGTTGTGGTCGGTAACGACATAGAAATCCATGCCGGCGGCGTCGATCATATAGCGGTAGGAGGAGAAGAGGCTGCCGTCGCCGGCGCCGTCGAAGGAAATGTCGGTGTGCCGGTGCATATCCCCGCGATAGA
This sequence comes from Acidobacteriota bacterium, assembly GCA_016178155.1. Classification (GTDB taxonomy): domain Bacteria; phylum Acidobacteriota; class Terriglobia; order Bryobacterales; family Bryobacteraceae; genus JACOTZ01. The sequence continues at coordinate 21,445 of JACOTZ010000092.1, forward strand.
TCCGGTATGTCTTGCCGTTCGCCGTGATGGAGTGCTGGCGAATGGCGGAGATCTGCTGCTTCTCGCGCGGCTCAGTGGGCAGCCGGGCCGGAGCTTCCGTGCCCCGCGGCCCCAGTTGCAGCTCCTCCGCCGGCGCGTTGCCGAACTGCCCGGCGGCGTTCGCGACGAGAACCTGGTTGTCCCGCGGCGGATGTCCAAACGGCGGACCGCCCCACAGGCGCTGATCTGTCACCCAGGTCAGGTACACTTCACCGCCCGGAGCGGCCGCGGCGTCAATCGGGCCTTCGTTGCGGCCCACGCTCTCGGGCACGGTAACCGGCGGGGACCAGCGGTCACCCGAGTAGCGGGACGCCATGACCTCCCATTTGCCGCCCGCCGCCCAGAGCGATTCCGGGCGATTGGCCGAGGTCCGCGGCCGGAAGAAGACCCATATCCGCCCCTTCGCATCGGCCACGAGCCTCGGTGTATGCACGTAGCGGCGGACGGAATGGCGGACGTTCTCGTTCAGGTCGTCACGCGGCGCAAGCCATCTCGAGCCGTCGTACACGGCGAAGCGGATCTTCCGCGACTGGTAAATGCCGGCGCCGCCGGTGAGCTGAAAGCCGGTGTCCTTGGCCCAGTTCTCTTCGGCCTCGTCGTAGCCGACCCAGACGCGGTTCAGGCCGTCGACGGCGACGCTCGGATGCGCGTGAAAACGCGGCGTATCGGTCACGCGGAGCAGGTCGCCTGCAGCGCCGTTGCGAACCGGCCGCATGCGTATGTTGTAGCTCCCGCCGTCGAAGCTGTCCCAGGCAATCCACGCCGTCCCCTTGCTGTCGGCGGCGACATCGGGCGACCAGTCGTTCGCGCGCGGGTCCTTTCCGGGATCGCTGAGGCTGATCTCTTTGCTCCACGAGCCGCGCCGCAGGGACTTGTAATAGATGTCCGAGCGGCCGCGGCGCGCGCTTTGCCAGACCAGATGGAGGGTTCCATCGCGGCCGGCGACAAGGCGGTGAAAGAGATTGTTGCCCGAGCCGGAGGTCAGGGATTCCGTGGCGCTCCACGAGTTGCCGTCGTAGGAGCGCGCCTTGAGATGCCAGTCGGGACCATTCCGCTCGCTCCAAACGACCCGGAAGCTGCCGCGCGCGTCAGCGGCCACGCTGGTAGAGAAAAAGTCGCCGGAGCGCTCGCTGACTTTCAGCGGCTCCGACCATGCGCCGGCCCTGCGAAACCGGCAGAACACGGTATCGGCACGATCGCGGTATGCGATCCACGCCACGGCGAGATTGCCGTTGCGGTCCGCCGCAATGGATGGATAATCGTCTTCCAGCGTATCGGTGGTCAGGTGTTCGACGGGAGCCACGCGGAATACCTCCACCCGTGTGTTGAGCACGTGCAGTGGAGACGCCTCGGGCACCTCCTGGAGGCGGAATGAAAAGTTGCCCTGTTTGGTCTTGACGCTGACCTCGGCATCGTCCGGCGCGCGGTAATAGACGGTCACACCGGCGGTCATGACCCGCGTGGGATTGGAATCCGGCAGCTCGTTCGGATGCATGCCGCCGGCGTGGCCGGGCCATTCCGTCGTGCCGGCGATCCAGCTATTGCCCGGCCCCAGGCTCGCCTTCTCGGAGAAGTGATGGCCGCGGAGCTTCACGATTTCCCCTCGCGAGAGCGCGACCGATCCGTCCCAGGGCACGACTTCGGAATCCTTGATGCCGAATTCGATATTGAGGGCGCGAACCGGAGACGAAACCGGCGCCTGCAGGCCGGCGGCGACGCCCGCTCCGCTGATACCGGATCCACGCTGGACAGTAATGGCAGCGGCGAGGACCGCGGCCAATACGAGAGAGGCGAGCGCAACGTGTTTACCAAGCTTCATCGTTCACTCCACGATGCAGTTACTTTATCAGCAAGCTGCGTCCGGCGTTCGCGGAAAAATGCGATCCAGTAGTTCAGAGCGATGGGCCAGCCTGCGACTGTGGTAGACTGGCGCGATCCTGACATGATCTCGAAACTGGTTTGCGGTTGCGTGCTGGCCGCCGGAGTGGCGGTGGCGGTGGAGCGCGGCGAGGAAATCCGGCTGTGGCCGGGCGGCGCGCCGGGCTCGGAGGGCGAGACCGCGGCGGAGGTGTTCGAGGCGGGCGCGAATCCGAAGCTGCAGAAGCGGTTTACGGTGGTGCATTATCCTTCCATCTACGTGTTCCTGCCGGAGAAGGAAAAAACGACCGGCGCGGCCGTGGTGGTCGCGCCGGGCGGCGGTCATCGCACGCTGGTGATCGATAAAGAAGGCTACGAGATTGCCGCGTGGCTGAACGCGCGGGGCGTGGCGGCGTTCGTGCTGAAGTACCGGCTGGCGCGGACGGCGGGTTCGCGCTACACAGTGCAGGAGCATGCCCTGGCGGACACGGCACGGGCGATCCGGCTCGTGCGCAGCCGCGCGAAGGAGTGGAGCGTCGATCCGGCGCGGATCGGGGTGATGGGCTTCTCGGCGGGCGGTGAATTGGCGGCGCTCGCGGAGACCCGGTTCGATCGCGGCAACGACGGCGCGAGCGATCCGGTCGAGCGAATGAGCTCGCGGCCGGACTTCGCCGTGGTCGTCTATCCGGGTTACCGGCCGGGAACGGTGACGGTGCCGAAAGACGCGCCGCCGGCGTTTCTGGTCTGCGCCGATGACGACCGGTCGCACGTGGTGACGACGGTGAATCTCTACCTGGATTTGCAGAAGCAGGGTGTGTCGTCGGAGATGCACATTTACGCGAGCGGCGCGCACGGGTTCGGGATGCGCCCGTCCGAGAAGCCGGTGGCGACCTGGCCGGACCGGTTAAGAGATTGGATGGCGGAGCGGAAGTTGCTCGGACAGCGATAGCTCGGCAATCGCGGGCGCGGTGTCAGTAGAAAGCACGGACGTGCGCGCCGGCGAGATACACACTGTCATTCAGCGATTCCCCGCGTCCGGCTGCCCGATGTCCGCCACGATTTTGTACGATCCGTCCTTCTGCCGCCGCCAGGTGGTCTGGTATTTGCCCGTCCGTTCCACGATCTTGCCCTCCCGATCAGCGACACGGCTGCGCCATGTTCCGTAGGTGAAGCCGAGTTCGCCGTCGGACGAGATCATCCCGCCCCGCGGGTTCCAGCGCAGCGTGGGCTTGCGGCCGCCGAAGACTTTCTGGTAGTGGTCGCGCGCTTCGGCCTTGGTGCGCAGCACGGGACGATCGGGCGCGAAGACCACGACGTCGTCGGCCCAGTGCGCCATCCAGCCCTCGACCCCGCGCTCCGCAAAATCGCGGCAGAACCGCGCATCGAGCTCCATCAGCTTGCGAACCCCGGCGCCCGGCGCGGCGGCAAGGTCGGGGACGCAGCCGTCCTGGGCCGGCAGCACTACCGCCGCGAGCAGTCCAACCAGCAGCTTCATACGGCAACATACTCCATGAATTTATTGTGCAGACGTACGGCCGTCGGTGTGTCCGGCGCGATCACCAGCACCGTGTCGTCGCCGGCGATCGTCCCCACCACCTCCGGCCACTCTTCGTGATCGATGGCGCTCGCGAGCGAGCTCGCGTGCCCGGGCAGCGTCTTCACGACGACGAGATTTTGCGCGGTGCGCGCACCGGTCATGGCCTCAGCGGCGATGGTCGCGAGCGACGGCCCCGGAGCGACGCGGCTCACCTGCGCGTAGCCGTCCGGCGTTTTCACCAGCCCCAGCTCGCGGATGTCGCGCGAGAGCGTTACCTGCGTGGCCTCCACGCCCATGGCCTTCAGCTCCCGCAGGAGCTGCTCCTGCGTGCGCACCCTGGCTTTCCGGATCAGACGCAGAATAAGGTCCTGGCGGTAAGCTTTGTTCATCGCATCGAAGCGAGCCGCGCCTCGGCCTCGGCGAGCGCCTTGCCGACCCATTCCGGCCCCGTGCCGCCGGGCAGCTCGCGCGTCTTCATGCCCTCGCAGGGATCGAGCAGCCGGGCCATCTCTGGCGTGAACTCCGGGGCGAACGCGGCGAGCTCCTCGGGCGTCCATTGCGCGGGCGACTTCCCCCCCTTCACGCTCTCGAGCACCAGCTTGCCGACAAGCTGATGCGCGCGGTGAAACGGCACCCCCGCGCGCGCGAGCGCCTCGGCGAGGTCCGTCGCCACAACCCAGCTCTCCTGCGCCGCGAGCGCCGTCTTCGAGCAGTGGAGCGACGCCGAGTCGACCACCGCAGCGGCCATGCGCAGCGAGCCGCGAAGCTGGTCCACCGCATCGAACAGCGGCTCCCAGCCCTCCTGCAGGTCGCGGTTGTAGGTCATGGGCAGGCCCTTCGCCGTCATCAACAACGAGGTCAGGCTGCCGAAGACCCGCCCGCACTTGCCGCGGATCAGCTCGAGCGAGTCGGGATTCTTCTTCTGCGGCATCAGGCTCGAGCCGCTGGTCACGGCATCGCTCAGCTCCAGAAAACCGAACTCCTCGCTCGAGTAGAGAATCCAGTCCTCGGCCAGGCGGCTGAGATGAAGCATCGCGATCGAGGCGGCGGATAGAAAGTCGAGCTCGAAGTCGCGGTCGCCGGCGGCGTCCATGCTGTTGCGCGTCACCGCCGTGAAGCCGAGCTCGCGCGCGATCGCCTCGCGGTCGAAAGGGAAGCCGCTGCCGGCGAGCGCCCCCGAGCCCAGCGGCATGACGTCGGCTCCCGCGCGCGCCTGCTCCAGGCGCTCGCGGTCGCGCGCGAACATCTCGAAATACGCCAGCAGGTAGTGCGGCCACAGCACCGCCTGCGCCCGCCGCAGGTGCGTATAGCCGGGCAGCACCGCGTCCGGGTAACGGCGGGCGAGCCGCAGCAGCGCCTCGAGCAGCGCGGCCAGCTCGGCCCCGGCTGCGTCGATCTCCTCAAGCAGCCATAGCCGCACGTCGAGCGAGACCTGCTCGTTGCGGCTGCGCCCGGTGTGGATCTTGTCGGCGAGCCCGCCCACCTTCTCCCGGAGCTTGCGGATGACCAGCGTGTGCACGTCTTCATCGGCCGCGCCTTCAAAGAACGATGAGTGCTCCGCCTCCGCGCTAAGCTTCGCAAAGGCGGACCCCAGCCGCTCCACTTCCGCGGCGCTCAGGACGCCGGCCCGCCCGAGCGCGCGCGCAAACGCAACGGAGCCCCGGATGTCGGCGAAGACCAGGCGCCGGTCGAAGTGCAGCGATCCCGAGAAGCGCTCGAAGACCTCGGAGGGACCGCTCTCGAAACGTCCGCCCCAGAGCTTCATTCGCCCTGCGTCATGGCCCGCACCTTGATTGAGCGAGTAGAGCGAGTTCGGCGACCGGCGGCTCACCGGCTCGAGATTGCCCTTGAACAGCCGCAGCGTGACCTCGCCGCTGACCGGCTGGTTGGCGGCGTCGAAAAACGCGTCCAGCGCCTCGCGCAGCGGCGTGAACCAGAAGCCGTTGTACACCAGCTCCGCATAGTCGAGCGCCAGCTTCTGCTTGTAGTGCAGGATGTTTTTATCCAGCGCCAGCGCCTCGAGCTCGCGATGCGCCGCCAGGATCAGAGTCCCTCCGGGCGTCTCGTAACACCCGCGCGATTTCATCCCCACGAACCGGTTCTCCACCAGGTCGATGCGGCCGATGCCGTGCTCGCCGCCGAGCCGGTTCAGCTCTTCGAGCAGACCGACAGCCGAAAGCTTGCGCTGGCCGTTGAGGGAGACCGGCGTCCCCCGGTCGAAGCCGATCGTGACCTCGGCCGGCGTGTTGGGCGCGTCCTTGGGACTCCGGGTCAGCATCCAGACGTCGTCAGGCGCGGCGTTGGCGGGATCTTCGAGCGCGCCGCCCTCGTGCGAGATGTGCCAGATGTTGCGGTCGCGGCTGTAGATCTTGGTTGTGCTTTGAGCGATGGGCACGTTGTGCCGGGCCGCGTATTCAATGGCGTCCTCGCGCGACCGGATGTCCCACTCGCGCCAGGGCGCGATGACCGCGAGCTGCGGCGCCAGCGCCTTGTAGGTCAGCTCGAAGCGCACCTGGTCATTGCCTTTGCCGGTGCAGCCGTGGGCGACCGCGTCGCAGCCGCTGGCCAGCGCCACCTCGACCTGCTTTTTCGCGAGCAGCGGGCGCGCGATCGAGGTGCCCAGCAGGTACTTGTGCTCGTAGACGGCGCCTGAGCGCACCAGCCGCCAGAGGTAATCGGTGACGAACTCCTCGCGCATGTCGGCGATGTGCACGTCGCTGGCGCCGGTCTTGAGCGCCTTCTCGCGCAGGCCCTCGAGCTCGTCGCCGCCCTGGCCGATGTCGCCGCAGACCGCGACCACCTCGCAGCCGTAATTCTCTTTGAGCCACGGAATGATGATGGACGTGTCCAACCCGCCCGAGTAGGCGAGGGCCACTTTTTTCGGTTTGTTCATAAATGTCGTGTGCAGCCGCGTGTTCAGCCGAGCAGCATCAGCAGCAGCGCTTTCTGCGTGTGCAGCCGGTTCTCGGCCTGGTCGTAAACCACCGAGTTCGGATGCTCCATGATCTCGTCGGTCGTTTCCTGGCCGCGCCGGGCGGGAAGACAGTGCATGAAAACCGCCTCGGAGCGGGCCTTGGCGAACAGGCCGCTATTGATCTGGTACGGCTGAAAAATACGGCAGCGGTCCGGGAGTTCGTTCTCCTGTCCCATGCTGGCCCAGACGTCGGTATAGACCGCGTGCGCGCCCGTGACGGCTTCCGCCGCTTCATTCGTGAAATGAAGGGTTCCGCCGTTCTCGGCCGCCAGCCGCCGGCCCTCGGCCACGATCTCCGGCCGCGCTTCGTACCCGAGCGGCGTCGCCAGCCAGAAATGCATGCCGAGCCGTGCCGCGTCGAGCATCAGCGAGTGCGCGACGTTGTTGCCGTCACCGACAAACGCCAGCTTGAGCCCGGCGAGCTTGCCGAACTTCTCTTTGAGCGTGAAGATGTCGGCGAGCGCCTGGCAGGGATGATAGAGATCGCTGAGGGCGTTGATCACCGGCACGGTCGACCACTGCGCCAGTTCGTCGATGGTTTCCTGGCGCAAGGTCCGGGCCACGATGCCCTGGGTCCAGCGCTCGATATTGCGCGCAACGTCCTTCACGGGCTCGCGCTCCGCGATCGGACCGACGCAGGTAACTGAGTCGCCGCCGAGCTGCTTAATCGCGAGCTCGAAGGTCAGGCGCGTGCGCAGCGACGGTTTCTCGAACAGCAGGCTGAGGTAGCGGCCATTCAGCGCCTTGACGTAGCGCTCCGGCGTGCGCTTGACCTTGTGCGTCAGGTCGAGGACAGAGTTGAGCTCATCGACCGACAGGTCGAGATCCTGTGTCAGGTCCTGGGCCTGCCAGGCGGGTCTGGGTGAAGTTGTCGCCATCGCGTACCGCCCTATGAATCTTTATTCAGTCTAATGAATAATCACACATTTCGGGGGCGGGATGCAAGTGCGTCCGGGGGCGGGCGGCAGCCCGTCGCCGGATCGCTTCCGTTACTGCCTAAGACTTTCGCTTCCGCGGGATGTCGTTCATAATGGGAGAGAAGGAAGTCATGGAAGCCAGACTCGGGGCGCAGACTGAATACGAATTCCAGGGGCGCCGAGTATCGGCCCTGGGCTTGAGGCTGCGCGCAATACGCGAACAGATCGAGGTGGCGGCTGCGCGCGGTGAGACTAAACTTCTGAACCGTGAAGAGCTGGATCGCGAGCTGGAAAATCTAAGGTCTGATGATCCGGACCTTCATTGATTCGGGCGTTCTCATCGCTGCTGCGCGAGCTGAACATGCCGAGTCCGAGCCGGCTCTTCGATTGCTGGAAGACCCAGGCCGCCGGATGCTTACGAGCATGTTCGTCCGGCTGGAGGTTTACCCGAAAACTGCCTTTCACGCGTACGCCCTCCAGAGGGCGTTTCTGAACGAATTTTTCATGGACCCTTCGCTGGAATGGGCCAGCGATCTAAGTGGGCTTGTCAATTTGGCCATCAGCGAATCAGAGCGGCATGGTCTTGCCGCTATGGACGCACTACATGCCGCAGCCGCCCTGCTGCTCGGGGCAGAGGAGTTCGTCACCACCGAGAAGCCCGGCAAGCCAATCTATCGCGCCGATGGATTCCACGTTCTGCACATCTCGACTTTCCAATCGACCTAATTTCGAGCAGGATTCGTTGCTGGGACTCGGCTCGTGCTCCCGAAGCAACGTCAGGCTCCGGAGAACGGTGTTTTCGGGTGGGAGCCGCCAAATTTCGACATGGCGTGGCGCATGGCAGGCCGCGTACGGTTCGAAGCAGCCTATTCGCCAGAGGACGTTGTCTACGAACGATTGATGGATGACCCTGCAATTCGGTGAACTCATCCTGATTCGAATGCAGTTTCACCAGACGAATGGAGCCAAAGTTCGTCCGGCAGCCAGGAAGGGAGCCATCGACAGTACAAGCATCCCGGCAAAAAGGGGCGTGTGACCATCGCCGGCCATCCTTCGATGGACCTGGACTCGAAGACGCAGAATAGTATCCTGAAACAAGCAGCAGGGCTGAAAATGAGATATGCCGTTCTGTTTGAAAAGACCGAGGCCGGCTACAGCGCATGTGCCGGATCTGCCTGGATGCGTTGCTGCCGGAGCTACGATCGAGGAAACAACTGAGCTGATTCGCGGAGCCCTCCGAATGCACCTGGCTGGCATGATAGAGGACGGACAGCCTATTCCGGAACCGAAGACCATCGCGGAATACATCGTCACCGCCTAAATCACCCACCACCACTCGTCATTACCGCGTAGCAACCCAAATAACTATCGGCTCACGAGCTGGAATACCCGCCACTATAGGCACGACCTCGAAAAATCCGGTACTCGTTTGCTGAAGCTGAACCTGAACCTGAGCAACTCCAGAGACGGCACCAGGCGAAGTAGTTGTGGAAAGAATACCTGCTCCCGTTGCACCCGGAGTGATTTCGACAGGTGGGCCAGGGATAATGGCTCCGGTTGCTTGCAGAGGTTCAGTTGGCCCCAAACCATTCATAAAGATTGTCACCGTGGAACCAGGCTGCGCTCCATGCGAGCAGGTGTTCAAAGTTCCATCGGCGTTGAGCGCCAGCGCATGTTGAGCGTGGCTGACGCCAATGCCACAGTAGAAATGGCCCGGTACGTCCGAGAGGAGGGCATCCGGCGAGAGAAAGACGCTTGGCTGCCGCTGAACTACAGGCAACGTTTTCCTCTCCATCAATCCTACACCCGGACTGACCACCTGCATCTCAACTGAATCCTGCCCGGCAATCTCATACGGCACCTGAATATTGATCTGCTTGCCCGAGGTGTACAGCACCGGCGCGACAATGCCATTAAATGTTATACTGACGCCTCGGAACGAGGAGGCGCTCCCGCCGGGAGGAACAGCGGCGCGAGAGGGCGCAATACGTGGACCGAAAATGCTGAGGACCTGTCCGGGAGCAACTCTTGTAAGCTGCACGTTGTCGGCAGGGTCGGTCAAGCAAGCCAGGTGCTCAGATCCAAAAAGATCAACCCTTGCAGCCATACCGTTGCTGCCGGCGGCGATCACGCTTCCGTCAGGCCTCACAGCCAGGGCCCAGGCGCTTGACGAAGTGCTCTGAGTATCAGGAAAACACGATGCGTACGTGCATGCCGGCGCCCCATAGATCAGTTGCGACGGGCTCAGGTTCGCGCCATCTGGGCTCAATCGGGCAACGAAACCGACACCCTGGGTGACAGCCGGTCCACAGCCAGCCGGGGCCGACGCGGATAAACCCGGCAGGTCGTTCGAATTCGCCTGGCCGGTGATGTAGATATAACCATGATCTACGGTCATATCCGAAATCGCGTCTCGAACCGACCCGCCGAAAAAAGTGGACCAAATCAGGCCCGTACCGGTGGCATTGAGCTTCGTAATGTAACCGGTTGAGGGTGGCGGGTCAACCCGTCCTCTATCGGAAGGCAGGCTTGGCGGTGCTGGCGCATTGGCTACGTACACCGTCTGCAATGCCTGTGCTGTGATCGGATAATCGGCTGAGTTGGTGGTGCCCGCAATGATCGCGTTACCGGCAGCGTCTACAGCGATGCCGGCAGGCGTCGCTCCAAACGAACCGGTTACGAAAGTGGCATAGCCGAGTTTCGTCGCAGTCGGGTTGAGTTTTTCCACGAATTGGTAGCTACACGGCAGGTAAACAATACCGCTGCCACGGCATACTTTGACTTGCGCGCTATCCTGAAACGCGCCAGGACTGGTTTGCAACGGCACGTTCCCTCCGATCGGCCCGGTCGCTGCGGCAGCGGTGTAGATATTCCCCTGCGGATCAAGTGCCAGGACTGTACCGCCGTATGCGAGTGTTGCGAACACAAGTTTGCTCAGGCCAGGGTCGAATTTCGCCAAGAAGAAGCCGTTGCCGGAGCCAGTGTCGCCAGGCGTAGTTGGAAACCCATCGGCGGATGACGTTCCCGTGAGATACACCTCGCCCGTATTGGCGATCGCCAACGCACGGCCGGACGTCCGCGCGCTGCCGCCGAAATAGGTTGCGGATTGGACTTGTCCTTCAGGGGACAGCTTGGCAAGGAACGCCTGGCCGCCGTTCGCTGTTCCCAGTGCTGGCTGCAGTGCGCCCGAGGTTATTGGAAAATTGTTCGATAACGTGAAGCCCGCGACGTAAACGGATCCATCTGTCCCCAGCGCAATCGCCCTCGCAATATCGTCCGCGGAACCAGACAGGACGGTTTTGTAGAGCTGCGATCCGTCTGCCGAGAGCTTCGCCACGAACGCATCGGTGAGATTGCCCGTTTTGGCATCGCCCGGCGTCACCGAACCGGCAATGTAGATGTTGCCGGCGTTATCGATCCGAATCGCTCCGAGATGTGTGCCGTCGGGCTGCCGAGGAAATAGCCTCACCTGTCCGGCGAATGCCGGGATCACCAACAACGTACATAGTGCGTACTCCATAGAGGATGCGCCCCAGCGCACAAAGAAACGACGATGCGATCGATTAGACGCAGAACTCTTGTAGAGACCACTCGAACGCAGCTTCACTGCGCTATCTCAACAGATGTTACGGAAAGCTGGATGCCCGACGAAGTCAATGCGTCATTGGGATCGGTCCGTTGCGTCCCCAAGGTGACGTATCCATTCATCCTGGATGTCGTTGCTCCGTAGTTTACACCTCCAGATGAAGTATCAACATTGAAGGCGGTTATCTGCGTCGAATATGTCGAATCCCAAACCTCAACCCTGAACTTGTACGTTGAATCCCAGCCCGCCCAGAACAGATAGCCGTTGAAGTAGTACGTCGTTCCCGTTGTCAAGTTAGTAATTTCCGTCGGGAAAAAGTATTCGGATACCAAAGGAGCGGTGCTCGGGTCCTCAGTGGCGTTCGGCGCTCGGCTCGTCCGGCACCAGGGATAGTTCGAATTGTCGTAGATGCTGCAGTTTGAGTTGGTTGACCAGTAGAAGTAAGTCTTGTCGAGAGATGCACCGGGACTCATTTGACGATAGAAGCCAAACTCTCTCTCGCCGGCCCAATCCGCCCGCTCACCAAAGTAAATGGCTTCATACATGTTCCCCGAAGACCCGCTCACCGTCCCTGAGAACGCCGCTTTCGGGCGGATACCAATGACCGCAGATTTTTGAGAACTCGTCTGGCCGTAGGAAGGTTGCCGAACTGGGTTGTTACCGGTTGCATCATATGCGGTATATACCCCTAGCGAAACCGAGTAATAGAACCACCAAGGCGGAGTAGCGGAAGAATTTCCAGCCAGTAGGGTATGTTTGCGTGTCTGCCGAACCAGTCTTGGTGTTGGGATAGGCGAACGGAGACTGTATTGAAGTCACCGTGGTACGGCTCGTGCTATTATTTATGAAAGAAAACGCTTGGCTGTTCTCTCCGCTCATTATCGCGGTATAAGTCTGCGCAGACACGTTCACACCAAAACCCAAGAATGCAACCGTCGCCAGAGCAATCCGAATTGGTTTCGGCTTCATAAGTGTAATCTCCTATCGTGAGGGATCAAATATCAAACGGCCTATTTTGCGCGCAGAGTGAATACGGCTAGAAACTCATCACTGCCATAAGTGGCCGGCATGGGAATCGGGGCGTTGGATAGGTAGGCGTTCCCATTCGCATCGAAGAGTTGAGCGCGGATGCTGCTCATGCCGAGATTCCATCTCATACTCGTCGGGATAACGGTGGCTGCTTCGACCGCATTAGAGACGGTCGTTGAAGGTACAATTTGAAGGGGGATGCGCGTGCGGGTGATGCCTTCGTCGGCAAAAACGTGCAGGAGGAGGGGATCGGGAACGGCTAGCGTGCCTAGGGGAGAGCGAAGAAGCCCGTCGGCGTCGATAACCCTTAATCGCATTCGAATTCCGACCGGCGCAGTCATGCGTACTGCAGGCATATTAACTCCAGCCTTGACTTCAATGGGTTTGGAGAACCTGCAGGAGTCTGCATAGTTGCCCGTCGCGGCAGAGCACAACCGGTACGTATATCCCGCCGTGGCAGCCACGGTAAATCGTCCGTCAGATCCCGTTCTCGTTTCGATGACCCTAACAGGCCTCGTTGAAGACGTTGCGGTTATCTTTACTTGAGACAGGGGCTGGAGCGAATCTTCGGTAAGTAGCTGCCCGGGTAAGTAGCTGCCCGACTAAAGTGACGGTTTGCGCGCTGACGTGTGGGCAGATGAACAGGAGAGTGACGGCCAGGGAGGCGCGGGATGGTGGGACACGGTTGATGAGCATTCTTCGTTCTCTAGATTTAAGAGTGGTAAAAAAAATCGCTGGTGCAAGACTGTTTACGTCGAGGATTATCCAATCGTACTACAAGTTTTAGAACAAGTCAACAAAAAAAACCAGCCGTATCTTCCCCTACCAGAGAGCGCCAAGGCCGTTATTTCCCGCTAGTCCGGCATTTTTGGCAGGCGCGACGGACGGCTCCACTCGACGCGGTATAAGGTTCTGGACAACTACCCCGGTATAAGGTTCTGGACAACTACCCCAGCGCCCGCGAGTCGGGTTGGGTGCCTTAAAAGCATTACAGCAGTAGCACTTGTAGGATCTGGAGCGGACGGCGGCCATGCAGCGCCTTGCCGTAGCGCTCCGGCGTGCGCTTGACCTTGTGCGTCAGGTCGAGGACAGAGTTGAGCTCATCGACCGACAGGTCGAGATCCTGCGTCAGGTCCTGGGCCTGCCAGGCGGGTCTGGGTGAAGTTGCCGCCATTGCGCACCTATGAATGTTTATTCAGTCTACTGAATAATTACACATTCTGGGCACCGGATGCAAGTCCGCCCGGTGGGTCGAGGCGGTCCGGCGCCCAAGTTGGCAGGGCGGCGGCTCCAGGGGGCAAGGAAGCTGCACCTGCTTGGGGTCGTCTGCGGAGCGTTCCAGACAGCGAGCGGGCGCGTGAGCCAGGCGCGCAGCTCTGCTGCTTTCGAGGCTGCGCCGCCCGCGCCTGCGTCCCTGCGTTCTCGTTTGCGGCGAGACCGAACGGTGCGTCAGCGCTGCATTGTCTACAGTTCGCTGGAGACTCGGCCGCGAGACCCGGCTTGCGCGGGCGGCCTCTAGGTCGCGGCGAGCAGCGCATCAATGACTTCGGCCAGGCCGGAAAGCCTTTATCGCGTGCGCAGGTGTGCGGCCTCGACCAGCCGGTTCTCGATATCGTAGGTCGCGTCAGGTTCGGCATCGTCGTCAGGTTCCCGTTCGCGTCATAGCCGTAGCCCGCCGAAATAATGCGGTTCGTCGCTGTGTTGTAGTTCAGCACCAACGGCGGCGGCGCGCTCCCTTTCGTCACCGCCGTCGCCGTCCGGTCAACCGCGATTTCTGCCTCGCCGCCCTCCGCTCCATGAGCGGCATCACCGTCCCCAAGCCCGACGGAGCCTTCTATTTATTTCCCCGGATGGCCGGAGTCTCCGACGGCCCGAAAGCGGAGTTCGAAACGAACACCCAGTAGTCGCTCAGGCGCTCGCTGCAGCAATCCGTCCGGTTCCAGATCTCGATCCGGCTGATCGT
>JACOTZ010000320.1 GCA_016178155.1 Acidobacteriota bacterium
CACGGGCACACGGTAGCGATCGAAGAAATAGGCGGCTCCGGAAAAGATCCAGACGAGCATGATCATGAGGACCAGCACCGAGCCGAGAGTCGGCGGCAGCGCCAGCCGCACCAGGGGCGCGGTCCAGCCCGACAGGACGGCGTATCTCGCCACCCCGAAAATCCCATACATGATCAGGGAAGCGGCGAGCATCAACAGGGCCAGGCCGTGGCCGGCGAGCAGGCGCGGCGGCTGGAGCCAGCGCCACTCGCCGCCATCAGACTCCCCGGCAAGGTAGCCGGAGGCCGAGAATCGCAGCCGGCGCGCGATCCAGCCGGTGCGTTCCGCCGGCGTGGCGGCCCAGAGGGCTGCCACCAGCCGCAAAAAAACGACGAAAGCCACAGCGCCGGCCAGTGCCGCCAGTGCGCGTGGCATCCATCCCTCCGCTTCAGGACCGATCACTCCCGCCACGATCAGGACGATCGCGCAGACCGCGAAATAAACGATAAAAAACGCCGAAATCCGGGAGGGCGCGAGCGGGCCCATCGTGAAGCCCAGCCTGGTGAGGCGCGCCGGCAGCGGCGCGGCAAAGAAGCGCATGCGGCCGTAGCGCAGGACCAGGTCGGCGGCGATCGATAGAGTCGCGGCCAGCGACAGCGCCAGGAAGGTCACCAGCGCGGCGCCGGCGGGGTCCACGTCGAACATCCCGGCGAGCAGCGCGCGGGCCGGGGCCCGGGGCGGTACAGCCGCCAGCGGCAGTCCGAGCAAAGCCAGCGAGCAGAGCAGCGGCACGCGCAGGAAATAAATGTAGGGCAAATATCGCATAATGCGATGAGTCAAGTCTGCCAACAATTTCAATCGCTTGCAAGCGTCGGGTTAATTTCCGGCGGCGCGACGCATTCTTCCTCACACACGCGGCCCGGCTCTGGCTGCTGACCACAGGTACCCAGTCTGCGGGCCGGCCTGCCTTTCTCATGCGCGCTCGGCCCCGTTTTTGTGCACGGGGGTGGGTTGCGCGGGCCAGCCGTTGTCGACCCGACCGGAACGCTGTCATTATGTTAGACTTGCCGAGAACCAGCCAGTATGAGCAGTCCGATTTCGGATATGGCAGTACCGGTCCCGGCGTTGCGTCCCTTTATCACCCAATACGCCGTCTTCCGGATATCCGGATTGCCACCGGGCGTTCATTTCGGCTTCCCTCAAGTGACATAGATTTTGAATCAGCCTGGGGCGTCGGATTGATGTGGTTCGAATGCCCAACTCCACGGCCTTTACGGCATTGGTGAGCCGTCTCCAAGATGCGCCTGCGATGGTGCGGAGTGAAGGAGATGCGGAACGCCTGTTTACGGAACTGGCAGAAGGAGGGATCGTTCGCATGACGCTTCAGGAAACGTTCTGGGCTCACCGTTTTGGCGTGCTCACGGATCGGTTGCAATCCCTTGGGCGATCAACTGTAAAAAGTCCGAATAGGGTAATGGCTGTCAATGCGCGAGCAATTCAGTCTGTGCGTCGCGATCGCGTTAACCGTATCGTGTGGGTCATGCCGCAATCAGGCGGATGACGCCAAAGCCGCGGCGGATGCCATCCGGCAACAGATCGAGAGGTACACGGCAGCTCTGGACGCCGCGGACATCGATCTCGCCTCGCAGGTTTGGCGAACGTCGGCGGAAGTATCGTTTATCCACCCCGCGGGTCACGCACGCGGCTGGGAGGAGGTGACAGAAATCTACAGGTTTTTTGGTTCGTCCTTTTCGGAGCGGAAGCTGAGCGTACGCGACGTGTCCGTACATGTCAACGGCGAAACAGCATGGGCGGAGTTCTATTGGCACTTCGTCGGGAAACAGAGCAATGACGGCTCAGCGGTTCAAACAGACGGCCGAGAGACGCAAATCTATAACAGGGCCGGGAACCGCTGGCAACTCGTTCACGTGCACTACTCCGGCCAGGCAATAACGCGGTAACGACCCGGCGGCCTGGTCCCACACTTGGCGACAGAATCTGCCTGACGCGGTAGCGTTCGCCGATCTTGCTCGCCGTCCGTCGGCGGTCGCGCGGCCGGATTACCCGCTCCTTGGCGACTACACAGGAGTTTGATCTGGCCAAGTTCCAGATCGACGGTGCAGGCTCGATTTCATTCGACGGCGGCGTTTGTTGTGCCGAAAACTGGTCTCGTTCCCGAAATCGACTAAAAATGAACGCCTTCAGCTCCGTTCGGATGGTGCCAAAAAAGTTTCCGCGATCGTGTAGAGAATCCGCTACCCGCTTCGACTATGAGGCAGACGCCCCCAAAACGGGCGAACTGCTATAAGGAAAGAGGAACGAGATATGAAATACATGCTGATGATGCATGCACCGAGCGGCCCTTATGAGATTTGGAACTGGGCCAAGCAGGACTTCAAGGCGCACATCGACTTCATGCACGGATTCAACAAACGGCTGAAGGCGGCCGGCGAGTTTGTGAGTGTGGAGGGGCTGTCCGACCAAGCGAAGGCGGTGCGGGCGGGCACCCACGGGGAACCGATCACAGACGGCGTTTTTCCGGAAACGAAGGAATTTCTCGCTGGCTACTGGATTGTCGATGTGGAAACACCGGAGCGTGCTTACGCCATAGCGGCGGAGGCTTCCGCGGCCCCAGGACCCGGAGGCAAGCCGCTCAACATGACGATCGAGGTTCGCCAGGTGATGAGCGGCCCGCCGCCCACCGAATAGGCACGGTTAGGTTCGATGAATTCCGAGCTTGACAGAGACGCACAGCAACTCCTGCGTGACCTCGCGCCACGCGTGCTGGGCGTCCTTGTCCGGCGCTACCGCGATTTCGCCGATTGCGAAGACGCTGTTCAGGAGGCGATGCTGGCCGCATCGCTTCAATGGCCGGGGGAAGGCGAACCTGAGAACCCGCTTGCGTGGCTTATTCGAGTCGCGACGCGCCGGCTTACGGACCAGATCCGGGCCAACGCCGCTCGGCGTTACCGGGAGCAGATTGTCGTAAGCTTCATTTCACCGGAAGATCAGATCGCGCTGGCAGCGGACGCAGCCATGACGAGCGAGCGCGATGAAACGCTGGAACTTTACTTCATGTGCTGCCATCCTTCACTGACCACAAGTTCCCAAATCGCTCTGACGCTGAGGGCTGTGGGGGGCCTGAGCACCGCCGAGATTGCCCGCGCGTTTCTCGTGCCGGAGGCGACGATGGCTCAGCGACTCACGAGGGCGAAAGCCACGATCCAGGAATCTGGAGTGGCGTTCGCGCAGAGTTCCGCTCAGGATCGTTCCGCCCGACTGACGGCCGTCCTCCGGGTGTTGTACTTGATTTTCAACGAGGGCTATACCTCGAGTTCGGGCTCCTCGGTGTACCGCTTCGACCTCTCCAGCGAAGCCATCCGAGTGACGCGCCAGCTACAAAGCGTTTTGCCTGATGCGCCAGAGGTTAGCGGCCTGCTGGCGCTTATGTTGTTGACTGACGCCCGCCGGGAAGCGAGACTCGGCTCGTCGGGCGAGTTGATTCCGCTGGATTTGCAGGATCGCTCCGGGTGGAACGCCGCCGCCATCGACGAGGGGACGCAGCTATTGCAACGAGCGCTCTCCCAGGGCGCTGCCGGCCCATATCAGGTGCAAGCCGCAATCGCCGCACTTCACGATGAAGCATCCAGCACTGAAACCACAGACTGGCCGCAGATTCTGGCCCTGTATGGACTGCTTCTCAAAATGGACTCAAGCCCAATGGTTCGGCTTAGCCATACGATCGCCCTTGCGATGGTGAAAGGCCCCGCCGCGGCACTTGCTGTGTTGGATGAACTGGCAACGGACAAGAGCTTTTCCAGCAGCTACCGCATGGAAGCGACACGTGCCCATTTGCTCGAACGCGCTGGCGCGCGGGAACAGGCTATCCTCCACTTTCGGCGAGCCGCAGACGCGACGACAAGCTTGGCCGAGCGAAATTTCCTTCTCCTTCACGCGTCGAAGCTCACTGAAGAAGCCTGACGAAGCCTCGTCGCCGTGCGCAGCCGTTCCGTTCTCCGGCGCCTGGTTCTGAAATTCTCGTAGCGTTGGATGTCGATTCTTCCGCCCACTGTTTCGACCAACATTCGCAGGGAGGCAAGCAAAGATGCAAAGTGCGATCCAAGTAGGTGCTGAGAACCAGACGGAGTTAATTCGAGCCCGGGCGGTACAAGAGCGCTTGATGCTGGGCACTCAAGGTGGCGTGAAAGATGGACTGGACTACGCAGCCGAAAGCCGCCAGCTCCACAGAATCGGCGGCGACTGTTTCGATTGCCTTCTGTTTTATTGTTGCGGACGCATCGGGCAAGGGGACTGCAGCCGCCTTGATGATCTCCAGCGTGCAAACCGCTCTGCGATTGGCTTTGTCGTTTTGGGGACAGTCGCCTGCCGCGGCCGTGGCCACGGTTAACTCCTACTTCCATAAGGCATCGCTCCCCGACTGCTATGTCACCGTCTTCTGCGGCATCTATGACCACTCCCAGCGCACGTTGCGCTACGTCAACGCCGGGCACCCCCCGCCCATGCTGTTTCGGCAAGACCACTCGTTCGAATGGCTTGAGAAGGGCGGCGCGCCCGTTGGAATGTTCGATAGCGGGCCCTATGTCGAGGGCACTGCTACGCTCAACGCCGGCGATGTCTTTGTGGCGTACACCGATGGGATCACCGAGGCGAGCAACGGCGCCGGGGAAGAGTGGGGATCACAAGGCTTGGAGTCCATAGTTCGCCGGAACGGCAGTCGATCCGCGGCAGCCATCATCAGTTCGATTTTCGATGGGATGAGCGAGTTTGCCGATGGAACTCAAGCCGACGATGCAACGGCTTTGGTGTTCCGCGCGGATGATTTGGGTTGGATCCGGAACGACTCACAGAGCACTTGTAGGGTGAATTGAGAACGCGTTCCGAGTGGGCGAATTCGACTGGTTCAACGGGGAAGCTTTTTCTCTCCCAGTTCTGATGGGATTGCGCGATCCGGAAGTTTGCGGCGCAGAGGCAAGACCCGACTACCGGCGTAGCGTTTGCTGATATTTCGCGGCGGACGATCGGACGTCGGATTACTCAAAAGTGACAACATCGTCTGAGGTCTTGCTGAAGAAACGCAGCTCTGCTTCCGGAAACAGTTGCCCGGGTGCTTCCTCATTCTCCTGGAGAAACAAGTGCCCGTTCTGACGCGTAACTTTCAGCACCACGCCCGGCACAGCATACCGGCCAACCAATCGGTCAAGGAGTATTGGTGCAAGGTCAATCTCAGTGCGCCTCGGCAAGGGCTTGCGGGGCGGCAATTCGTTGTAAGGCGTGTATCCCTCCCAGGTGATCGGCGTGAAGGTGTCTCCCAGCAAGGATTCGAGAAGTTCCTTAGAAGATGCCTTCGCCGTTGGAGCTGTTGGTCATGATGATCATGCCGTCTTTCGGCTTGTCGAACACAACGGTGTAATTGCGGAAGCCTTCATCATGTCCCTCCTTGAAGAAGGCTTTGCCGTACGGACTCCAATATAAGCCCCACCCGAGTCCGTATTATGCTTGCGGCCGGCGCCGTTGTGTCTCATGCCCCTGGGCGGGCCAGAACTGACGTATGCGGGCTAGGATAGGAGTAGATGGACGCCGGGGCGGTGAAGCATCTTGCCCGCGAGTGCGGCTTCGAGCTGGCCGGCGTCGCACCCGCCATCCCCAACCCCGATGCGGCGTGGTTCCTCGAATGGACGGCGCGTGGGATGGCGGGAGCGATGGGCTATCTCACCGGCTACCGCGCCGAGCGGCGCCTCGATCCGCACTCACTGCTGCCGAGCGCACGCTCCATCCTTTGCGTGGGCAAGCTGTATAACGGTCCGGAGCCGTACTCGACCGAGTTCGACGAGACCGAGCGCGCCTGGATCTCCCGCTATGCCTGGGGAGACGATTACCACGATATTCTACGCGGCGGTCTCGAGGAACTCGCGGCGCGATTGACGCCGGCGGCGGGTACGTTCGAGTACAAAATCTGTGTGGATACCGCGCCGCTGCTCGAGCGGTCTTACGCGCGCCTCGCCGGCCTCGGTTGGATCGGGCGGAATACCTGTTTGATCAACCAGCAGCACGGCTCCTGGTTCTTTCTCGGTGAGCTGCTGCTGAGCCTCGAGCTCGAGCCGGATTGGCCGGCCGCCGACCGCTGCGGTACGTGCACGCGCTGCGTCGACGCCTGCCCGACGGAGGCGATTGTGCCGCGCTGGGCATCAGACGGCCCCTCGTACGTTCTCGATGCCAGACGATGTATCTCCTACCTCACCATTGAGTTACGAGGACAAATTCAAGTGGAACTTCGGCCCGCCATGGGGCGCCACGTGTTCGGCTGCGACATCTGCCAGGACGTGTGTCCTTGGAACTCGCGCGCTCCGGCCACAGGAGATTCCGCCTTCGCCGCCCGCTGTTTTGCGCCCGATCTGGCACGGCTCGCGGAGTTGAGCGAGATGGATTTCCGGGCGCTGTTCCGCGGCTCGCCCGTGACCCGCGCCCGGTACTCGGGATTCCTGCGCAACGTGGCGATTGCGATGGGCAATACCGGGAACGAGCGCTATCGCCCGGGGCTCGAGCGCCTGACCGCCTCGGGCGACGCCCTGGTGGCCGAGCACGCACGCCGGGCGCTCGCGCAACTGGAGGCGCCCGTGCCGGCATGAGAGCCGTATTCGTACTGATGCTGGCGGCGGCGGCGTGGGCGCAGGAGCTGCCCGAGGGCTTCGAGCATTTCTACAACCTCGAATACGACCTCGCCCTGCGGGAGTTCGAGCAGCTTGCACGGGAACGTCCGAACGACCCGAACGCGTACAACCACGTCGCCCAGACGGTGCTCTACCGCGAGCTGTTCCGCGCCGGCGCCCTCGAGACCGAGCTGGTGAGCGGCGGCAATCCCTTCCTGCGGCGGCCGAAGGTCCAGACGACGCCCGCGACCGAGAAGTTCTTCTTCGATCAGCTCAATAAGTCGATAGCGCTGTCGCAAGCGGCGCTGCAAAAGAACCCCAAGGACACGCAGGCCCTGTACTCGCTGGGCGTCGCTCACGGGTTGCGGGCCAACTACAATTTCCTGGTGCGCAAGGCCTGGCGCGACGCGCTGCGCGACGGCACGGAGGCGCGCAAGCTTCATAACCAGGCGACGGCGGTCGATCCCACGCTGACGGACGCGCGCCTGGTGCAGGGCGTGCATGATTACGTCGTTGGCAGCCTGCCTTGGCATTGGAAGCTGCTCGGTTTTCTGATCGGCTTTCGGGGCGACCGCGAAGCGGGGATCCGCACGCTCGAGCTGGTCGCGAACCAAGGCCGTCTGAACCGCTACGACGCGCAGGTGTTGCTGGCCGCCATTTATCGCCGCGAGCGCAAGGCCGACAAAGCGATCCCGCTGCTCAGCAGTTTCCTCAGGCGCTTTCCGCGCAATTACCTGGCGCGGCTTGAGATCGTGCAGATGTACGGCGACCTCGGGCGCAAGGAGCCGGCGCTGGCGCAGCTCGCCGAGATCGAGCGGCTGAAGCGATCCGGCGCGCCTGGGTTCGCCTCACTGCCGATGGAGAAGATCTTCTATTACCGCGGCAACCTGCTGTTCTGGTACAACGAACTCGACCAGGCGATTGAGAACCTGCGCCGGGTCACGACCAAGGCAGGCGAACTCGACCTGAACACGGGCGTGATGGCCTGGATGCGGCTGGGGCAGAGCTACGACCTGAAGGGCCGCCGCAACGAGGCGATCGATGCGTACCGGAAGGCGATCGCGGTCGCGCCGCAATCGGAAGCCGCCAAGGAATCGCAGCGCTATATTTCGAATCCGTACCGGCGGGGCTGAGTGCGGCGGCGCGAATTTCGGAAGTCGCGCACTTCCTGAGTAAGTGTGGAGCAGAAGGCCGCTCTCTCATGGGTAGAAGCGCGAGACTCGCCCCGGAGTCACCGGGAGCGCCAGCCGGAGTTCGTCACCGACAGGATTTCGAACCGCTTGCTGACGCGCGCGGCTCAGTAAGTGCCGTCAAATCAGCGGAAGCGTTCTGAGCCACGACCGTCAGGGAGTGGTGGTGACGAACCTCGGCCAGGGCCGATGATGGGGGAGCAGGGCGCGCATCTCCTCGTTTGCGCGGAGTCGGGTCGCCGACCTCTAGCGGAGCCACCAGCGGTCGCCGAAGAAGTCCGCGCGCTCCTCGGTCCACGTTCCGAACTTCGACGCCATCTGTCCTCCGTCCACCAGCAGGGTAGTGCCGGTTATGAAGGAAGCGGCGTCGGAGGCGAGGAAGACGATCGCGTTGGCGACTTCCTCGGGAGATCCGCCGCGGCCCATCGGGATGTGCCGGAAATACTCCTTCAACGCCCGGGGCGAATTGAACAGGGACTCGGTCAGGCGCGTGCGGATCAGGCCCGGGCACACGGCGTTGATGCGGACGCCGTAAGGGCCGAATTCGTTGGCCGCCGTATGCAAGATGCCGAGTATTCCCGCCTTGCTGGCGTTGTAGGCGGTGAGATCGACCTCACCGTCATAGGAGTTGGTGGAGGCCGTC
This sequence comes from Acidobacteriota bacterium, assembly GCA_016178155.1. Lineage (GTDB taxonomy): Bacteria > Acidobacteriota > Terriglobia > Bryobacterales > Bryobacteraceae > JACOTZ01. Next base: position 8,481 of record JACOTZ010000320.1, read on the forward strand.
AGCACGATCGAGCCCTTGCGCTGCGGCTTCATGCGCGACGCCGCAAGCTGCACCGTGTAGAACACGCCAGTGAGATTGACAGAGATCACGCGGTTCCATTCCTCCGCGGTGGTCGCGGACAGGCTGTGATAGATGACGGTTCCCGCGTTGGCCACGACCACATCGACCGATTCGACCCTCGCGAAGCAGGCCTCGAGCGACTGCAAGTCGGCAACATCTACCGAAGCGCCGTGCGCGGTGAACGCTGCGGCCACCTCCTCCGGCTTTTCCTGCTCGCGATCGAACACCCACACGTCGGCGCCGCGGCTCCGCAGCAGTCTCGCCGTCGCCAGCCCGATGCCGTTCGCGCCCCCGGTCACAACTGCGGTTTTTCCTACGAAGTCCATGCTGTTACTAATGTAGCGGGTGAGCCCGCTCGCGAGCCGCGGGAGCGAGCCGCTACCTTAAGGGGAGTGCTCATGATCCTGCTCGCGCTCTTCTGGAGCGCCGCGCTCCAGGCGGACGCTATCCCGATTCTCGACCAGCCCGTCCACCTGCGCTCGGGCGCCGAGCGGGAGTGGGACGACTTCCCGGAGCAAGCGGCCGGACCGGCGCTGCGACTGACGTTCGCGGCCCAACCGAACGCGTCTGAGTACGCCCTCTCACTCAGGCAGCGGGACGTAAAGAGTGCAACGTGGACGGTGCGCCTCAACGGCCGCGCGCTGGGCGCGCTGGCCGCCGACGAGCGCGACATGAGGGCGCTTCTGGTTGTTCCCCCGGGGGCGCTGCACGCGGGCGCCAACACGCTGGAGATCGCCACCGCATCCGGCCGCGTCCCGGACGACATCGAGATCCGCGAGGCCCGCCTGTACCCGCAGCCCGTGCGCGAGCTTCTGCGCGAGGCAACGGTCAGTGTGGATGCCGGCGAGCTCCCGGTCAAGATCACGGTTGTCGACAGCTCCGGCGCGCTCATGCCGCTCGCTCCGCTGGGCGACCCGGCGCGGGAAGCCGTGCGCACGGGCGTCGTCTACACCGCCTCCGGCCGCACGCGCTTCGGTCTGCCCGCGGGCGATTACCGGATCTTCGCCTCCCGCGGATGGGAGTATGACGCGCCCTCACAACCGGTCCGGCTCAGGGCCGGCCAGAGCGGGCGCGTGCAACTGCGGCTCCACCGCGAAGTGACGCTGCCGGGCTACGTCAGCATCGACACCCACGTCCATACGCTCGAGCTCTCGGGCCACGGCGATGCCGCCGTCCGCGAGCGCATCCTCACCGCCGCCGCCGAAGCCCTCGATATCGTCGTTGCCACGGAGCACAACCGCACCTCGGACTACTCGCAGGCGGCCCGCGAGCTCGGCCTGGAGCGTCTCCTTCTACCGGTGCGCGGCATGGAAGTGACGACGGCGACCGGGCACTTCAACGTTTTCCCTTTGCCGCGGGAAGCGCCCGCCCCCGAGGTCCGCGAGCGCGACTGGCTGAAGCTCGCGCGCAGCATTCAGGACATGCCCGGCGGCCGCGTGATTATCCAGAACCACCCGCGCGATCTGCACTCGAACTACCGGCCCTTCGATCCCTCGCACCACCTCTCCTCAGCGGGCGAGAACCTGAACGGGCGGCCTGTCTTCGCGAACGCGATGGAAGTGGTCAACTCCGGCGCGATGCAGAGCGACATCCTGCAGCCCGTGCGCGACTGGCTTGGATTGCTGAATCGCGGTTATCGCGTCGCCGCTATCGGCGCAAGCGACACGCACACGGTCGACTTCGTGCCGATCGGCCAGGCGCGCACCTACATCGACATCCGCGGCCTCGGCCCCGAGTGGCGCAGCCGGCAGAAGGAGCTGTTCGAGCGGTTGGCGCGAGGCGAAAACCTGGTCGCCTATGGTCTTGCGGCCAACCTCCGCGTCGTGCATCAGAGTCGTCGCAAGCTCGACCTGGAAGCGGCCGTGTACGGCCCGTCGTGGAGCGCCTCCGACCGTTTGACGATCTAC
>JACOTZ010000093.1 GCA_016178155.1 Acidobacteriota bacterium
CTCAACTCGCCGGTCGCACCCGAGATCCGCGAGCTGCTGCGCCCAAACTAGCACTTTTCTGGCCTCGTCCGGCGGAAGCATCCGCACAACTTTGATAAGCGATTCTTCATTGGCACTAAGAACCATGGCCCCGATCTCTCGTTCCCAGTTTAACGCCATCAGCCCGCCAGGGATATCGCGGCCGCGGTTCGGGCGGTTCGGGCGGTTCGGGCCGGGCGAGGTGCTCCTCCCCGATGACCTGGGGCGGGTCGGGCTGGGCGCGGAGGTGGAGGAGCTGCTCGAGGCCGAAAGCCCGCAAGGATGTGCTCGAATACATCGACCGCCTCCTCAAGGAGCCGCTCGACCAGGAGAAACAGGACCCAAATATGAATTAGCAAGCGGTAGGTCGGACGGCACTCTCGCCAGAAACTCGCAGTCCCCTCTTGCGCGGCCGCGGCGCGAGTTTTCTGCCTCGGCATAACCGCGGCCTGCCCGGCGGTTAGCCGCCGGTCTTTGCCGCGCGCGTTGCGGCCGGATCCGTGAGAGTGCAGGTTGTCCGCCTTCCGTTGTACTCTGGCTGAGATGAAGTACTCGCTCCTCTTCGCATTTGCGGCACTTGGCCTGGCACAACCCCGGAACGCCAACTACGACGAATCCAAGGTTCCGCCCTATACGTTGCCCGACCCGCTGATTTTCCAAAACGGCGCGCGTGTGAAAACTCCCGCGGATTGGGTAAAACGTCGAGCGGAGATCCTGCGCCTGTTTGAAACGGAGGTCTACGGCCGTACTCCGGGCGGGCGTCCGAAGGGCATGACTTTCGAGCTCGCCTCCATAGACCGTAATGCGCTCGCGGGCAAAGCTGTTCGCAAAGAGGTCACGGTGTTCTTCACCGGCAAGAAAAGCGGCCCCAGGATGGACATCCTGATTTACTTGCCCCGGCAGTCAAGGGGACCGGCGCCGATTTTCCTCGGGCTCAATTTCAACGGCAACCACGCCGTCAATGCCGAACCCGGTATCCACCTGAACACGAACTGGATGCGCAACAACCCGCGGGCGGGCGTGGAGAACAACCGCGCGACCGGGAAATCCCGCGGCTCGGCCGCCTCGCGCTGGCCAATCGATGAGATTCTGGCCCGCGGATACGGCCTCGCGACCATCTACTACGGAGATCTCGATCCCGACTTCGATGACGGCTTCCAGAACGGAGTGCAACCGCTCTTCTACAAGCCTGGACAAACCAGGCCCGCTCCGGACGAGTGGGGCTCAATCGGCGCCTGGGCCTGGGGTCTGAGCCGTGCCATGGACTACCTCGAGACGGATCGGGACGTGGATGCCAAGCGTGTCGCGGTGATGGGCCACTCACGACTCGGCAAAACGTCGCTTTGGGCCGGGGCACAGGACCAGCGCTTTGCCATCGTGATCTCGAACGATTCCGGAGCCGGCGGCGCGGCGCTCAGCAAGCGGATTTTCGGAGAGACGGCCAGGCACCTCAACACGAGTTTCCCCCATTGGTTCTGCGACCGCTTCAACAAGTACAACGACAACGAGGCGGCGCTGCCGATGGACCAGCACATGCTGATCGCTGCGATCGCGCCGAGGCCGGTCTACATCACCAGCGCGCAGGAGGACCAATGGGCGGACCCGCTCGGGGAGTTCCTCGCCGCCAGGCACGCCGGCCCCGTCTATCGCCTGCTCGGCAAGGAGGATTTAGGCGACGCGCCCATGCCCGCCATCCACCAGCCGATCATGAAAACCATCGGCTACCACATCCGCGCCGGCAAGCACGACGTCACCGAGTATGACTGGCAGCGCTGGATGGACTTTGCCGACAAGCACTGGGGAAAGAAATGAAACGCCGCGCCGCGCTCGGCACGCTGGCGGGCGCGCTGGTTCCCGCGGTTGTGCGGGCCGGGCGCCCCAAGATCGCCGAATTCGACCCGGCGAACACGAAGATCGCGCATCGAGTCAACGCCCGCGGCATCACCGACGACGACATCCTGTTCCTCAAGCAGATCGGGATGCGCTGGGTGCGCGCCGAGTTCGGTGCGGCCGAAACACCCCTCGAGTATCTCCGCGCCACTCAGAAGCGGTTCGAGAAATACGGCATCAGGATCTTTTCCGGCGTGCAGTCCGCCTACCGGCACCCCGACGTACAGCTCGGCCGGCCGGAGCGCGACAGGCACATCGAGATCTACCGGCGCTTCCTGAGCGATTGCGGCAAGCTGGGAATTCCGGTCGCCTCCTACGATTTCCACCCTGCCAATACCTACACCACCAACTTTGTCGAGCGCCGCGGCTACCGCACTCGCGAGTTTAATCTCGATGATTTCCGCGGCAAGATCGAAAAACAGGCTTTCGAGCGCGAGTACTCGGCCGAGGACATCTGGGCCACGTACACCTACTTCATGAAAGCCGTGCTGCCCGCGGCCGAGGAGGCCGGCGTGAAGCTCGCGCTTCATCCCGACGACCCGCCGGTGGCGAAGATGAATGGCGTCGCCAAACTCTTCGTTCACTACGATGGCTACCGGCGCGCTGAGCAGATCTCCGGCGGCAGCCCGAACTGGGGCCTCACGTTCTGCGCCGGCACGTGGTCGGAAGGCGGCGACAAGATGGGCAAGGACGTCTTCGGAATGATCGAAGACTTCGGCGGCCGCGGCAAGATCTTCGAAGTTCATTTCCGCAACGTCAGCTCACCGCTGCCGCGCTTCGAGGAAACCTTCCCCGACGACGGCTACATGGACATGGCGGAAGTCATGAAGGCGCTCCGGCGGGTAAAGTTCAGCGGCGCGGCCGAACCTGACCACGTCCCCCAGCTTGCCGGCGATGGCAGCTTCCGCCGGGCCGGCACGGCTTACATCATCGCGTACATGCGGGCGCTGCTCCGCCGCGCCAACGAAGAAATCGGCTGATTTCGCGTCGGACCGGCTCACCACTCGGATCCGCCGGCGCTACTCGGAAAGGCGCAGCAGCTCGAGCCGGTCCACCTGGGACTCGAACACGACAGGCTCTCGCGCAAAAGCAGCGCGGTGGATTGCGAACCATACGATGCCGAGTAGCGCTGAAACCGGCAGCAGCACGATGGGATGCCGGTAGATCCACATCTCGATCGCGGCGAAGAGGTCGACAAAGACGAGGAGTCCGATGATGTGCATGGCGATGCCGAGGACGGCGTTGCCGCCGCCGAGCAGGTTGGCGCAAGTGAAGGGAATCGAGCGGAAATCGACCACGAGCACATCGATCAGAAAAAGACAGCCCGTGAACACAACCAGCGCGTGAACGGCCGCCAGCGCGGGTTCGACGACGGCCGTGTAAACCGCCAATGTGACCAGGGCGAGCGGAAGTGCAACCGTTACCGTCATGACCTTGCGAGCGATCCGGGCGGGCTGCGCGTCCGAGGCGGCCACGGCGATCTGAAAAAGCCAGGTGGCCCGTGGATCGAAAGGAACACCGAAGGCGAAGCGCAGTCCGGCGAGCAGGCAGAAGCCGATGGCGAGGGGCGGCGCGAGCGTGAGAGTGTTGGGCTGGAGGCGGCGGGTCGTCGAGAGGATCGCCATCTGCAGGGCGAGAGCGAAGCCGGCGCCGGCAAAGGCGGCGAGCGCGGCACTATGGCGCCGGCTGCGCGCGAGTGTGCGCAGGACGAACCGGAACAGCCCGCGCTCGCGGGCATCGCGCAAAGCGATGCGATCGACAAGCGCGAACAGCGCAACGGGAAAACGCAGGCCCGCGCGAGCCAATTCGGGCGCCTCGGCGGCATGGCGCGCGAAGGCACGGTGGCTTGCGCCATAGAACAGGACAGCGGCGAGAGCGGCGAGCCCCAGCGCGCCCGCCGCCGTCGTGCCCAAAGACTGCCAGACGGCAGATGGCGAGCCGTGCAGGCTCTGGTACAGGCCCAGGAACCATACGGAAGGCAGCCAGTGCAGCAGCGATCCGTGCGCGGGCCCGCCGGAGGGCAAGCTGCGCAGCACGAGCGGGGTCAGGAAGAACATCCCGAGCAGCGAGGCAATCGCGGCACACTGCACCAGGCGCGTGATCTTTTGGAATGTGCGCGAGGGCAGCAGCGTCACCAGCGCGCCGACCAGCGCGAGAAGCGCGCAGAACACGAACAGAGTCCCGGCGGCGACGGCGGCGAAGTGAGCGGCAAAAAACCGCGCGAGATCGGACAGCGCGCCCGCATCGTCGATCGCAATCGGCGGAAACAGCAGCGTCGAAGCGGCGTTCAGATCGAGCGTGAACAGAGCAATGAAGGCTGCGAGCGCGAGCGCTTTGGCTGTGAACAACACGCGTGTGGAGAGGGGCAGCGGCGCGAGATTCGACCAGTCCCGCCGCTCAGGCAGGAGGGCCTCCCAGCGGAGCACGGTGAGCACGCCGGCTACGGTCATCGAGAAAACGATGAACGTGTACTTGTCGGGAATCATCGCCGCTTCCCGATCGAAGCTCCGGACATTGCGCAGGAAACGCAGCAGCGAGGAGTATTTATCGAATAGCAATATCGACATCACCAAGCCGGGAAAGGCGAGGATGCTGAGAATCGCTCCCAGGCCGAGGCGGGATCCTTCACCGAATAGTTCGACATCGAAGAAGCCATGGAAAAAATGTGCGGTCAGACGGGCAAACGGGCCGCGCCGCAGGCGCTCTGCCGGAGTCGTCATTGCAGGCTCATCGCGCTCAGAATGTCCCCCGCAACCCGGACGGTATCGGTCTGCTGCGTCAGCTCGGTGAAGACCGCTTCGAGCGAAGGCTGCGATGCGGCCCGGCGGACGCCGGCCATCGTATCGTAAGCCACGACATGGCCCTGGTGGAGGACAAGCACGTGCGTGCAGACCTTCTCCACGACCTCGAGGACGTGCGAAGAGTAGAGGATCGCCTTGCCGTGGCGCGCAAGCTCGGCGATCAGGTGGCGGAAGACGAGGGCCGTCGTCACGTCAAGCCCGGAGAGCGGCTCGTCAAAGATGAGCAGGTCGGGATCGTGCAGCAGCGCGGCACAGATGAGGATGCGCTGGCGCATGCCCTTGGAGTAAGACGCGATCGGGGTGTGGCGGTGCAGGCGCAGCGCCAGCAGTTCGAGCAGGGCCTCGCTGCGCTCGCGGACCACGCGCGCGTCCATGGCGCGGAGACTACCGATCAGTTCAAGGTACTCGAGGCCGGAGAGGTGCCCGTACAGGTGCGCCTCTTCGGGGACGTAGCCGAGGCGGCGCTTGTAGGCGGCGAGGTCCTCGCGGATGCTGCGCCCCCCGCAGAGGATGCGGCCGCGCGAGGGCTCGAGGAGACCGACCAGCATTTTTACCGTCGTGCTCTTGCCCGAACCGTTGGGGCCGAGGCAGCCGAGCACCTCCCCGCGCCCGATCGAGAAGGTTGCGTCCTTGACCGCGGGAATTCCGGAGTATGTCTTGGTCAGCGAGTACGCTTCGATCATGGGCGGCGCGGCTCTGTATGTGGTTAGACAGCGCGCCAGGGGCCGGAGTTCCCGCGTGGGGAGTACACACTGCGAGCAGGTCGGCCTTCGTGGTCCGATCTGACACACGTGTGCCAGCGTCTGCACCGGAGAAGACTGAATGTGGCCAGGAGGGCTTCTGTCGCCGCCTCTCGGATCAGCCGAGGCTGATCTTTCGCAGGTCGATCTTGTCCCACTGGCCGAGCCCGAGCGCGCCGGCGATTTCGATATGCTCCGGCTGGCGATGCACGTAAGTGCTGAACTTGTCCGGCGTGTCCTCGACCAGGCGCTTCATCCCCAGCGAGACGCGCTTCTCGTCGATGACCCCCCAGCCGGTCCGGTCGAGCGCGACCGGGTCGGTGGCCAAGTAAATCGCTTTGTGCTCCCAGACGAACTGCGGCCTGGCGCCCGGTCCCCCGTGATACAGCGCCTTCACGCCGTCCATAATGTGCAGCACGGCCTTGTTGCGAATGACGGGGAGCGCGACCACGGCCGGGATAAACGAGCCGCAGGCGTTGAGCGTCTTCGTCGAGTGGCTGCGGTTCACGTTGTTCACGAGCCCGTGCGAGAGATTCTTCAATGCCAGCGTCACACCGGCCGACTGATGGTCTTTCAGCACGGCAAGATTGATCAGCTTGTTTATTTCTTTCGTAATGAAGCGCGCCGCGTAGGAACGGCGCGCCGTCAGGCTGCCGGCATCCTGGCCAGGAAGCGTGAGCGCCATATCCAGGTAGTGGTCGGGGTCGTAGCCCTCGATGGCCTGCTGGATATTGTCATAATCGCCCGTGGCAGAGTAGGTACGGACGCCTGGGGGCAGCCACTTGTCGAAGCCGGCTCGCAGAAACTGGTTGCGATAGCGGTCATAGACGACGATGTCCTGCGGCTTGAGACCGGCGGAGCGCAGGCCGGCGATAATCTCCCGCATGACCGTGGCATCGGAGATTACGTGCGGCTGGCCGACCGGATTCACTTTGATCCCGACGACGTCGCCCGGCTCGAAAAATTGCTTCCAGGCGGCGGTCAGGTCCGGCGCGCCCGTGAGTTCCATCATGCCGCGGCGAATCATCTCCGACACGGCTGCCTGCTGGTACTGCCCCGAAACAATCGACCCCGGGTGGTTCACTGCGACCACGCGGCCGGGGTGCAGCCCGGGCATCGACCACTTGGTGCGCTCGGCTTTCGAAGACGTCTGCGCCTGAAGAGCGAGCTGAGAGGCGCTGAGCGCCCCGGCGACACTGGCGAATAATCTGCGGCGTGTGCAGTCCATGAAATACAGGCTAGCAGATGGCAAGACGCCCGGACGGGGCTCTGCCCGGGAATAGGGTGGGCGGCGGCCGGCCGCCGCGGCGCTCCGGCGGACCTGCTCAGCCCTTCGCCTTCTTGACCGCCTCGGTCAGGGCCGGGACGATCTCGAACAGGTCTCCGGCGATGCCGTAGTCTGCGATCTCGAAGATGGGGGCGTTCGCATCTTTGTTGATGGCGACGATGGTGCGGGCGCCTTTCATTCCCACCAGGTGCTGGATGGCGCCGGAGATTCCGACCGCGACGTAGAGCTTGGGGGCGACGGTCTGGCCGGAGCTCCCGACCTGGCGCTCCATGGGGAGCCAGCCGTTGTCGCAAATGGGACGCGAGGCGGCGAGCTCGGCATCGAGGGCTTGCGCGAGCTCCTCGACGATCCCCAGGTTCTCTTTTTCGCGGATCCCGCGCCCCACCGAAACGATCCGCTCGGCCGAGCTGAGATCGACGGCGCGCTGCGCTTCGCGAAATGGCTCTTCGGCGCGAGTGCGGATGAGAGCAGGATCGAGCGAGACCGGCACGGCTTCGATGGCGGCGCTGCCCGGCCGCACCTGGTCGGCACGAAAGGCGCCGGCCTGAACGGAAGCGAACCAGGGCGGCGGGCCGCCGCAGCTCACGTCGGCGTTGAGCTTGCCCTGAAACAGTTGCCGGGTGAAGAGGACGCGCCCGCCGCGGACGGCCAGGGCGGTAGCATCGCTGACGAGCGCCTGCTGAAAGCGCGCCGCCAGCTTGGGCGCGAAGTCGCGGACCTGGTACGTATGCGGGAACAGAACGTACTCGGGCTGCATTTGTCTGACGAGCTGCTCGGCGGCGGCCGTGAAAGCGTCGGCCGTATAGGTTGCAAGCAACTCGTGATCGACGGTATAAACGCGGTCGAGCTGTTTGCCCGCGAGTTCCTGGGCCAGCGTGCCGATGCCGGAGCCCAGCACCGCGGCGCCAGCCTTCGTGCCTAGTTGCGAGGCGAGCTGCTGGCCGGCCGCCAGCGCCTCCCACGAAATGGGACGCCACGCGCCACGGAACTGCTCGGTGATGACGAGCACGCCGCTCATGGAAGCCTCGCGACGTCGTAAGCGCCAGTTCTCACCTGCACTCCGGTTCGGCTCGCGTCAGTGGCCACACCAGGTGCGTGCCGGGTGAACCGGTGGCGCTTGCCTCGCGGAGCAGGCGGTGAGAAACGCGCGCCGGATGTCATAGCACCCTCGCTTCGAATTTCAGCTTCTCGACCAGCTTCGCGGCGACTTCTCCGGCCGCGCCTTCGAGCATCTGGGTCTGCTTGCTTTTTTCGGGCGCGTAGATACGCTCGATCGAGAGCACGGGCGCCGGGGTGACGCCGAGGTCGGAGGCGGTGACGCGCCTGATCTCCTTGGTGCGCGCCTTCTTGATTCCCATCAGGGTGGCATACCGCAATCTGCTGATGCCCGATTGAATCGTGAGGAGCGCCGGCAGCGGCATCTCGATGTGCTGAAACCAGCCGTCCTCGAGTTCCCGCTTGACGCGGATTCCGGAGCCAGACTGCTCCGCCTGCATGATGATGGTCGCGTGCGGCAGCCCGAGCAGCTCGGCGAGCACAACACCGGTCTGGCCGTAGCCGGCGTCATCGGACTGGAGGCCCGTGAGGATCAGGTCGGGCGCTTCGGTGCGCACAGCGGCCGCGAGAAGCTGCGCGGCAGCCAGAGGATCGAGTGCGCCAAGGTCATCCTGTTCAATGTGGATGGCGCGGTGGGCGCCTTTCGCGAGTGCTTCACGGATGGTTTGCGCGGCGCCGGCCGGTCCGGCGCAGAGGACGACCACCTCGCCTCCGGCCTTCTCGGAAAGCTGGAGACCCGCTTCGAGTGCGTAGGCATCCGGCTCGTTGATCTCGAAGCTGACATCCTGTTGTTCGATCCAGCGGCCGGAAGACTGGACACGAAGCTGCGAATCGCGGGCGGGGACCTGTTTAATCGCGACCAGGATCTTCATGGCCGGTCCGCCCGGCGGGGCTCCGGCTTGCGGAAACGCGGCTCAGAAACTGCGCCTCGCGACAACCGTCGTAAGACATACGGGGTAGTGTGCCGTCCCGCATACCGCTTGCTGACGCGCGCGGCTCGAAAGTGTTCATTGTGAGCCGCGACCGTGAGGGAGCGGTCGTCAAATATAAAGCCCAACGCCAAACTAGCCCTCATAGCGCTTAAACACGAGGCTGCCGTTGGTGCCGCCAAAGCCAAAAGAATTCGAAAGCGCGTAATCGATGCGCATCGCCCGCTCGGTATTCGGCACGTAGTCCAGATCGCATTCCGGATCGGGCGTTTCATAATTTATGGTGGGCGGAGCGACCTGGTCCCGAATGGCGAGCACGGTGATGCCGGCCTCCAGGCCGCCGGCGCCGCCCAGCAGATGGCCGGTCATCGACTTCGTGGAGCTGACCGCGAGCCGGCGGGCATGCTCGCCGAAGCAGCGCTTGATGGCGACCGTTTCGAGCTTGTCGCCGACCTCGGTCGAGGTGCCGTGCGCGTTGATATAGTCGATCTGCTCGGGCCGGACGCCGGCATCGCGAATGGCGGCGCACATCACTCGAAAGGCGCCATCCCCGTCCTCGGCGGGCGAGGTGATGTGGAAGGCGTCTGCGCTCATCCCATAACCGACGATCTCGGCGAGGATTGGCGCGCCGCGGCGCTTGGCGGTTTCGAGCTCTTCGAGGAACAGGATACCCGCACCCTCGCCCACGACGAATCCGTCGCGGTCCTTGTCCCAGGGACGGCTGGCGCGGTGAGGCTCGTGGTTGCGGCGGGAGAGGGCGCGCATGGCCGCGAAGCCGCCGATGCCCATCGGAGTAATCGCGGCTTCGGTGCCGCCGCAGATCATGGCATCGGCATCGCCGCGCTGGATGATCTTGAACGAGTCGCCCACAGCGTGTGCGCTCGAGGTGCATGCCGTGGCCGTGGCGGAGTTGGGGCCCTTGGCGCCCGTGCGAATCGACACATATCCGGCCGCGAGGTTGATGATGGTGGCGGGGATGAAGAAGGGCGAGATGCGGTCGGGGCCGCGATCGAGCAGGACGCGGTGCTCACGCTCGATGACTTCGAACCCACCGATACCGCTGCCGATGTAGACGCCGACGCGCGCGGCGTCCACATCCGCGATCTTGAGCCTGGCGGAGGAAAGCGCGCAGTCCGACGCGGCAATTGCGAATTGGATGAAGCGCCCCATCTTTTTGATGTCTTTTTTCTCGATGAAGCGCGCCGGGTCGAAGTCTTTAACCTCGCCCGCAATCTGGCAGTTGAACGCGGACGGATCAAACTGGCTGATGCGGCTGATTCCGCTCCGGCCCTCCCGGATCGCCCGCCAGGTCTCCTCAGCGGTGGCGCCGACGGGGGACAGCAGGCCAACGCCTGTAACGACAACTCTTCGCGACAAGTTGGGGACTCCGGTCTGTTTACTTCTTGCCGGTCTTATTCTCGATGTAGGCCACAGCGTCTTTGACGGTCGAGATCTTCTCGGCGTCTTCGTCGGGGATGTCGATGTCGAACGCTTCTTCGAAGGCCATGACCAGCTCAACGATATCGAGCGAATCGGCGCCGAGATCGTCGACAAACGAAGCCGTGCTGTCGACCTGGGCCTCATCGACGCCAAGCTGCTCGACGATGATCTGCTTCACCTTCTGCTCAATGGACATGAATCCTCCAGGTGTGTGATCCAAATCCTTGATTCTAGCGGGTGTTAGGCGAAAGGGCAACTCCCCGCGATTCGTCGATCAACGCAGCAGCGGAAAGCGGCAGGTGGCTGCCCGGGCGTGCGTGACTCGGCCAGCCGGCAAGTCCGCCGGGGTCAAAGGCGAAGTCGCGAAACAGACGTGTGCAGGCGGCTGGGCGAGTCACCCGGACGCCGGAGTTCCCACCTGGCCCGCTCTTCGGGATCTGCTCGAGCCACCGATTTGCGATCCGGCTTGCCGGTGAATCCGCAAGCGAACTCCGGCGCCTCGCTCCGTACGTCTCGCCTGGGGCCATTCGGAGATAAAATACGACTAGCAACCCCGCGAGGCGGGCTGTCCTTCCGGCCGGTTTGCCAATCATTCGCGGGTCCCCCAAACTCATGACTACTCTTAACAGCTTCGGAGCTCTCGGAACTCTTCGGGTGAAGGACCAGTCCTACCGGATCTTCCGGCTGGAGGCGCTCGAGAAAGCAGGCGTCGGGACGCTCACACGGATTCCCTATTCCATCAAGATCCTGCTCGAGAACATGCTCCGGTTCGAAGATGACCGCACCGTCAGAGGCAGCGACATCGAGTACGTAGCGCGCTGGGAAGCCATCAAGAAATCCAAGGAGATCAACTTCCGGCCCGCGCGTGTGTTGCTGCAGGACTTCACCGGCGTCCCCGCGGTAGTGGATCTGGCGGCCATGCGTGATGCCTTGCGGGCCATGAACGCCGATCCCAAGCTGGCGAACCCGCTGATCCCCGTCGATCTCGTGATCGATCACTCCGTCCAGGTTGACTATTTCGGCAGCTCGAAGGCAATGGAGCTGAACGCGATGCTCGAATTCCAGCGCAACCAGGAGCGCTACGCTCTGCTGCGCTGGGCACAGACGACGTTCCGGAACTTCCGCGTCGTGCCGCCGGATACGGGCATCGTGCACCAGGTAAATCTCGAGTACCTGGCGCCCGTGGTCTTTCCCAACCGTGTCGACGGCGACGTGCAGGCCTACCCGGATACGGTGATGGGCACGGACTCGCACACGACCATGGTCAACAGCCTCGGCGTGGTGGGTTGGGGTGTGGGCGGTATCGAGGCCGAGGCCTGCATGCTGGGGCAGCCCATTTCCATGCTGCTGCCTCAAGTGATCGGGTTCAAGCTGACGGGAAAGCTCGCGGAGGGGGCGACGGCGACCGACCTGGTGCTCACCGTGACCCAAATGCTGCGCGCCAAGGGCGTAGTCGGCAAGTTCGTCGAGTTCTATGGAAACGGCATACAGAGCCTCAGCCTCGCCGACCGGGCGACGATCGCCAACATGGCGCCGGAATACGGTGCGACCATCGGCTTTTTCCCTGTGGACGAAGCCACGCTCGATTATCTGCGCATGACGAATCGCACGCCCCAGCAGGTTGCGCTGGTGGAGGCGTACGTCAAAGAGCAAGGGCTGTTTCTGACAAGCGGTAGCCCGGAACCGGCCTACACCGATACGGTCACGCTGGATCTGCGCGACGTTGAGCCCTCGCTTGCCGGGCCGAAGCGGCCGCAGGACCGCATAGCACTGAAACAGGTCAAGAAGGATTTTCTATCGGCGCTGCCCGGAGGGCCCCGCAAGGTTCTGACCGCGAGCAACGGGACCGTCATGGAGGTTGCGGACGGATCGGTCGTGATCGCGGCGATCACAAGCTGCACGAATACCTCGAATCCTTCGGTCATGATGGCGGCGGGGCTGCTCGCAAAGAAGGCAGTCGAGCGGGGACTCAAGACACAGCCCTGGGTGAAGACGAGCCTGGCGCCGGGATCAAAGGTAGTGATGGACTACTATCGCGATGCGGGGTTGTTGCCCTACCTGGAGCAGCTCGGCTTCTACCTGGTCGGCTTCGGCTGCACTACCTGCATCGGCAACAGCGGACCTCTGCCGGAGGCGGTCGCGCAGGCCATCCAGAAAGACAAGCTCGTGGTGGCCGCCGTACTCAGCGGCAATCGCAATTTCGAGGGCCGGATCAACGCGCTGGTGCGCGCCAACTACCTGGCATCGCCGCCGCTCGTGGTCGCGTACGCAATCGCCGGGCGCATCGATATCGATCTGCAGAGCGAGCCCATCGGCACCGGCCTCGAGGGCAAGAAGGTCTACCTGGACGACATCTGGCCGACGCCGGACGAGGTGAACGCCGTCATCCAGGCATCCGTCCGGTGTGACTTTTTCGAGAAGGAATACTCGGAAGTGTTCACGGGCGACGAGAGATGGCGATCGCTGCCGGTCCCCACAGGCGAGGTTTTCCACTGGGACCCCAGCTCGACCTACATCAAGAATCCGCCGTACTTCGACGAGATGCCCGGCCCGGCCACGTCGGTGCACGATTTCGAGGGCCTCCGGGTACTGGCCATGCTGGGCGATTCGGTGACCACGGATCACATCTCTCCGGCGGGATCGATTCCAGTGGAGAGTCCCGCCGGGCAGCACCTCATCAGCATCGGTGTGAAGCCGGCGGACTTCAACTCCTACGGAGCGCGGCGCGGCAATCACGAAGTGATGGTCCGCGGCACGCTCGCCAACATCCGGTTGCGCAACCAACTGGCGCCGGGCACGGAGGGCGGCTGGACCACGCATTTCCCGAGCGGCGAGCGGCTGTTCATCTACGACGCTGCCGTCCGCTATCAGCAGGAGCGAGTGCCGCTGCTGATCATCGCCGGTAAGGAGTACGGATCGGGATCCTCTCGCGACTGGGCGGCCAAAGGCGTCCGTCTCCTGGGCGTGCGCGCGGTGATTGCGGAAAGCTTCGAGCGCATCCACCGCTCCAATCTTGTGGGCATGGGCGTGCTGCCGCTGCAGTTTTTATCGGGCGACACACGCGAGAGCCTGGGATTGCGCGGTGACGAGGAGTACCACGTCAGCGGAGTCGCCGAATCAGTTGGCGCCATCGCGCATGCGGCGCCCGGAGCGGGGCGGGCCCAGGTCCGCGCCGTTGCCGCCGATGGCAGTGAGCAGCGCTTCGAGGTGCAAGTCCGCATCGACACGCCGCAGGAGACCGAATACTACCGGCACGGCGGCATCCTGCCTTATGTTTTGCAGCAGATCGCTGCGCCCGCAGTTGTTGGAGCATAAACTCCAGTGTTCGGGGACGGAGCCTCCGTCCCCGCAATCAGGGCATCACAAGCCGCCTCGCCAACCGCGTCAGGGCCCGTTGGCTGGGCGGCGGCTGCAGGCTCCTGCAGGTTACGTCCTGGTGTGGCGTGCCGCGCCGTGTTGGACAACCACGCCTGACGATCGCGGCTCGCATCCGCGCGAAACCGTATGCGGGAACGACCGGCGCGTGGTCCTCAGTTTGGGCGGCGCGCTGGAGCGTCCGATTTGACCATCTCACACCAACGGCCAAACACGGTCGCTGAAAGCTCGGTCATTCGTGTGACGTTCGCGCCCGGATCGATGGGGTCCGCCAAACCGGCCACATCGGCGCAATTCGCCTCCTGGCGCAACCAGTCGGACACCATCTCGGGCGTCACCTCCAGGTGGAATTGAAGCCCGTATGCACGGCCGATCTTGAATGCCTGATTTCGACATGAGTCCGACCACGCCAGCCATTCGGCGCGGCGAGGCAGGTCAAAGGTCTCGCCATGCCAGTGAAACACGGTTTCGGGCTGTTCAAGGCCGGCGAACAACCGGTCCTGCCGGGCCGCCTCCGTCCAATGAATGGATGCCCAGCCGATCTCCTTGACGGGATTTCGAAAGACATTTGCTCCCGCCGCCTTAGCGAGTAGTTGCGCGCCAAGACAGACGCCCAAAACGGGCTTGCCGAGCGATAAAGCTTCCTCGAGGAGGCACAGCTCCCGGCGGATGTAGTCGATATTGTCATTGGCCGACATTGGCCCGCCCATCACAATCACGCCGGCGAACGAATCCAGGGAGCAGGCCGCCGCGGGCTCCCGGTACAGATCGAGGTAAGTGCAATCCACCTTGGCCGAGTCGAGAGTTTCCGCGATCCGGCCAATATGCTCAAACGGGACATGCCGGATGGTAAGGATTCGCATCGGTTCACGCTCACTTCCGTAGCTGTAGCTGCCTCATGAGGTATTCTCGCAACGCGACCACGTTCTGCTGTTGGTCGCGGGCCGCGTAGAGCAAGGTCGCGGTTCCGTTTCGCGCCGCCTTCAGGATCGGCTCCCAGGCCTCCGGCCGGCGATCCAGCTCTGCGAAGTAGCGATCGCGAAACGCCTCCCAGGGCTCGGAAGACGCGTGGAACCAGCGGCGCAGCGCGTCGCTCGGAGCAGCGGACTGAGCGATCCCAATGCCGAGTTGTTCGACATGCAGCAGGCGGCCGGCTCGCAAGGCTTCTTTGAAGGCAACCGCAAATTTCTCACAAAGAAGGGCTCTGGGGGGCGCTGCCAATGAGCCGCCGTTAGCCGCCGTACTTCCACCATGGAAAGCTTACTACACTGCGCGAAGCAATGCTGGAGCACGCGGGAGAAGCTTTATCGTCCCGCACAGCCAGCCTTCCAGACGCTGCCCGCAGCCGAGCGGAATTCCTCCCGGCCGGCCGATCCGCCGCTAACAGCCGCGGCCTGAGTGGGGCTCTCGGAATGAAATAAGATGCATCCCAGGGCCAATTATGGTAATCTCTATAGAGAAGAAGGAGATTGCCGCCCATGGCCTACGTCGAAGCGGTATTGGACAAGGTCTTAGAGCAGCAGCGCGTCGAGGCTGACTACGACCGGATCGTCCGCGAAGACATCGAGCTTTTCCGCCAGGCAGCCGAGGCCTATACGGCCCGCCAGATCACGGACGACCAGTTTCGCGCCCAGCGCTTGCGCCGGGGCGTGTACGGGCAGCGGCAGGAAGGCGTGCAGATGGTCCGCACCAAGGTGCCCGGCGGCAAGCTCACGGCCAGGCAGCTCGAGCAGCTTGCCCTGATCGCCGACAAGTACGGTCACGGCCGCGGCCATCTCACGACCCGTCAGAATGTGCAGTTTCATTTCATCCCGCTGGCCGACGTTCCCACCATCCTGCACCTGCTGGCCGATGTCCGTCTCACGACTCGCGAGGCCTGCTACAACACCGTTCGCAACGTCACCGCCTGCCCCACCGCCGGGCTGCGCCACGATGACGTGTTCGACGTTACTCCGTACGCCCAGCGCACCGCTTTCACGTTCCTGCACCGGGAACTGACCGACAATATGCCGCGGAAGTTTAAGATCGCCTTTTGCGGCTGCGCGAGCGACTGCATGGTGGGCGCCATTCACGACGTCGGCGCGCGCGCCGTGATTCGCGAGGAGCACGGCGAAAACAAACGCGGGTTCCGGCTGGTGATCGGCGGCGGCTTGGGACCGCTCCCATGCGAGGCTCGCCTGCTCGACGAGTTTCTGCCCGAAGAGCAGCTCATCCCCCGCATCGAAGCCATCCTGCGCGTCTTCAACGCCCACGGGAACCGCAACAACAAGAACAAGGCGCGCTTTAAGTTTGTGATTCGCGAGCGCGGCTTCGATTGGGTGAAGGCACAGATCGAACGCGCGTATGCCGACATCGTCGAGCACGGCGGGATCGCTCCGGCCGAAGAGGTTCCGGATGGTTTCGGGGGTTTTGAGCTCAACCCGCAGGCCTTGGGCAGCGGCGCCCTGCTGCCCATCGTGCAGCCGAATTCCGCGCCCGATCCCGCGTTTGACCGCTGGCTCGAAACCAATGTCGCCGGCCAGAAACAGGACGGCTACGCCCTCGTGGACGTGCGCGTCGACCAGGGCAATCTCACCGGGAACCAGATGCGCGGGCTGGCCCGCATCTCGCGCGAAGCGGGCGACGGCCTGATTCGCTTCACGATCGACCAGAACGTCGTTCTGGCGTTCATTCCGGTGGCGAATCTGCGCCGCGTCTACTCGGCCTTGAGTGACCTCGGGCTCGCCTCGACCGGCGTGCATGAAATCGAGGACGTCACCACCTGCCCGGGCGCGTGGACGTGCAACCTGGGGCTGACCAAGTCGATGACGCTGGGAGCCGCCCTGCAGGGAGCCGTCGCCAGCTATGGCGATCCCGAGATTCGCAAGCTTACCATCAAGATCAGCGGCTGCCCGAACTCGTGCGGCCAGCACTGGATCGCCGACCTCGGGTTCTATGGGAACTCGCGTAAGATCGACGGCAAGGAAGTGCCCTATTACCAGATGCTGCTCGGCGGAGGCTACGATGGCGGCGGCATGATGCGTTTCGGCCTCGCCATCAGCTCGATTCCGGCGCGGCTCGCGCCCGCGGCCGTAACCCGCATTCTCGATCACTACCGCGCCAGCCGGCTCGCAGGCGAGACGTTCCGCGAATACGTGATGCGGCACAAAGTTGAGCACTTCCGGGCCATGGTCGCGGACCTGATCAAGCCCGCCGAACCCTTCCCCGATCTGTTCAAGGATTGGGGCGATGAGGCGGATTTCTCGCTGAAGCTCGGCCGCGGCGAGTGCGCCGCCTGAAGCCCGCCGGAACTTCACCGGCTACTTTCGGACCCACCGGGGGGACGGAGTGTCCGTCTCCTGACCGGGCGGAATGCTGCCGCCATGCTTCATATGACGGGCTCAGAATGAACGCTTCCGAGCCGCGCGCGTTAGCAAGCGGGAATACGGGACGGCGCAGCTAACGCTTGATCTCGTTCAGGTATTTTCCGACGACGCGGTCGACGTATTGCCGCGTCTCCCGATAGGGCGGGATACTGCCGCCGTGCTTCTCGACTGCACCCGGACCCGCGTTGTACGCTGCCAATGCGAGCCGTACACCGTCGGGGTCGCCCTTGTACTTCTCGAGCAGACCCCGCAGGTAGCGCGCGCCGCCGTCCGCGTTCTGCGCCGGGTCCTTCGGATCGACTCCCAGTTCCGCCGCCGTTCCGGGCATGAGCTGCATCAGTCCGATCGCTCCCTTCGGCGACACGGCCGTGGGATTCAGCGCCGATTCAGCGGAGGCAACGCTGCGCACGAATTCGGGCCGCAAGCCATTCCTGCGCGCCGCTTGTTCGAGCAACTCAGCCGGCGAAGGCTGCGGGGCAGGCTCAGCCGCCGGGGCGGGAGCCGGTGCGGGCCGCGGAGCGACGTGCTCGTCCAGCTCGAAGCTGGCGATCTGCGATGCCTGCAGTTCGGTGACGCCGCGTTCCGTGTAGAGACGGATCATCGTGCCGGCTGCTTCGTGGCGCTCAGCCTGGATGCGAAAGCCGTTGTGCAGCACGGCATATTCCCCCGCCAGCGCGGGCACACAGGGCAGAATCAGCAGGAGGACCTTTCGCACGGTGATATTACCTATTTTAATTGACGCTCTCGTGAAGCCTGGCGTGTAGACCGTGGCGAAAACAGGCAGATCCCCGGACCCGTTCGGTGGTGTTTCCGCCGCCGCCGTTCGCGACTTCCTCAAGCAGGCCTCCGAACTGCCGCAATGGACGCTCAAAGACCTGCAGAAGCTGCTCGTGCTCGATACCGCTACCGCCCGCACCGTCGCTCGCACACTCGAGAGTTTCGGTTACGCCGAGCCGATAGAGGGCGCGCGCGGAGCCTACCGGAACACCGCCCCAGGCAACCTGATGGCCGGGGTATCGCGCGCCGGGACGATTACGCGCGAGACCGCCGCGAGCAAGCTCGATGAATTCCTCGAGCGCGTCGCCACGGTGAATGAAGACGACCATTATCTCTTCCGGGTCAAGCGCGCCCTCCTCTACGGCCCTTACCTGATCAAGGGAGCAAAGGTCAAAGACATCGACCTGGCGGTCGAGCTCGAACCCAAGACGCGCGACCGCCACCAGCACGAAGCGAGATTGGCGCGGCGGGCCGAAGAGGCCGAGACCGCCGGCAAGCGCTTCGTGAGCTTCAAAGCGAAGCAGGCCTGGGGCCGCGCCGAGGTGCTCGAGTTCCTGAAGTCACGCTCGCGCGCCCTCTCACTCTCCGGCGAAGTTACGGACTGGGTACTCCGCCAGCCCCACAAGGTGGTATTTGAAGATTAGCCGAGGTTCGTCACCACCACTCCCTGACGGTCGTGGCTCAGAACGCTTCCGCTGATTTGACGGCACTTACTGAGCCGCGAGCGTCAGCAAGCGGTTCGAAATCCTGTCGGCGACGAACTTCGGTCAGGGGCTCACTGCATCCAGCTCCACCTGCCAGAGCCGCCGTTCAGAAATTGACGATGGAAGCAAAGCCAACGGGGTCGAGGCTCGCGCCGCCCACCAGCGCGCCATCGATCTCCGTCTGCGCCATCAAGCCCCGGATATTGTCGGGCTTTACCGATCCGCCGTAGAGGATGCGGAGCCTCAGGGCCGCCTCGGTCCCGAAGGTCGAGCGTGCCTGCTGGCGCAGCAACCGGTGCGCGTCCGCGGCCATCTCCGGCGTCGCTACCTTGCCCGTGCCGATCGCCCATACCGGTTCGTACGCGATCACGATGCGCTCGAAGGCGTCCGGAGTCAGCGGCGCAATCCCGTTTGCGAACTGCTCGCGCAGCACGGTTTCAGTCTGGCCCGCCTCGCGCTGCTCGATGCGCTCGCCCACACAGACGATCGGCTGCAGGCCTGCTTCCAGAGCCGCACGCGTACGCTTAAGCACGGTCTCGTCGGTCTCGCCGAAGTATTGCCGCCGCTCGCTGTGCCCGATGATCACCCAGGTGCAGCCCGCGGCTTTCAGCATCGCCCCCGAGATCTCGCCCGTGTAGGCCCCCAGCTTTTCCCAGAACAGGTTCTGGGCGCCGATGGCGATGCGCGTACCGCGTACCGCGTCCACTGCGGCCGCGAGATTGACCGCCGGCGGGCAAATGGCGATCTCGCAATGCGTCGACTTCGCCACCAGCGGCGAGAAAGCCTCGAAGAACGCGCGGGTCTCCGAGACCGTCTTGTACATTTTCCAGTTGCCTGCCATCAACGGGGTTCGCATCGAACTCCCATTGTACGGCGAGAGGGGTCATGCGGCCGGCGCTGGAAGCGGAGGTTTGCCGGCCAGACCAAAAGCCGCGGCCGTTTCCCAGCCAGGCCTCAAGAGGACCTTCAGTCCCCGAGCGCTCGGCATGCTCGGCACACAAGCAAAACCAGCGGAGGAGGGCCTCCGCTGGTTTGTTGTTCGTCGAAATTGTTACGAAACCGCCCCGGACGGCGGCTTGTCCGAAAGCGCTTATGTAAGCCGGTTACTTCCTCACTCGCCGCCGGGCAATCGATCCCGCGAAGACGAGCAATCCACCCAGCATCAACATCGTGGTCCCCGGCTCTGGGATGACGGTGACCTCGAAAGTGGCTTCATACGGCGACGTAATCGTTTCCCCCGCCCCCAACTGCAGCAGCAGGTTTTGATAAGGCACGCCAAACGAAGCACTGAACCGGCCCACGAAGTTACTCAGCTCACCCGTGGAGATTCGTTCCGCAATGCCGGCCACCGCAAACGAGGCAGTCGACGAGAGCGGGGCGCCTGGAAGATTTTGCAGGTTGAACGGTGACAGCCCCAATGGATTGGCGGCCGTAACCAGAGCCGGAATCACCGGCGTGCATGTTTGACCCGTGGCCGGCGCGGCGAAGCAATCTGCCTGGCCGGAGACACCGGTGGGGATAAACGTCAGATGGAGCGCAATGTCCGGATCTGCAGCAAAGAACATGAAGTTCAAAAGCAGAAACGGCTCATTGATCGGCTCCGTGGCCTGGTTCAGACTGTGGATAAGACCGCCCGTGAACAAAACAGCCACGAAGTCGTTCGTACCCTGGGTAACGATGAAGTTGCCATAGTCCAGCGGACATGCCCCCAGCGCGGGATTGCAGAGGAAGTTCAAAAATGTCGCAGCAACCTCTGCACTTGAGCCTCCGATGCCTAAGTCCCCTGAGACCGGAGTCCCCCAGGACGGCGTGGGTGCGAGCGTAAGCACGCTCACTATCACCAGCGCAAATACCCATATTGATCGTCGCCGTGCGGCACGTAACAATACGCGGCACGTAACAATACTAAGTGAAAGCACCTAAGCTGTCAAGCCCTTTTGTGCCAATCAGGAACACGTAGCAGTGGGTAGCATATACCCTCCTCTTTCGAGGGTATATGCAGTTGGTACTAGAACGGGCTGGACGCGGGCTAGGGAGGAAGAGGATTGCGGACTCCTGTCATTCCGCCAAATCCCCGTTGAACCTCAAAGTGGCGAGCGTGAGGGGCGAGCCGGGAGATAGTTGTAAATCGAATTACTATTTAAATGCTAATTTAGAAACTGCACCGTAACCCGCAATCCGACCGGTAGGGCCATGGCGGCCGGGTCGAGGTCGGCGAGCACTTCGAGGATGTCACGGTCAGATTTCTCCGAAGGATGGCCCGTGATGACGGATTTTCGGCCCATCATCGAGGACAAACGGCTGACCATCCCCGAGAAGCGTTTGCCCGGGTAGGCGTCGGAAGATACGATCACCTTCTGGCCCATGCGCACACGCCCCACGTCCTGCTCGTCCACTTCGGCGCGCACTCGCCGGGTCGAAACATCGGCGAGGCTGAGGATCGGCTGCGGCGCAAACCGGCTGTAGAGCTCACCCACCCGCATGTGGACGCGCAAGACTGTGCCGTCAAT
>JACOTZ010000321.1 GCA_016178155.1 Acidobacteriota bacterium
CGCGAGCACCAACGCCGGCTACCAATTCTCGGGGTTCACCGGCGACCTGACCGGGACCACGAACCCACAGAATCTGACGATCAACGGGACGAAGAGCGTGACGGCGAATTTCACACAATTGCCTTCGGCTGTGACGATCACCACCACCTCACCGCTGCCGAGCGGTTCCTGGGGAGTGGCTTATTCGTCACTGACACTTGCTGCGACTGGGGGAACACCCCCTTACAGTTGGTCGGTGCAGGATCCGGCGACTAACGGAAACCTGCTCCCCTCAGGGCTCAGCCTCTCCGCCGGTGGTGTGTTGAGCGGCACGCCAACGCGAGCAGGCCAGACGTATGGCTTCTGGATAAAAGTAACTGACAGCCTTGGCGCCACGGCCACGAAAACCTTCACGTTGGCGATCGGTCCCGCCGTGCAGACAATTTACGGGCCGAGCCGGTTGGAAGTGGGCCTGAGCTACATGCCGTTCGATGAATACGACTACGCCCACCTGGCGAGTTCGAAGTTTCCTTACAGTTGCCCTCCCGGCTCATCGATCCGGGGCTGCTTTCAGACGGTGCTGGCGGAGCTACGCGCCCAGGGTGTTTCCGGGCTCCGGATTTTCTTCACACTATGCGGTGAGGATTCCACGCCGCTGGTAAACTGTGGTCAGAACTGGACGCAGGTGCGCTACAAAGGGAACCTGAGTCCCCCGGATCTGAGCTGGATCAATCGGGTGAAGGATTTCTTCGGGGATGTAAAGAATGCCGGGATTCAGAACATCACGCTCACACCGGTCCATCTCCACGGCGCGGTCTATTCCAAGCCCAAGTCGCAGGTCTCGTCGCCTATGGGTGATTCTCAACCCCTCTGTGCCGATGCGCCTGACACGATCTACTTTTTCCCAACCGCACCGATAGGTTGGAAGGACGTGGGCGGCAGCGATTATTATCCAATCGGCCAGGACAACAACAACGCTTATAACTGCGCACCCGTCAACCCATACTTCGTGGGCTGGCAGAACCAGTACGACGTGATCGACGCCATGCTCGCCGCGGCGCAGGAAACGCAGCTTACGATGTCGGAGCTCGACTTCGAACAGGAGCTCAATATAGAAGTCTTCCCGGCTCTGGCGCGGTTCATCGTCGATAACGCCCAAGGGGATTCCGGCCAAGCGAACGTCAGAGACGCACTCCGCTACTACATGAGCCTGCATGGTTTCGACCCGGGGCGGGTGACCTGGGCCGCGCCGTGGGCGAACTCCACCCTTGCAGGAGTCAATTGCACAAGCGTGTACGCCGGTTACGCGCGCACGATGGGTGCCGACCAGATTGCCGCCGCCATCGGCGGAGGGCGGATCGGCATTCCGAACAGCCGCATTATTGGAGACGAGACTGGATTCCTCAGTTGCGATAACGGACAGGGAACTTACCCCTTTGACATGTTCCCGATGCCGAGCTATGGGACACAGCCCAACATCCTCGACGTTCATCTTCGCCCCTGCGTAGCCGATTCCAACACGCACTGCGTGCCGAACGACGCGGCGGCGGCCGTCCAGAGCGAGGCTAGGATCGACTTTGACGACATCGTGAACTATATCGCCCGCTTCCCGTCGACCGCCACCGTCATGCTCGGAGAGACGCACAGCAACACAGATAACGGCGCGGGCGCGTTGTGCGAAGGCGGGACGCTCAATGCTCCGGCCGAGACCGTGGCTGGGTTCAACCAAAGCGCCCTCGCCGGCGGTAGCGTGGTATTCCGCCCCTGGATGCAACTGCAATCGCCCTCCGGCGACTGTTTCAAATACCCGGGCAACCAGCGGGTCAACTTTCAGGGAAGCGGCCCTTATACGCCCACCCAACAGTGAGGGTACCGTGGCAGCCGGCGCGACCGCGGCGTTGTGATTGGAGTAACAAAAATGAATTCTCTGAAAATCCTATCTTCAACCGTTCTCCTGACTGCCTGCGCCTTAGCCCAGGCGCGATTTGGAGCGATGCAGGGCTCAGTGACCGCCGAGGACGGCGCCCCCATGGCAGGCGCAGTGGTCTCCTACTCCCGCATTACCCGGCTGGTAGGTCCGGCTGCTCGGGCACGACCGGCGCCCGGAGAGGCCATCGTGCGGAGCAGGATCTCATCGGACACCAACGGGGCGTTCGCTGTTTCGAACCTCCCCGCCGGCGAATATGTGCTCTGCGCGGAGGTTCCCGGCGCGCGCTTTCTGGATCCCTGCAAATGGTCCTCGTCGCCGAAGCTGACCGTGGTCGCGGGAGCGGTGCACCGGCCGGCGGTGGTCCTGAAAAAGGGCGTATTCCTGAAGATACGGGTGAACGACCCCGGAGGACTGCTTCCGCCGGTGAAGAACGATCCGTCGCGGGCGCCGAACCTCATCATTGGAGTGGTGTTTGGAAACGGCGCCTTTCTCGCCGCTGAGATAACGCGTGCCGATCAGAGCGGCCGCGACCACCAGATGAGCATACCCGCGGGGGTGCCGCTGAAGCTGTGGGTGTTCAGCCGGCACGTCACGTTGACGGATTCGAAGGGCTTGCCGGTAGACAACTCCGGTGGAAGGGTTCCGTTCCAGGCCCTGACCGGGCAGGATCAGGTTTTCACGTTGAACGTTTCCGGGCGGGACCCGCAGGCCCCGCAGGAGGATTAGCCGCGTGCGTCTCTTCCTGATCCTTGTTGCGGCGACCGTCGTCGTCTGCGGCCAAAGACCCGTAATCCACGGGGTCGTGAACGCGGCCAGCTATGCCACCGGCGGGCCTTCGGGCAAAGCGGTAGCGGGCGGCTCCATCGTTTCCGTCTTCGGCAGGAATCTCTCGACCGTCACCCAGTCCGCCAGCGCTTTTCCGCTTCCCACCACTCTCGGCGGCACCTCGGTGACAGTGAACGGAATCGCGGCTCCCATTTTCTACGTGTCCCCCGGCCAGCTCAATATCCAGCTTCGTTCGGGCACTCTGATGGTGGTTACAACTTCGGCGGGGTCAAGCGACCCTGTTCCCTTGGATCTCTGGGAAGGATTCGGCATCTTTACGCTAGATGCCAGCGGCTGCGGGAGGGGCGCCGTGTTCAACGTCGCGAGCGATGGCAGCGTGTCCCTCAACTCACCATCCAACAGTGCTTCGCCCGGAGACTTCATCACCGTTTATGGCACCGGTCTGGTGGGATTCTTCAATGCGCCGCCGGACGGCAGTCCCGCGCCGCCAGATCCCCCGTCCCTGGCGATGAGTTGGGGTTTATATTACGGGGCATTTGACCTCGCCCCGTCGTTCCCGTCGACCCCTCTAAGGGCCGGCGTTTCCTGGGCGGGCCGCGCGCCCGGATTCGTCGGCCTGGACCAAGTCAACGTCCGAATCCCTGATACGGTCCGTGAAGGGTGTGCAGTACCTCTCATGATCGGGGCCACGCATGCCGGCCGCAGCCAGCCGATCCCGATCAGCATTCGCAAGGAAGGGGGCGCCTGTATCGATCCACCTACGGCAGGCTACGGGCTAATCACGTGGGAAAGGACGGTGGCCAGCGGGACCGAGCCAGGCCGCATAACCGAGGCCTTCACCGCCGCCTTCGCCTCCTCCCCTGGCAAACAGCCGCCCCCACCGATGGAGTTTGAGGGGGTCGGTCGCAGCCGTGTGATTGAGGATTTCGGTCCTTCCTGCCCGCTGCCGGGCTACACGAATCTCGATGCCAGCAGCGTGACCATCGAGGGGCCGGGCTTGAGTCCAGTGGAAGCCGCTGCGGAGTTGGTTGAGGGGCAGCGGGTCTATCGCGCGGTTCTTCCGGACGGGACCATCCGGCCGGGTTCCTTTAGCGTTACGGCGAGCGGCGGCGACGTAGGGTCATTTCAGTCCAGCCTGCGGATCGGTGCAGGAATCAACATCACGTCATCTTTCCCGCCCGGAACGGTGGTACGGCTCCCCGCCACTGGCGGGCCGCGCGGCCTGACAGCGAATTGGACCGGGGGCGATCCCGACACCTGGGTGACATTGAAAGTTGTGAGCCACCAAGGGGTCTCCGACATCTACTCCTTCATCCAGGCGCGGGCATCGAGCGGCACTGCCACGATCGCCACTGCCGGGCTCCCTCCAGGGCGGGGCGAAATCATCCTGGAAGTGACCCCCGATCCGGCTCAAATCCCCGCGCTTTCCGCGCCGGGGCTCGCTTTGGGCGGACAACACTTATGGAAGTATACTTATCGATTCGGCGGCTTGACCCTTCAGTAGCCCCCCAACCGTCGTCTGCGGCTCCTGTTCTCGCTGGAGTTGCGCGGAGACTGTAACGAGCACAACCGTAGTCCGACACGCCGATGTTGGTGCTATGATATCTTGACGGCCAGCGGGTTAGTCGTCCGGATGCCCAGTTTGCGGATCGGACTTCCGCTGCGCCGTCAGCGCTCGTGATTCGCAGCAACTCGCGCATGACGTCAGCCCCTCAGGGACGCAACTCGCGGTAACCGTTCCGGTCACGTTTCAGACGTCGTTTTCCGGGGTCAAGACGAATACCTAGTCGCGTACGACCAGTATGGTTTGCACTCGGAATGGCAGCCGATGGGAACCTGGACCGTGCCGGCCGGGCAGCAGTACTACCTCACGACCTCGGTGAGCCCCTCCGGGGGAGGCACGATCTTACCCGCGAGCGGCTGGTACAACAGCGGGAGCCAGGTCACGATCACGGCCACCCCGTACAGCGGTTACCAATTCAGCGGCTTCACCGGGACTGTAAACAGCGGCTCAAATCCCCTGACCGTCACGATGAACAGCGCGATGACGGAGACAGCGAACTTTGTTCCCACCAGCCAATACACCGCCACCTCGATAGCCGACTTGAACAACTGCATCCAGAACCTGACTCAGTTTACGACGTGCGCCCTGGCGCCGGGCACGTACACCGTCACCAGCACGATCAACAGGATCAACATCACGCGCGGGAATGTCAGCGTGACGGGCGGCAGTGGCGACCGCACCCAGACCAAGCTGGTGCGGGATGCCGCCTTTACGGAGCCGATCATCAGAGTGGATGCACCCACCCCTGGGACGTGTATCCCCGGCAATCCGACCTCGTGCGGAATCACGATTCAGAATCTCACCGTCTGCGGAAGCGGCACTCTTGCGCCAAGCAGCAGCGGATGCCCGCGTGCACAGACGATTTGCGGCACTATGGTAGACCGGATCACGCAATATTATCCTGATGATCCGCCGGAGCCATATCCGATCCTAGGCGTCCCTGATTTCATTTGCACGGATGTCGAGATCGCCCAGGCCAATACTGGCCTGAACACCACTACTCCCGATCCGTTCAACTACACGGGACCTTATAGCGTAACGATCGCAAATGTGGACTTGGAAGACGCCACGGGGCATGCGCTCGCGCTTTACGCGAATGCAACCGAAGGGAAGAAAGTGAACGATGTTTACATCCACGACAGCGCGGTCAACTCTTCGGCGGTGACTGGCGTACTTGTGGGCGTGGAGGGAGAGAGCTACGCCGACCCCCGCGCGTGTGACAACAAACCCAACTTCATAAACGATACAACCCTATATGCCCCTCGGAACATCCGTATCGAGGGCAACAACAAATTCCAGAACAACCTCACGGGTGCAGTTGCTTTCAACGCAGGACGATGGCTCGCGTTGCGAGACAACAAAGCTCCCTCGGGAGGCTTCGAAAACAACTACATCCAGCCGCAAGTAGGCAACGGGGAGGGCGGGACCGTATTCTTCGATAAGTGTGCCGATACGATCCAGATCCACGACAACACCTTCGCGCGGGGGACGAGTACCTACCCGCAGACCGACGGCCTGGAACTCTGGGGGCGAAACATTGACGTACGGCGCAACGAGGTCTCCGGCTATCCGACGGAAGGCATCGGCGCAAACAGCGTTTTCTCCCTGCATGTCCTGGACAATAACCAGACGCTGAACAACAACACCCACCCTGCCGGTCAAAGAGGCGGGATTCTGGTCTGGACCTCCGGCTCCGGGGGAGGGTGCGACCCGACACCGCGGGACACTGACGTAGTAGAAATCAGCGGGAACACGTCTACAGGGAATGCCTACGGGATACTCCTCGGGGACCGCTATGAAAGTAGAAACACGATCAAGAATGTTACGATCAGTGGGGACAACGTCTTGCAGACGCCCGCGGTCGGGCTCCATTCGATCGTGACGCTAAGCGGAAACATCAACATCGCCCCGGGCACAACTCCGGTTCAGTCGGATCCCGCCCCAGGGGCCCTGGAAATCGGCCCCCGGTGCTCAGCCGCCGCCACTCGCCAAGTATTTACGTTTTCGGTTTCTGACGTGGACATGCCCGGCAACATCAGGTACATCGAGGGGGTCTTCAGCGTCCCGGGCAACGACGACACTGGCATCGGGGGCCCCGACGCGCCGGCATGCTATTTTCTTTATTTCTACAATGTTCCCGGCGATCCCTCGCTGAACAATAAGCTGTTTCTCGACGATCCAAATACTTTCTGGAGCTGGCCCTGGTCCTCGATCCTCGGCCCCGAAGGAACGGATCTGAATAACGGCTTCTGTACGATCCGCACGGGGTTGTCTCAGGCCGCGACCGAGGCGAAGATTCTGAAATTGACGCTGGATGTTCAGTTCCTGTCGTCGCTGGCTGACAAGAAGCACATGTATCTGGTTGCCATAGACAATGACGGCCTATCAAGCCACAGCGGCGAGTGGAAGTACTCGGGATGGTGGTCCACTCAATAGGGAATGCCATGAGAATGGTTACACTTTCATTGATCTGCCTGGCTTCGTGCCTGGCGCAGCAGCCCAGGCCCAGGCTAAATTTCACTGGTGTGATCACAGGGAGCCTGACGGGCGACGATGGGACCCACATTGGCGGCGGATACGTGACCTTGCGGCGTTTGCCGCCGCATCCCCAACGGGTTCGGCAGACGAGCTGGACCGCGGTTACAGCTGCGGGAGGAGCGTTCCGCTTCGAAGGTCTGAATGACGGCACGTATCAGCTCTGTGCCCAAGTCCCAAGGAGCACATGGCTGAACCCCTGCGAGTGGGGCGCGCAACCTCCGGTCGTGGTTCTATCGGCTGCTCAGGGCTTTGCGGTGGTTACACTGGTGATCAAGAAGGCCGCGGTAGTCCCGATTCGCCTGGATGACCCCGGCCAATTGCTCGCCCAGGACGAAGGCAGGACGCCGGGTGCCAATCTGCTCATCGGCGTAGCGAACGACGCGCGCTGGTTCCGACCGGCGGCGGTGACATCGCGGGACGTCGGCGGGAAGAACTACCAGGTCCTGGTCCCCTTCAACTCCACCGTAAACATCATAGTGTCCAGCCCGTTCTTTCAGCTTGCCGACGCTGGCGGAGTGCCATTGCCGAGGACGCGCGCCACCGCCATACCGGTCACCGTGCCTGCCGGGCAGCAGCCGGCCCCAATAAGGCTGAGGGTCACCGGGGGAGGGGGCCGATGAGACGCAGGACCGACGTTGCGCGCACTGTCCCGCTGGTTTGCGCGCTGCTCGTGGGGGCACGCACCACCACGGCACAGATCCTGTCGGTGACCCCAGACCGGCTTGAGTTCCTCGTGACAGCGAATTCACTGGACTTGCCATCGCCAATTCGGAGGATAACAATCACTCCCGTGGGCGTCGACAAGCTGGAGGTCAAGTACTCGGGACTTTTTTCCACCGGCGAAGGCCGCCCCGATTTCGTCGTGGTGTGGCCCTCCAGCGGAGTCGCGCCAACGGCGGTCTGGGTAGGTCTGAACCGCAATGTCGTGCCGTACCTGCGTCCAGGAACCTATACAGCGGACCCGGTCTTCGTCGTCCCGGGCCAGCCGTGTCCCCGGGCCTGTGGTGGGACCATCGTGACCCTCAGACTGTCTGGTCCCCCGCCGCCTAGCGTCACGGGAGTGCTGAATACAGCGACGCTCGAACCCTGGGTCTCTCCCGGCGCGATGGTTTCGATCCTGGGAACCGACCTGAGCACGCCGCCGATTGCGGCCCGGTATGATGATGCCGGCTTGTATCCCACGTCGCTCGGGGACACGACGGTGACCTTCAACGGCATCGCCGCCCCACTGCTATACGTCAACACGATGCAGATCAATGCCGTGGTTCCCTACGGAGTTGCAGGGCAGAAGAGCGTCGAGGTAGTAGTCACACACTACCAGCGTGCGCCCCCTTTCTCCCTGCCGCTCATGGACACTTCGCCGGGGGTATTCACCGCCACGCAGACCGGCCGCGGCCAGGGTGCGATCCTGAACGCGAACGGCACATTCAACAGTGGGGACAATCCGGCGCCCAAGGGATCTGTCATCCAGATCTTCGCGACTGGCGCCGGGCCCTGGGTCTCCACGGAAGTCCCGCCCCTGTTACCGCAGAACATCCTCGATGGAAGCATCTTTCTCGGCGCGCGATTCGGCCCAGGCCTCCCTCGTCCGGCCGCGCCGGTTTCGCTCACCATCGGCGGGCAGCCGGCCCGGATGCAATACTTGGGCCCAGCCCCCTACCAGGTCTTCGGCATGCTCCAGGTGAACGCGGTCGTGCCGGAGGACATCGATTCGGGACCTCAGTAACTCGCAACAGCAGGTCACCGTCGCAGTGCAATAGCTCCGCCGGGCTGGCCCTGCTTGGAATTGCAATTGAAGTCGCGCTGGTTCGGCAGCCATGGACCAGCCCAGCGACAGGCCCTCACGGGCACACGATTCTAAAGTCGCCATTTCGATCTGACGGCGCGGATACGAATAGCCAACAGCTCCGGCACGGGAGTTACGATCAACAGGCCCCGCAAACTGTCACTTGCAACCTCCGGCGATCCAATATGCTGGTGGCAAGGGCAGCTCGGCAGCAGTACATCCTGGTTCCTGGAGCCGCGGCCGAGAGCCTCAGAATCGCCCCGCAGCCTCGCACCCGTTCTTCTCACGCCTCTGCCGATCCTCGCTGCATTTGCCGCCCTCCGCCGCGCTCGCCAACGGAAGGCTTCCGAGGGATCGCTCTCTGAAGTTCCCATCCATCCTTGCTGGAGGCCGGCGTCCTGGGAGTGCGCTCATGCTGGATGGTGCGTCCTACCTTTGAAGTTCCCATCC
>JACOTZ010000322.1 GCA_016178155.1 Acidobacteriota bacterium
AGTGCCGTAATAATCCGCGAGAGGATCAGCGTGGCCGTTTCGCGGGTCTACTTCAAACCGCTCAGTCAACATCCTGCCGCTGCGATCATA
Source organism: Acidobacteriota bacterium (assembly GCA_016178155.1). Lineage (GTDB taxonomy): Bacteria > Acidobacteriota > Terriglobia > Bryobacterales > Bryobacteraceae > JACOTZ01. Next base: position 91 of record JACOTZ010000322.1, read on the forward strand.
TGTAGAAGCGTCAACCCCGTACGTGTGCGCGAGACTGCTGGAAAACCGCAACTCAATTGCAATAGACTCCCCCCTGCGAAAGCGAGCGTTTCCGCTCACAAGGCGCAGTTCGCACATGATCCCAGTAGGGTTGGCATGGCTCAGGAATCCGTGAAGCTCCTGGAAACCTGGTTGGGTTGAGGACAGGAGTCGCCGGCCGAGAATGCACACGGCAATTACGGCCGTTATGGCGACGACAATGAGACGGCGGCGCATAGGCTGTCTGGTTTAGACCGAGGCTCATATCACAATGTTCCTGGGGCGATCCGAACCCTCGTTGTGCGATCGAAATCGGGACGCGCGCGGTAGGGGGCGCCAATGGTTAATTACAGCGGCATAACCCTCGATCGGTGACCGAACGGCTGCTGCTGCTCGCCGATGGCGATGTGCAGGCCTCCACCATGCGGCTGGCGCTGCCCGCCGTCGCCATGGAGGAAGCCGTGCCGGGCGCGGGCGGCACGCTGGCGGAGCGCGTCGAAGGGTATGAGCGGAGCGTGATTCTTTCCGAGCTGAAGCGCCACGACTACCGCATGACCGACACCGCCCGCGCGCTCGGCTTGGAGCGCAGCCATCTCTACAAGAAGTGCCAGCAGCTTGGGATCGAGCGTGATCGCCGCGAGTAAGCTGCACCTCGGGAGCGGCTGGGGTTCGAGGCGTTCCGGGGAGGCGGTGTGCCTGCTACCAGTCCATGACGCTGCCGTCGTCCTCGTCGTAGAGCTCGCGGTTGCGCCAGTCGTGGCCGATTTTGTCCGCCATGACATTCTCATCCAGCTCGATGCCGAGGCCCGGTCCGGCCGGAATGTCGACGTAGCCGTTCTTCACGACGAACGGCTTCTTCAGATAACCGTCGCCCAGGCTGACCTGTTCCTGGCAGAGGAAGTTCGGGATCGAAGCGGCGAGCTGGACGCCCGCGGCGAGCGAGATCGGCCCCAGCGGATTGTGCGGCGCAACGTCGGCATAGAACGCCTCGGCCATTCCCGCGATGAGCCGGCACTCGGTGATGCCGCCGGCGTGGCATAGATCGGGCTGCAGGATGGTTGCCGCCTTTTTTTGCAGCACGTCGAGGAAGCCCCACTTCGTAAACACACGCTCGCCGGTCGCGATGGGCAGGTGCGTGCCGCGCGCGATCTCGGCCATGATGTCGTGGTTCTGCGCCTGGCAGGGCTCTTCGACGAACATTGGCTGGTAGGGCTCGAGGGCCTTGATCAGCAGCTTCGCGAGCGCCGGGCTGATCGCGCCGTGGAAGTCGATGCCGATATCGCCGGTATCGCCCGCGGCCTCACGCAGCTCGGCGAACTTCGCAGCCACGTTGCGCACGAACCGGGGATTCTCGACATAGTGCGGCGGACGCAGGCGGCTGGGCCCGGTCTTAAAAGCCGTGAAGCCCTTCTTCATGTCCTCTTTGATCCTGGCGGGCGTGCCGGCATGGGAATAGACGCGCACTTTCGTCCGAGTCGGGCCGCCGAGCAGCTCGTATACCGGTACGCCGAGCGCTTTGCCCTTGATGTCCCACAGCGCCTGGTCAATCCCGCTGAGGACGCTCGTCAGGATGGGCCCGCCGCGATAAAAAGCATGCCTGTAGATCGCCTGCCAGTGATGAACCACCGCGCGCGGGTCTTTGCCGACGAGATATGGCTCGATTTCCTTTACCGCCTGCTGGCAGGTCAGGGCGCGCCCTTCCGTGATCGGCTCGCCGAGCCCGACAATGCCCGCGTCGGTGTGGATTTTCAAGAACAGCCAGCGCGGTTTTACCAGAAAGGTCTCGAGCCGGGTCACGCGCAGGGGCGACTTCGGCGTCAGGGGTGCGTTGTTGCCGCGCGACTGTGCGAGAGCTTCAGCCGGGGCGAACGCGGACTGCAGGGCGGCCGACCCGAAGATGCCCGCGATTGCGTTACGACGGGAGATGGACATGTCGCTACTTGTACCACAAGACCCAAAGCACAGGCGCGCCGTGGGCCACCAAGCGCGGGACCGACTGAAACTCGTAACTGTTCATTCCGAGCGCGACCGGGAGGGAGCGGTTGCCGGCGACGCCAGCTGCCCGCACGCTCCGGCCGCGCCCGTGAAACGCAATCAGGAGCGGGCCAGGTTCCACTTCTGGCGCGGCGTGCGGTAGAGCAGCGCTGACGCCTGGTTCGGCGCGTCGATGAAATCCTCTTTGACCGGATCCCAGCGGAGCTTGACACCCGTCTTGTAGGCGATGTTCCCCAGGTGAGCGATGGTCGTGCCCCAGTGGCCGATCTCGACATCCGCCGGGGACGGCTTCTGATCCCGCAGGCATTCGATGAAGTTCTTCGTGTGCAGCGGCGTCGCGTCCGTGGTGTTGTGGGTGCGGCGCTCGATGCCGTCGCGATCAGGGTAGATCTCGAAACCGATGCGGTCGGCAAAGAGCGCGCCCTTCGTGCCGTAGAAAGCCATGCCGTGCGGGCGGTCCTCGGCGCCGCGCGCGTTGTAATACTTCATTCCCGCCGTCCCCCCGCCGAGGCCGTGCGCGCTGATGGTACAGGTTTCGTAATTCATGACGAAGCTCGGATACTCATACGTCACCTGCAGGACGTCGGGCATCTCGCCGGCGTCGTCCAGCGCAAACCGGCCGCCGCTCGCCGCTACCTTGAGGGGAACCGGCCGGTTCACGCCCATGACCTGGTGCACGGTGTCGAAACGATGATTGCCGAAATCGGTGATGGTACCGCCGGCGTAGTCCCAGAACCAGCGATAGGTCACCTGAAACCGCTTGCGATTGTAGGGCACGAGCGGGGCGGGACCGCAATACATGTCCCAATCGAGGCCGGGCGGTACGGGACCGTCGGGCTCACGGCCGATGCCATTCGGGAACATGTTGAAAAAATTCCAGACGCGCACGAGATGGACTTTCCCCAGATCGCCGCTCTGAATGATGCGCGCGACTTCGGGAAAATGTGTGGCCGAGCGCTGCTGCGTCCCCACCTGGACAGTCCGCTTGTAGCGACGGGCGGCGTTGACCATGGCGCGGCCCTCGCGGATGCCGCGACCAAGCGGCTTCTCGACGTAGACGTGCTTGCCGGCCTCGCAGGCAAGGATGGTCGGAATGGCATGCCAGTGGTCGGGAGTCGCGATCAGCACGGCCTCGAGGTCCTTGAGCTCGAGCAATTTGCGAAAATCATTGAAGGTACGCCCGCCGGCGCCAAGCAGCTCGCGCGCCCGGGACGCGGCGTCGTCATGGACGTCGCAGAAGGCAGTGAACTCGACGCCGGGCACTTTGCTCATGGTGCCGGCGACATATCTTCCGCGTCCTCCGCAGCCGATCAGGCCGGCGCGAATGCGCTGGTTGGCGCCCATGACGCGTGCGGCCGAGGCGGCGGTCAGGACAAAAGCACGGCGGTTCATAGAGTTCCATGGTAGCGGAAAGCGTGATCCTGGACTCCTCCGCCGCGTCTAACAGACGTGGCACGCCGCCGCGAGAGCACAGGGCGCCATTGTGACCGGCAGCGAGGGTTTCGGGCCGGGCCGCGAAGGCTGTTACACGCGCGGGTCGCTGCATCGGGGCGGCTGCGACGTACCGCGAGATTACGGAGGCCAATATGACACGATTGATCGTGGCGGGGCTGGTGGCATTGCTCGCAGCCGCCGCGCCGGCCGAGAAGAAGGAGCCTGCGGCGACTGCTCAGAAGAACCGCATGTCCGCCGAGAAAGGCAAACCCAAGGCGAAAGTGATGAAGCTGACCGGCTGCGTGGACCAGCAGGGCGAAGACTTCGTACTCACCGAGCTGACCGAGCTGAAGCGCCTGGTTACGCTGCGCGGCGCCGGCTACACCGATCTTGCTTTCGCCCGCCACGTCGGGCACAAGGTAACGGTCGAGGGCACGCTGGACAAGGAGGGTGATAAAGAAGTTGTTCGCGCGCGCAATGTAAAGACGATTTCAGAATTCTGCGTCCCGGAAGAGAGGATCCCGGAGCGCAAGCAGACGAAGTAAGGCCGCCGGCCGGGGCCGGATCTCACCACGCGAAGGCCCGCGAGTACCTCGGTGTCCCGCCTTACAATGCTGCTCGCTGCCGGACTCAGAATAAATAACTTCCAAGCCGCGGGCCTTAGCAAGCGGTATACGGGAGCGCCAGGGTGCGAGCCGCGTTTACTCGATCGCAACCGTGACTACGCCTGGACCGGTCTGGGGTCCCACACGCAGCGTCACTGGAATCGCCGCGCCGGAAGCCGATGACTCTGGAATACGCGCATTGACCTGCAGCACGCCCGCCACAAACCCCGGAGCGGCGCCGGCATAGACCACTTCAGCCTCGATGCCTCCGATTTCAACCCGCACGGGCAAGACAGGTTTAGGGAACACATCGATCGCGGGTTTGCCGTCGATGCCTGGGGGATCGGTCTGCCCCTCACCGGTCGCGAAAAGCACGATGATGCTGTTCCTGGAGGCCGGGTTGGCGGCGGTGTTGACCGAGCCGTCCTGATTGAGAATGGCGCCCGGACCCCTGCCGCTCGAATCTGCGCTGAAGATCGCCGGCGAGCTGGGAACCACTTGCAGCGTCACGGGATTGGATCGTATGCCCCTATATTCGACCAGCATCTGCGTTGTACTCTTCCCGGCGACTGAATACGGTCCGATTGCGCCGAGCTGGCCCCCCGAGACATAAACGAGGGGTGCGGGGACGCCATCGAACAGGACGCGTACTTCTCCGAGCGTGGTGTCGACCAGGCCAGCGCTGTTGAGCCGCAGACCCAGCAACTGGGGCGGGCCAAGATTGGAGCCGAATATGTTGATGATGAGCCCGGGCGAGACGGGCCCGACCAGGAAACTTGCACCGTGTACCACGCCATTCGCCGGAATCTGCGCGCCCGCTGCGGTAACGGTGAGTATCACAACGACAGTAACGCGCGCGTTTGTCGTGTTGTTGATCAGCGTCAGCGTTCCGCTGTAGGAGCCGGGTTGTAAACCAGTGGTCGAAACGAAGACATTCACGGAGCTGGAGCCCGTGCCGATGCGGGGGTTCACGCTAAGCCAGTTGCCGCCAGTCGTCGTGCCTGCGTCGATCATCCACGGGATGCTGGCTCCCGGAGTTGCCGTCACCGCGATCGTTTGCGGCGGCACGGCGGCAGCCGCGACCCCAGTGAACTCGAGGCGCAGCGGAGTAGCCGCGAGAGTCGGGGCCGCCGCGGCAAAGCTGAGCCTGGCATAAAACGTATCGCTAAAGCCCCCGCCAAACTGCTTCTGCAGGGCATTTGCGGTAACGGCCAGATCCGTTGAGTCGCCTTCGCCCGACAGATGAACATCTCCGTTGGCGTCAATGGCAAGTCCGCGGAGTATATCCTCGCCATTCCCGCCAAAGTAGGTTGAGTTCAGGACCGCGCTGCCACCGGCGTTTAGCTGCGTCACAAAAGCGTCCGACTCGCCTTTGAGCGTGGTCTGGATGGCGTTCGCAAGCGGATGGTTCGGCGAACTGGTCGTGCCGCCAAGGTAAACGTTCCCGCTGCGATCCAGAATGATCTTTTCCCCGCGCTCGCGCCGCGTCCCTCCGAGAAATGTGGAATAGAGCAGTGCGCTGCCCGTGGGATTCACCTTGCTGACGAAGGCGTCAGAGCTTCCGCTGAGGCTTCGCTGCAAAACTCCGGCCGTCACCGGAAAATCCGTGGATTCCGTCCGGCCGGTTACGTATGCATTGCCTTCCCTGTCTACCGCGATTGATAAACCGAGATCGTCTCCAGTGCCGCCGCCAAGATACGTGCAATACGAGAGAAACTCGCCTGAACTTTGCAGCTTGCAGACGATCGCGTCCGACGCCACCGTCGGGCCGCCGCGGTTGGTGTTCTGGATTGCCGAAGCCGTGACGGGGAAATCCTTGGAGCTCGCGTAGCCCGTAAAGTATGCATTGCCGGCATCGTCGGCCGCGATCGCGTACGCCACGTCGGCGTCGGCTCCCCCGACGTAAGTCGAAAAGAGAATTGCTGATCCAGCACTGTTGATCTTGGTGACGAAGACATTCAGCAAGCCTCTATTTCGCGGCTGGTACGCTCTCAGCGAGAGGGGGAAATTCTGAGAGGATGTGCTGCCAGCGACGTATATGTTGCCGGCTGAATCGAGCGTGAGTCCGAACAGTAAATCGTCCAGGTTGCCGCCCAGGTATGTACTGAAGATAAGGCCGTTTCCGGCCGGATTCAGCTTCGCGATGAAGCCGTCATAGCCCAGAGTCCCGCCGCGATTGACTTCCTGGATTGCGCTCGCGATCGGAAAATTTGCCGAATCCGTGTAGCCCGCAATCACAACCGATCCCGATGCGTCCACCGCGAGACCGCGAAGGTTCTCCTCCTGTCCTCCGCCTATATAAGTAGAAAACACGACCGCGCCGGACGGATTCAGCTTGGTGACGTAGGCATCCCAATCGCCGCTGTTGGACCCGCGAAGGGCCGAGGCAGTGCTCAAAAAATTAGTGGAGAACGTATCGCCGGCGAGGTACACATTTCCGCTACGGTCGAGCTCGAGAGCGGCAGCGATATCGCTTCGCCCGCCGCCGAGATACGTCGCGTAGCTGACGACGGGGTCGATCACCAGCGGGCGTGTGCGGTCATACTCGCCCAGGTGAAAGCGAACGCACCCGGAATTTGTGAGCTCATACCGAGCAGCGACCTCCGTACGCCGGCCTGCAATCTCCTGGTAGGCGACCGGACGACGCTGAATCACCGACCCGCCGTTTCCAATCAGATGAAGGTCGCCCTCGCGGCTCAGATGAAGTTTGCCGATTTCGGGGAACTCCAGCCGGATCGACCGTGGATCACCCCCAGGCGAGATGATGAAATCGTACTCGAGATTGAGTTCGCTCCCGTAGTACACCAGGTCAATACGCGGGTAAATCGCGCGCGCCCGCACCTTGCCAAACATCCGCACATCCCG
>JACOTZ010000409.1 GCA_016178155.1 Acidobacteriota bacterium
CTGTAGACATACCCGCAGCGCTCCAGGGTGGTCAACAGGCAATGTGTCGAACTCTTCGGCAGATCCAGACGCCGGGTCAACTGCGGCAGGCTCAGGCCGGATTCCGAGCACGCCATCAACTCCAAAATGTGCAGCGCCCGGTCTACGGACGTAACAGAGGGCGTTTTCCCCGCTGCCATAGCGTGGGACATCTTAGCACACGCCCGGCGAGCCGTCCATAATGCTGGATGCTTTCCAGCCAGGCACCAGGCGCTCCATTTTCCTCAGACGTGAGGCATGCTACATTGACCGCACCGGGGACGCTTCCGCTGGCGATTTTATGTCTTTCCGGCGGATAGCGGTGTTATACAAAAATGGCGGCCGTTCCGCACGCGATCGAGCAGGGGAAGACCACAACGGGAGTACGGGCGGCATCCCGGCTCGCGTCGCTCGATGCTTTCCGCGGTTTCACGATGTTGTGGATCATCGGCGGCGGAGCGCTAATGGGAGGCCTGCAGGCGCTGGGGCGCAACCCTGTTCTCGACACGATCGTGTATCACCTCAACCACAGCGAGTGGCAAGGACTGCGGTATTACGACCTGATCTGGCCCTCGTTCATGCTGATGGTCGGAGCCGCCATACCGTTTGCTCGCACGAAGCATTCCCCGATCGAATCGCGGCACAACCTCCACCTCCGCGCATTGCGGAGGGCGGCGATTCTGTTTCTGCTTGGCTCGTTGCGTACATCCATTTCTACCAACACGCCGACACTCGTCGAACTGAGCAGTGCGTTGCAGCCGATCGCGGTTGCATACCTCTCGGCACACTTTCTGTCGTTCACCGCCCCCAAAGTGCAGGCCGCGGCAGGGGCCGCGATATTTGCCGGATACGCGCTGCTTCTCGAGTTCGTTCCAGCGCCGGGTATCCAGGCTGGAAGTTACGTCAAGGATCTGAACCTGGTCACCGCCGTTGACCTTGCGGTGTTGGGCCGGGCTCATCAAGGTGGATGGGGAACCGTCCTCAGTACGATTCCGACAATCGCGACTACCATTGCCGGCCTGCTGGTGGGAGAGCTTCTGATCAGCTCCGCGCCGCACCGGAAAAAGATCGCCATACTTGGCATCGCGGGCGTTGCGGGTGTGATTCTGGGATCGGTATTGGGTCTGTGGATCCCGGTGATCATGAAGCTCTGGACCGCTTCTTACGGGATTCTCGCGACCGGCTGGGCTTGTCTTCTGTTTCTGCTCTTCTACTGGACAATTGACATTCGCAACTTCCGGAAACCGGCGTTCCCGCTCGCGGTTATCGGGATGAACGCGCTGGCGATTTACATGGGCAAATCGATCGTGCCGCTATCGCGCATCATCGGGATCTTCACCGGCAGCCTGGATGCGCAACTCGGGACATTCACTCCGCTAGTCCACGCCATTGCCGTGCTGGCAGTAGAGTGGCTCATCCTGTACTGGATGTTCAAGCGGCGGATTTTTCTGCGAGCGTAGGTGGCTATGCGGGCGCTCTTCGCACTGGCTGCGGTGACTTTGGGCTTGACCCTCCAGGCGGCGGTCGGACCGGAGAAGGCGATCGTAGTGATCGGCGCACATGCCGACGACCTCGAATCCCTTGCAGGCGCAAGCGTCGCCAAATACATCGCGCGGGGATATAAAGGCATTTTCGCCGTCCTCACGACACATCGCGCCGGCGCTCCGCTAACGCCTGGCAAGCTCGAAGGCGATCCGCTCGAGGCGATCCAATTGCACTCCGAGGCTGCTATCGCCGCGGCGCGCCGATATCGCGCGACGCCGGTCTTCTTTAACCTTCACCCCACCCGGATCCGGCACGGACGCTCGTTTGCCTTTACTGGCTCGCCATGGTGGAGCCGGTTCATGCCGCCGGGCACGTGGGATATCAGCGCCGCACCTGCCAGGCGGCCCGTCGTGAACGCCGTGGCTGCTCTACTCGTGGAACACAACCCGGAACTTGTCCTCACGCACGGCATCGGTGAAGGCGATATCGAGCACCATAGCGGCGCCGACATCGTTTACCGCGCCTGGACTGAAGCGCGGCGGCGCGGGGCGCGCCTGGGCCAACTCTGGTTCCGGTCCAAGGACTCCTCCGGCATGCTTTCCGAGGCGTCGTTCCGCAGGTTCTTCGAGCCGGCTCGTGTCACGGACGATTTCTTCGCCCTCGCCGACGCGCGCGAGCCGGAGATCGAGCAGCAGGACCGCCGCTTCGGCCCGCAGTGGGAGACAGCACTGGCGCCGCCGTTCACGTATCGATCTTCCAGGAGTCAGCCGGTGGTGATGGCTGTCGGGGCCCACTGCGACGACATCGAGGTGCAGACGGGCGGCACTCTCGTCAATCTCTTGCGGCAGGGTTGGAAGGGCCTCTACGTGGTGACCACCAACAACACCGCTGGAAATTACTTGCGCGGCGGCGAGGGAAGCACTTTTCCCGTGGACGGCCTGGAAACCATCCAGGTCCGCCAGGAGGAAGGGCGGCGGGCCGCCGCCATGTTTGGGCTGGAACCACACTATCTGAACCTGCATGAACTGGTCTTCTATCTCGGGCGGCAACAGATAACCATGGAGGACGAGGAGTGGGGGCTCTACGACCCTCCCGGCAACGGGCCGGTCACATCATCACCGGAAGGCAAAGGTCTGGAGTTGATGACGGCGTTGCTCGAGCAACACGAACCGGATCTCGTGATCGCCCACCTGTTGTCCGACAAGCCGGAGCATGGGCAATCCGGCGACCTGGTCTATCGCGCTTTCAAGCAGGCAACGGCGCGGGGCGCGCGCCTAGGGCAGCTCTGGATGCCGGTCGGCCGTTTTCTACCATATTTTCAGCGCGTCCGTCTACATCCGGATATCTCGATAGACGTAACCGAAGACAACAGATTGAATTGGGAGGCGCTGCAACATCATGTCAGTCAGAACGCCGCGGGCATGATCGGGATGAAGCCGCAGCCGGGCAAGAAGCGTTATGAGCATTTCATCATCATTGTGGACAACACGGGGCATCGGTAGCATTTCCTTGCTGCTGATCTCCACTGCGGCCGTCACTGCCTATGAGGGCCGTGATGAGAGTGGCGCGCATTTCAACCTTGTCGCGGAGTGGGGCGAGTACGGCAGCAAGGCCGGCCAGTTCAAATATCCCTGCATGCTCGCGGTGGACGCCTCGTCCAGCGTTTACGTGGTAGACCAGCACAACCATCGCATTCAGAAGTTCGACGCCGGCGGGCGTTTCCTTCATTCCTGGGGACGCTTTGGAAACGGGCCGGGACAATTCAACTACCCCTTCGGCATCGCCCTCGATTCCAGCGGCGCCGTCTATGTCTCCGACATGGACAATCACCGCGTGCAGAAGTTTTCACCGGGCGGCGAATTCCTGAAGGCGGCCGGCGGGTACGGGTCCGAAAGCGGCCGCTTCAAGCATCCCTATGGACTCGCGATCGACAGCCGAGGCATCGTCTATGTGATCGATACGTTGAACTATCGCGTGCAGAAGTTCGACCGCGATCTGAATTTCGTGGGCGCCTGGGGCTCTCAAGAGGAGATCGGAATCAAAACCTACATGCCTCACGAGATCGCGATCGCGCGCGACGGCAGCGTGATCCTGAGCGATCGCCAGAATCATCGGATCTCAATTTTTAATCCTGTGGGCAAGCTGGTCAAGCGATTTGGCCAATATGGCGAAGGGCCCGACACGTTGGGAGGCCGTTTCAGCGAACCGCATGGAGTGGCGGTTGGTCCCGACGGAACGATCTATGTTTGCGATCGTTACAACTATCGCGTGCAGAGGTTCAACCCGGCCGGCGTCTTCGAAGCCGCATGGTCCATCAGGGGGCCCAAAGAGGATTCGCAACAGTATGTCCTTGGCCTGGCGGCGGACGCAAAGGGGAACATCTACGTCACCGACCAGTACCGCCATCGGGTGCTCAAGTACAGGTACAGCCCTTCGGCGCCAGCCGCTACCGGGTTCGGCGCGCCGGGCCGGGTTCGCAAGTAATCGATGACTGCAGAAATGCGATTTCGTTTCGGTGGTTGGATGGTCTCGACGAAGTCACCGCTCCGAATCGAGCGGCACGAAGAGTGGGAGGGTAGCGCTATGTTTTCGCAACAATCAATCAATGTTTCTGCGAGCCGGCCGCTCGCATTGTTATTGGTTTTGTGTGTCTCGCTGGCGGGCCAGGAGAGCCTTTCGACCATCCGCGGCACCGTAACCGATCCGTCCGGATCCGTGGTGCCCGGAGCCGAGATCGCCGTCCAGGAAGTGGACACCAACATCATAGTCAGAACCTTGCCTTCTGACAGCCAAGGCAACTTCGAGATGCCCGGCCTCAAACCGGGTTCGTACCGGTTGACGGCCACCCTCGCCGGGTTCAAGAGATTTGTCGTGGACGACATCAACCTGGCCAGCAGCCAGATCCGCCGCGTCGATGTCGCTTTTGAAGTGGGCGCGGTCGAAGCCGCGGTCACGGTCAGCGGAAGGGCAGCCGCGATCGAGACGGAACAGGGTAAAGTCTCGGTCGAGTTTACTGGCGAGCGGTACAAGGACCTCCCGATTGCGGGCAACCGCTACAGTGGTACGGCGCCGGTGCTGGCCACCCTTCCGCACGTCCAGCCCGTCGCCGGCGGTGGCTTCTCCGGGGCGGGTTTCGCCGGACAGGTCGGATCACAGCTACAGATGGCCATGGACGGCGTGAAGGAGGAGACTCTTAACTCGCAGACGGTGAACCTGGAGGCGGTGGAGGAACTCAAGCTCGTTGCCGTCAACAACACTGCTGAGTTCGGCCGTATTGGTTACTTCGACACAGTCAGTAAACGCGGCGGAAATCGGTATCACGGCGAGCTTTCCTATTACCAGCAGAATTCCGCCTTCAACGCTCGTGGTTTTTTCGAAAAGCAGAAGACGCGCGACCTCTATCACATGTTCAACGTCAGCGCTTCAGGCCCCATTTTTCGGGACAAGACGTTCTTTTACGCGCTGTGGAATGGCGAGCGCGTCCCGGGCCACACCTTCCTCACCAGAACCGTGCCCACGGAAGCGATGCGAAGGGGTGATTTTTCACAGCTTCTGAATATCGCCCGGCCCGTCGTCGTCCGGGACCCGCTGACTAACCAGCCTTTTAGCGGCAACATTATCCCGAGCGCCCGCCTCAATGCCACATCTATAAAAGTCCAGGATAAATATTTGCCCTCGCCGAACGTCGGCGCCGCCGACAACCTGGTCAACAACTTCTCCTGGGTACACAACTACCCGAGCGACCAGTTCCGTGCGGATGTGCTGGTAACTCGAATCGACCACCAGATCTCGGCGAACAACTCACTGTACAGCAGATTCTCGGCTTATCTGCCGCGCTACATTCTTCCCGGCAGTTATCCCGCTACCACGCCCACCAGCCGGCGCCAGAGCCACTCCTGGGTTCTGGGGGACACGCATGTGTTCGGACAGCATCTCGTCAACACCTTTACGTTCGGAGGGAATCGGGACGGCCGGGACGTCGGAATCGAAATCAACGGCTACAAACCGCCCAGTGGCGCGCAGGTGGTCCAGGAACTGGGGCTCACCGGGCTGACGCCGGCGCTTTCCCAGCTTTCCGATAAAGGGGCGGGCTTCCCCACGATGAATATCACGGGTTTCACCGCGATCACCCTCAGCCCCGGCGGCCGCGCGGATCCCTGGAATTTCAGTTATGCCGATTCAGTGACTTGGTCTCTTGCCCGGCACGTGGTGAAGTTTGGGGGCGAGCTCAGAACCTACAGGGATTTCAACGGCTTGGTGCCGGCAGGCACTTATGGTAATTTCACTTTTAACGGTTCGCTTACCGGAAATGCGTACGCGGATTTCCTGGTGGGTCTGCCCTATAGCAGCGAACGCTTGGACCCCCTTCTCGACCGGACGCGCCGCTCAAAGGAGCTTGGCTTGTTCGTCACGGATACCTTCAAGGTCACCAGCCGCCTCAATCTGGACTATGGTCTCCGGTGGGACTACTTCACCGCGACCACGTACGATGACGGACTGATGTACAACTGGGACCGGGCAACGGGGAACGTCATTGTGCCTGCGGAGGTCCGCGACAAAGTCAGTCGCCTCTACCCGGCGAACATCCAGGTTGTGACCGGCGATGTAGTTCCCCGGCCCGACAGGAAGAGCTTCGCGCCGCGCATCGGCTTGGCGTACCGCCTGTCGGACCGGACGGTCGTGCGCGGCGCCTACGGAATCTTCACGGAATTTTTTGGCAAGTACGTCCGCGCTCAAGGCGGCGGCCCGTTCCAGATTAGTGAAACGTACTTCAACGCCATTCAGGACGGGCGGCCGCTGTTTCAATTCCCTAATCCCTTCCCCACCGGTACCGTCACCGGCAGGATTCCGTCGCAGAGCGTCGGCGGCTACCCGATGGAAACCACGAACGGCTATATCCAGCAGTTCAACGTGACCGTCGAGCGGCAGGTCCGGGAGATCGGGCTCAGGCTGTCCTATGTCGGTTCGCGCAATGTCGGCTTCAACTATGACCTCGCGATCAACAAGCCGGCGCCGAGCCTCGTGCGATTCTCCCAGGACCGCCGCCCCTATCCTCAGTTCGTAGGCGCCAGTTTTGCGCAAACCAATGGAGAGAGCAAGTATAATTCCCTGACCTTTGAGGCCAAGCGTCGGGTGGGGGCGCTCACCTTCGACTCTTTCTGGACTTGGGCGCACAACATGTCGAACTTCCTGAACCTGGAGAACCCCTACAGCCCCAATCTCTGGAACCGTGACGCAACTACTCCCAGGCATCGCGTCGTTCTGAACAGCTTGTGGGAAGTCCCGGTCGGGCGCGGGAAACGTTTCCTCTCCTCGATGCTCGGCCCGCTAAATCATGCGATCGGCGGCTGGAAGGTGTCGTGGCTCGCGATCTTTCAGACCGGGCAGTTCTTCTCGCCCAGTTTCTCCGGCAGCGACCCCTCGAACACCAATACGTCGGGCGGCCGGCCGGACCGGATTTGCAACGGCAACCTGCCCGCCGACCAGCGATCGCTTCACAAGTGGTTCGATCCTGCTTGCTTCGTTGTGCCGCCCGCCGGCAGATTCGGCAACGCCGGCGTCAACATACTCGAGGGGCCGGGCGTGCACACGCACGGCATCAGCCTCACCAAGCGCTTTGCTCTGACCGAGCGGCTGCGGCTGGATTTTCTGTCGATGATGTCGAACGTGTTCAATCACCCGAACTTCGCCAATCCCGGCAGCAATATCTCGGCGCCGGCGCAGGCCGGCGTCATCACCTCTCAGCACGGCCGATTCAGCGCGGACCGAAGCGGTCCGCGATTCATTGACATGCGGCTGCGGCTGGAGTTCTAGTGTCTACTCGCATAAGCTCCCGTTTTCCACCCGCACGGTCGTGGCTCGGAAGTGTTGCGGAGCCGCGCGTGTCAGCAAGCAGTCCCGACCAGCGCAATGCGCGAACTTCCGCAAGCAGCTGCAAAGTTAACGAATCGAGAATCGTGGCGCGGAGCACTCGATCACCGCGCCGCGGATGATGAATTCGCCAGCAGCAACAACTCTGGAGCGCATCGGATGAAGACGTATGGCGTCGGGATTGTTGGGACCGGCTGGGTCTCAGACGAATACATCAAGGCCTTCGAGAAGAACGGCAAGTGCCGCGTAATCGGCTTGTGCAGCCGCTCGCAGGAACGTGCTCGCAATAAGATTTCCGAGCAGCGGCTGAGCGAGTGTAGCGCGTTTACGGATTTATCCGAAATGCTCGTGATGCCGGACCTCGAGGTGGTCGTGATCTGCACGCCGCATCATTTGCACGTGGAGCAGGGCGTCGCCTGCGCCCGCGCCGGCAAGCACCTGGTCGTGGAAAAGCCGGTCGCCATCCACGTGCCGGGACTGCGGCTGCTCGACAAAGAGATTCGGCAAGCGGGTGTCCGGAGTATCGTCAGCTTCGTCCTGCGCTGGAACCCTATGTTCGACAACATTCGGGCGATGCTTGCGCGCAAAGTCATCGGGCAAATTTTCTATGCCGAAGTCGACTACATGCATGGGGTGGGACCCTCATACCGCATCTGGGAGTGGATGCGGAAGACAGAGTTCGGCGGCAGCGCAATACTCGCGGGTGGCTCCCACGCCGTGGACGGGCTACGCTGGTTCGTCCAGGACAAGGCGGTCGAGGTTACCGCGTACTCGAACTACAGCAAGAGCAATCCGTTTCAATATGAGTATCCGCCCAACACCGTGACCATTGTGCGCTTTGCCGGGGGCGCGATCGGCAAGGTGGCGTGCTCGCTCGAGTGCCGGATGCCGTATGTCTTCAACGTGGAGCTCTTTGGAGACAAGGGGAGCATCCGGAACAACAGGGTATTTACGACCGAGCTGCCCGGCCTGAACGACTGGGCAACGATCCCCAGCGTCCTCCCGGACAGCGGCGATGTTTCTCATCACCCGTTCCAGCAGGAAATTAACCATTTCATCGAATGCATCGAGAACGGCGTCGAGAGCCACGCGAATGTGGCGGACGCGGTCGAGACGCACGAGATCTGCCTGGCGGCGGACCTGTCCGCTGCCGAGAGGCGTCCTGTCCAATTACCGTTGCCCTGAGCGTTTCCGGCGGGCGGGCGAGTCGCCGGCATCTTCCGGGTACTTGACTGCGAGTTTCCGAATCTCGTAGCTGAATTTCAGGAACAGCTTCTCCCAATGTCTGGCGCTCTCGGGTGTATAGGGGTAGAAACCCTTTGCATTGGAGACGCCACGCGCTCCGGACTGGACAACGCGGGTCATCAGGTCCGGGACAGCCGTGCTGTTATCGAGGTCGGGAAACAGGTCCCTCATCACCGCCCCATAAGCCGGGATGCCGGTAAGGTCCATGAAACGGAATGGACCCGCAAACGTAATCCAATAGCCGAGATCGTTACGGAGAGAACGATCAACGTCGGCGACTGTCGCGTAGCCCTTCTCGACTAGATGAAAAGCCTCTCTCAGCAGCGCGTACATACACCGGTTGGTGATGAACCCGCGGATGTCGCGGCGCAGCAGAGATGGCTCCTTGCCCCACCCGCGGGCGAGCCTGACGGCCTTTTCCGCGTACGATGGTTTGGTCTGCTCGCCGCAGATGATCTCCATAAACCGAGTGATGTGCGCCGGTTCGGCCCAGTGAAATCCCAGAACGCGCTCCGGATGCCGGAGACCCCGTTGCAGCAAGCTGACGGGAATCGCAGAAGTGTTGCTGCCGATAAGGCACCGCGCCGGGACTACCTCCTCCACCCGGCGGTACAAATCCTTCTTGGTTTCGATGTCCTCGACCACGGATTCGATGACTACCTCGGATCCACGAAGATCCGAGTAGTCGCTGGAGATTGTGAGCCGTTCGATGAGGTGATGCGGGTCGGAGCGCAACAGCCCTTCGCGCTCGAGGTCCCGCAACAGCCTGAGCACGTGGCGGCGCGTGGTGGTGAGCTTGGATGGCGAGCTGGTAATTCCGGTGACTCGATGCCCGGCGGACAGCAGACAAGTTACAATACTACGGCCCATCAAACCCATTCCGAGCACGCCCACCGGGACGGACGACTTCGCGGCGCGATCCTTCATTTTCCGGGGATCCGAGCTACGCAATCGATCTCGACGTTGATGCCGCCCCAGAGGGCAGATTGAACCGTGGTTCGAGCCGGGCGGACGCCACGGAAGAATTCGGCATAGACTCCGTTGAACTTGTCGAAATCGTTGATGTCACGCAGATGGCAGGTGCACTTCACGACATCGTCGAAACCGCATCCGGCGGCCTGCAAGACTTTACCCACGTGTTCCAGTACCAGGCGGGTCTGCGCTTCAACGGCGCCTTCGACTATCTGTCCGGTCCTCAGGTCCAGTGGCCCTTGCCCGCTCACGTATAGCCAACCATCGATCTCAACGCCGGCGGAGTAGGCGCCGGTGGATGCAGTCTTATCGGGGTGTTTGATCTCAATTTTCGGCACGATAGGATTGTGGCGCACTGAAGTAACCGGAAGCAAGCCGGTGCTTTCGAGCAGCGCGAGAATGCGGCAGAGACGGAAAGGCGATGTGCGAGTCTTCGTCGGCCCGAGCTGCGGTCGGCGTCACGTGCAGTAACGGCCGTGTGCGCCGTTATGCCCGGCGAAAAGAAGACGTTCCATCGTTCCGCTCCTCGCCCGTTCACGCCTTTTGAATGGCAGCTTGAGTAGCAGCCCATCACGAGCAGATGCCTGCCGGGACAGCGGGACTCCGGGGAAGCTCCAGCCGATCCAGAAGCGCGAGGACGCGGCCGTTCAGAAAATCGATATGTTCCTTTTCCCGCTCGCGCAGGTCCATACTGCTCTCGCGCACTTTGGCACTACCCAGGATCCCGCGAGCCCGCAGCAGACGCTTTTCCGCGTGGTGGTAGAACTCCATATTTTGCAGGCTGAACACGATTTGCGGCAACACCACTTGAAAGATCTCGCACGCCTCTTCCCGCCTGCCTTGCACCAGGAGCCGGAAGACACGGCCCAGAACATCCGCCAGTCCGAGGCCCGGCATCACTCCACAGATCCCCGCCGGCGTCAGCTCCATCATGTACATGCCGCCCCATCCCTCCAGCACACCCACAGCGCCGCCGGTCTCTTCGAGAATGTCCTCGACCTTGGCTGCCATCAAGGGCTCTTCCAGCTTGGCGTACCGGAAATGGGCATGCTCCCGGTGAAGATCACCAATGAATCGAACGCTGAGACTCTGTCCCACCGGATTGACATCCTGCACGATGAGAGGCACGTCAATGGATTTGAGGATGCGGTCGAAATATCGGAGCAGGTCTCGGTCCGAAAGTGGAAACAATCGGGGCGCGGCGACGCAGATGGCCGATGCCCCGCATTTCTGTAAATGGACGGCCATCTTGGCGGCATGTGCGGCTGACGGGTAGTTGACCTGTCCGATGACCGGAACACGCCCCTTCGCATCCCCGACGGCTTCAACCACGAGGCGCGACCGTTCGTCTTCGGAGAGCTTGTAAAACTCGCTCGCATACGCCGGCAAGCAGATGGCACTGACACCGGCGGCACATGCGAAATCGATGAGATTCCTCAGCTCGTCCCAGGCAATCTGCTCCTCATGGTTGAAAGGCGTCGGAATGATTGGGACGATCCCGTGGATGTGAAACGGTGGCGATTCCATTGAAGTTGTAGTATTCAGTCTCGGGGCAGACAGGTCAAGTTGCGCCGGGGCTATGGCCGCACCAAGTGTCCAGATCCATGGACGCACTTGCGATTCACACGTCAGCCCGCGGGAAATCGATGCGGCGCCTCCACCATCATAGATTCAAGCCTTGCGCCATAGCGCAGTCTCCTTCCATGCCTGGTTCGGGCGCAATCTGGCAGGCAACGCGGCTTCCTTCGGCCGCTCGCTAACTTCCGCCCCGAATAACCCGAGTACATCCCGAAGGCCAGCCCCGGTGTTCGATCGCGCAGGGACTCAATCACCCCGAGCACGGCGTCGGCCTGTTGCATGGGTTCTCCGCCGGAGAACGTTGTGCCTTCCAGCGGGGATTCCTCATGCGCACACAGTGACCCAGCTGGCTACTTCCGCAATGCTGTGTTCTTGGTCCACAAAAGCGTGGGTCTCCTGATTCCAGCATGAGCGGGAACCGAGGGAACAGCCTTGGGGTAAACTACCTCCCGTAGGCCCGGCCCGTTTATTCGGCTGACATTGACAAGCCCGTGATCAACACGATATCTGCCTCACGATGCCGTAGTAGACCTGTTCTGGTTCAGCGGGAATTGGAGAGTGGGTGTACCCGGTAAGTGAGTATTCCGCCCTTCGGGCGGGGATTCTCCGCGCCAGGGTGCGGGGAATCAACGAGGCGCTCCGGGAGAGCCCGGCGGACTGGATCTCGCCGCATCGCGATGCGGAGCAGCCGTTCGACTACTGGAATAACCTGCCTCCCGGCCGATGGCTCCAGAGGTGATCCTGAACGACAGCGATCACACCGCCGGCGCCCGGCTGAAGCGATACGGCTGGCTGTGGAAGGCGTTCTGCCGCGGTCACAACATGCTGTATATGGACCGCTGGTCGATGGAACATGGCGACTCGCAACGGCAGCAGGTGCGGAAGTCGATCGGATACGTTCAGCGCTACGCGTCGCGCATGACGCTGGCAACGGCTGTTCCCCGCGGCGAACTCGGTTCGACGAATTACTGCCTGGCAACGGCGGGACGAGAGTACCTGGTGTACCTGCCCGAGGGAGGCGCAATTTCGGTCGACCTGTCCGGCACGAGCGGGGCGTTTCAGGTAGAGTGGTTCAACCCGCGCACCGGGACCAGCGAGTCCGGTGGACGGTTCAGGGCGCCGCGCCGCGGCCGCTGACACCGCCGTTCTCGGGCGACGCGGTGCTGTATATTTACGCAGGAGTGGAATTATGAATTCACGACGCACATTCTTGACATCCGCGGCCGGAGCGGCCGGGAGCATGGCCGTACAAGGGGCGAACGATCGCATCCGGATCGGCGTTATCGGACCGGGATCGCAGGGTTCGTTTCTGACCCGCACGGCCCTGAAATGTGCGGGCACGGAGATCGTCGCCTTTGCGGACGTTTACACCAAGCGGCTCGAGGACGCGAAGAAGCTTGCCCCGTCCGCCAAGACATACCTCGACCACCGGTACTTGCTCGACGACAATAGCATCGACGCGGTGATCATCGCCACGCCTCAGCACCTGCACTGCCAGCACTTCGTGGCGGCGCCGGAGGCCGGCAAGCACATCTACCAGGAAAAGACGATGGCGTTCACGGTGGAGCACGCCAAGAAGATGCGCGCCGCCTACCAAAAGCACCCCAAGCTGATTGTCCAGATCGGGCACCAGGGTTGTTCGAGCGCCAGGATTCCCGAAACCATCGGCTGGCTCAAGGCCGACTACCTCGGCAAGATCACGGAAGTACATGCGCACCAATACCGCAATACGCCCCACAACCGGCCGCAGTGGAGCCGGGCCGTGTCTCCCGACGTGAACCCGGAGAACGTGATCTGGAAGGCGTTTCTCGGCGAAGCTCCTGAGCGGCCCTTTGAGGCAAATCGCTATGTGAACTGGCGGTTCTTCTGGGACTACTCGGGGGGAAATTACTACGAAAACATGTGCCACCAGCTCGCTTCGGTGTACAAGATTTTGAATCTGCAGATCCCCAAGGCGGTGACCTCGACCGGCGGCGTTTTCTATTGGAAAGATGGGCGAGAGGTGCCCGATACCATGTGCACCTCCATGGAACACACCGAAGAACTGTTGCTCAACTGGACCTCCGGGTTCGGCAACAACCAACTGGACGAAGGCACGAGCGTGCTTGGAACGGACGGCAGCATCGTCGGGAGCCGGTACATCCCCCAAAAAGTCAACCGGCCCGACGCTGCGGAACTTACCGTCCAAAGCAAGGGCGACGGAACTCCACCGCACCAGGTTCACGTGCAGAACTTCCTCGATTGCGTCCGCTCCGGGAAGGAGCCGAACTGCCCGGTCGAGCTCGGGTTCCGCGTTTCCATCGCCTGCCGCATGGCCGTGGATAGCCTGCGCCAGCGGCGCACGTTGACATGGGACGCCGCCAGGGAGCAGATCGTCTCATGAGGGCCGTGGGCGTCATCCTGCTGCTAGGCGCCGCACTGGCGGTGGCCGGGCCCAAACCGGCAACCGGCCCGCTGCGGGTCTGCCCGGGCAACGCCCGGTATTTTGCGGACGCTTCCGGCAAGGCCGTCTACCTGACCGGCTCGCACGTGTGGGTCAACCTCCAGGACTGCGGCCCCCGCGTTTCCGCCTTCCCCGCTTCGACTTCGACCGCTACCTGGACTGGCTCGCGTCCAAGAACCACATCTTCATCCGGCTGTGGAGATGGGAATTCGTCAAGTCGGAAAGCAAAGAAGTCACTGTCTGGGCTCCGCACCCGTGGGCACGAACGGGACCGGGCACGGCGCTTGACGGGCTGCCAAAATTCGATCTCTCTCGCTTTGACGACGAGTATTTTGGCCGTCTCCGGTCGCGGGTGAAAGCCGCGCGCGACCGCGGCATCTACGTGGGCGTCATGCTCTTCGAAGGGTATGGGTTCCATTCCACGAAATGGCCGTGGCGCTGGACCGGAAACCCGTTCCACCGCGACAACAACATCAATGGCGTGGATGGCGACGCGAACGGCGATGATTACGGGATCGAGCTTCAAATCGCCCTCTTCCCGCGCATCACTCCGGGTCTGATGGCGGCGCGCGAGGCGCAGGCCAGATACGTGGAAAAGGTGATCGACACGCTTAACGACCTCGACAACGTCCTGTATGAGATCGTGAACGAATCCGGCGCCTATTCGACCGAATGGCAGTACGAGATGATTCGCTTCGTCAAGCAGTATGAAGCGAAGAAGCCGAAGCAGCACCCGGTCGGCATGACGTTTCAGTATTCCAACATGGGCCGCGGCACCAACGCGAACCTTTTCGCCAGCCCGGCGGACTGGATTTCGCCCAGCAACCAGGACCCGTATAGAGACGATCCTCCGCCGGCCACTGGCGCCAAGGTGATCCTCAGCGATACCGATCACCTGTGGGGCGAAGGTGGCGACGGCGTATGGGTCTGGAAGAGCTTCACCCGCGGCCTGAATCCGATTTTCATGGACGGCGGAATACGAACTTTTCCGGCCAGCGCGGACTGGCGCGAATCCGCCCGCGACGCCATGGGCGACGCGCTCGCATTTGCCCGGCGAGTCAATCTGACTTCCATGACTCCGCGCGGCGAACTCAGCTCGACGAAATACTGTCTCGCCAACGCCGGAGTCGAGTACCTGGTTTATCAGCCCGCAACGGGACCCTTTTCCGTCGAACTGCCGCCCGGCGCATACTCCGTGGAGTGGTTTAACCCGCGCAGCCGGTTCGGCTCGAAAGGGCCGCCGGTTCAGGCCACCGCGGGCCGGCCAGAATCGTTCACACCGCCGTTTGAAGGCCAGGCGGTGTTGTACTTGAAAGCGAACCTGCCGCGCTGAGCGCGGCATCGAGGAACGTAATGAAAGCTTTGCTATTCTTATTCGCCGCTGTTTGTGGAGCCGCCGAGCTCCGCTTAGGGATCATCGGCACAGACACCTCGCACGTGGTGGCGTTCACAAGGATTCTGAACGATCCCTCCAACCCGGATCACGTTCCCGGCGCGCGCGTGGTCGCGGCGTACAAAGGCGTCGGGAGCCCCGATCTTTCCTACAGCCACGGCAGGATCGAGAAGTTCGCGGCGGAATTGGAATCGAAGTTCAAAGTGGAGCTGGTGCCGGACATCCCGACGCTCTGCCGCAAGGTGGACGGCGTTCTGCTCGAAAGCGTGGACGGCCGGGTGCATCTCAAGCAGGCCAAGGAAGTCTTCGCGGCGGGCAAGCCAGTGTTCATCGACAAGCCGCTGGCGGCCTCGCTGGAAGACGCGCGGGAGATCGCGCGCCTGGCCGAGCGGGCCGGAGTGCCCTGGTTCAGCGCCTCGGGCAATCGCTTCGGCTCGGTCGCGGGCATGAAGTTCGACGACTTGAAAGGCGCGTTGGTGTGGGGCCCGAGGGACTTGGAGGAGCATTTTCCTCTGGACCTTTCGTTCTATGCCATTCACTCCATCGAAGGGCTGTACACGTTAATGGGAACGGGCTGCGAGGAAGTCAGACGCATTGCCGGCCGCGACCTGGATATCCTTATCGGCCGCTGGAAGGACGGGCGGATCGGCACGGTGCACGCGCTCGGCACAGGTGGCTCGGGCGCTATGGTTTTCCGCGCGAAAGAAGTTGCGCGCAGTGAGCCCAGGAAGGGAGGCGCGTACAGCGGCCTGGTGAGCGAGATCGTCAAGTTCTTCCAGACCCGCAAGGCGCCGGTTTCCCCCGCCGAGACGCTGGAGATTTTCGCTTTCATGGACGCAGCGCAGCGCAGTAAGGCCGCCAATGGGCAACCGATGAAACTGAGGTAGGCATGCTGACGTGGCGTCTAGCCTTCGCCTTTGCGGCCCTGTCGGCATTCGCCGCCGATGAGTGGAAAGTCCTCGACCCGGGGCCGGCGGCAGCATGCTGAGCTCGTACCTTCAGGGCATTGCGTCGAGGCAGCTCGCGGCGCGGCGGGAGGAGGTCCGCCACGTCAGCACTCCGGAGCAGTTCGGGAAGCGCCGCGCTCGCATCCGGAAGGCACTCGTCTGCATGATCGGAGGCCTTTCGGACGAGAAAACGGATGGGATGGCCGAAACTTACCCTAGACCGACCAGTATCCGATAACGCTCGAAACCGGCAAGACTCAGCCGGAGTGGCACCTTTCGGCGGAAACGTTGCAGAAGCACGCGGCGGCACGTTTGATCGCGGTGCTGGGGATCGGGAAGGCGGATCAGAAGATCGAGTTGACGGAGGTCGAAGACGTTTCTTCCGGAAAGCGGACGGCGATCCGGTTCCGGCGGGCCCAAAGGCCGGTCAGTGTTTCGTTCGAGACAGCGCGGCCGGCCGTCAGCGTGCGTTGAGGAAGAACATGTTTGCACCGGTCGTTTGCATTCTGCTGATGATGCAGGCTGCGCCCGCAGCGGGTGAGCCGGCCACGGGGCCGCTTCGCGTGCACCCGCGGAACCCGCGTTACTTTACCGATGGCAGCGGGCGCGCGATCTACCTCACCGGATCCCACACCTGGTCGAATCTTACGGACCTCGGTCCTACTGATCCCCCCGCCGCGTTTCACTACACGGCGTACCTGCGCTGGATGAGACGCTACCGTCACAACTTCATACGGCTTTGGAGTTGGGAACTCGTGAACTGGGACACCAGCGCCAACGGACCCGGTCACGGCGCCTCACAGGTGCACACCGCCGCGCCGCATCCGTGGGCAAGAACAGGTCCGGGAGAGGCCCTGGATAAGAAGCTCAAGTTCTGGTCTGCAGGAAGCTTATGTGCGGAAGGTCGTGGACACCGTCAACGATCTCGACAATGTCCTGTACGAGATCGTGAATGAGGCGCAGCCCGAATCCACCGCCTGGCAGTACCACATGATCGAATTCGTGAAGCGTCATCAACGCGCGAAACCAAAGCAGCACCCGGTCGGCATGACTCCCCAGAGGCGCAAGGGTAATCAGGAAGTCCTGTTCAACAGCCCGGCAGACTGGATATCCCCCGATACGGCGGGCGGTTACCGGACGGAACCTCCGGCCGCCGACGGCCGGAAGGTGCTGCTGAGCGACACGGATCATCTGTGGGGGCTCGGCGGTAACGAAGAGTGGGTTTGGAAGAGTTTCCTGAGAGGGATGAACCCCATTTTCATGGATCCCTACGATGGAGTTGTTCTCGGCCAGGCGTTCGATCCGCGTTGGGAGCCTGTGCGGCGCAGCATGGGCTATACACACGCCTATGCGGAGCGGATGAACTTGGCGGCAATGACCCCGCATGACGAGCTCAGTTCCACCGGGTACTGCCTGGCCAACCCCGGAACCGATTACCTGGTCTACCTTCCCCAAGGTGGTTCCGTCGATGTTGATCTGACGGCGGCCGCAGGCAATTTGTGGACCGAGTGGTTTGTGCCATCCACCGGACTAACCTATCCGCCTATCGTCACGAAGGGCGGCGGCTGGTTGAGCTTGGAGGCGCCCTTCAGCGGCGCCGCAGTCCTGTACATTACTTCGCACGCCACGCATGCGGGCGCGAAACCGCGCGATTGAAAGGAGCGTTTATGCGTCGGGCGGGATAGTCTTTCTGCTATTTGGGTTGTAAGCCCAAGTGCGCATATTGTCCTACATTCTTCCGTCTCAGCGCAGCTCTGGGCTGCGGGCGGCCGGGCTCCCGGGCCCGCCGGAACTCGCACATCACGGCCTACAAGACAAGTCGGGGACTCCGCCGCCGCTCGGGCTCACTTCGCGGCTGGCGCCCTGAAATCGCACGTCTGGAAGAGGCTCAACGATCCGGAAACATCAGCGCTCGCGGAGCTTGCGACAGA
>JACOTZ010000410.1 GCA_016178155.1 Acidobacteriota bacterium
GCGGCGGCGGCGGAAACGGCAGCGTCTCGGGCACGACCTTCACTCCGGTCGTGAACTTGAACGGGTACTTGCCCGTACCCGGAA
Source organism: Acidobacteriota bacterium (assembly GCA_016178155.1). GTDB lineage: Bacteria > Acidobacteriota > Terriglobia > Bryobacterales > Bryobacteraceae > JACOTZ01. The sequence continues at coordinate 85 of JACOTZ010000410.1, forward strand.
AAGTCAGCTCGATGAAATATCCGGTCCAGCCCTTCTCCGGTTTCGCCACGCGCGCCACGTAGCTGTCACCTTCAGGCTCCAGCACGGTACTTTTCCAGGCCGGACCGATCTTCGCCAGGCGGAAGTCGCGCGTCTCGGGGTTCGTAGCCTGCCAGAGTTTGACCTCGGTGGGCCTGGTCGAGGTCCTTACCCGGATGGCGCCGTCATTCTCGATCTTCCAGGTAAATTTCGGCCGCGGCGCGCCGGTCACGAGCGCATGATAGAAGGCGTGAAGACTTTCCTGCGCGTCCGAATTGCGCAGCGAATGATCGGCGTTCGGAACGTAGCGCAGGTATTTCTCGCCCTTGAGATCGCCAAAATAGAACTGCCAGGAATCGGGCAGGAAGAACTGATCGCCCGTCGAGTTGATCAGGAACTTCGGCATGGTCAGGCGGTCGCGATACTCGTACGGCTCTTCGATCTTCATCAGCGCGCGATACTGCGGCGTGCCGGACCAGTCGACGATCTTCATCTCCACGTAATCTTTGATGGCCGGCGCCCAGAACCCGTAAGCGCGCCAGTGGTGCACGAACGAAGGCTCGACGTTCAGCATATCGATCACGATGGGAACAATGCCGGCGACGCGCTTGTCGACGGCGGCCGTGGTCCAGGTGGTCCAGCCGCGCTTCGAGCCGCCTGCGACGATGAACTTCTCCACCTTGACCTTGCCCGCGGCATCGCCCGCCAGGAACTGCTGGACCGCGTCCATGGCGCGGACGGCGCTCTTGGTCATGGGCAGGCGCGCCGGCCATTCCTCATCTCCGCCGCGCAGATATTTATCCCACGTGTAAGCAATCAACGCGTCTTCGACGCGGCCCTTGGATTCGCCTGCGAACCTGATCGGCTGGTTCGGAACCATGCGCAGCTCCGCCACCACGGTGCCGGTCGCGATGGCCATCTCCCGCAGATTGGGCGAGATGTGCGCCGGCGGCTTGCCGTTATTAGCGCCGCCCGTGATGTAGAGAAACCCGGTACGGCTGCGCATCCGGTCGGGGCGCGCGATCGCCAGCCAGTGCTCCCACACGGGCCGGTCGACTTCCGCGGGCGAGCGCCAGGTCTGCGAGGTCAGCTTGAGCAGGTACTCGGTGGCGCCGTCACCCGCCTGATTATGCAGAAGCTCGAACTTGTAAGTTGGATCGGGCTTGGCGATGTAGCGGTCGAGCGCGGTTTGCTGCGCGACTGCACAGGAGGCGAGGAGGGCGAGCGCAAGGAGACGGATCTTCATACCGGTTGGCCGTATTATATTCCGCGCCGAGGGTCCGTGCGCGAGTTCTTGGCCCGAACTGCCGCGGCCTACCCGGCGATTACCCGCTGACTCCCGCCTCAGGCCATGCGAGAGTCGAGGCGCGGAGCTTCGCCGTTATCGCACCTCGTAAACTGGCAGCCCAGAAAGCCTGGCTGCGATACCAGGGCCTTGGGGCGTGCGCCCTGAGCAGGGCTGGGCCGCATCCGATCATGCCTGAGACAGTCATGCTTGGGACGAAGACTGCCCTACGTGCGCGCTCATTTTTTCTCCAGCACATTGCAGAACGCATTGATGAAGACGCGGCGGGGCTTTTTCGGCAGCTTGACCTTAATCCCGTCGAAAGTGGTGTTTCCGGCCATCCGCACACTGCCCAGCGAGATCAGGCGGCCGTCGAAATCGCCATAGACGGGAACCGGCATTCGGAAACCGGCGCTGACGTCGCTCTGAGTAAGGGTCGCGCTGAGCAGCACCTCTTCGCCGCCGGCCGGCGCCAGCGTGTAGTCGAATTTGTAGCGAGGAATCCCGGTGCCGTATACCCACTGGTTGAAGAACCAGTCCAAACGGCCGTTACCATCCAGGTCCATGCCCGGCTTCAGATGCTTCTCGACAACAGCCTTAAAGCTCTCGGTGGAGGCGTTCTTGTGCAGGTGAGTCTCTACGAAGTCGTGCATCATCGTGCGGAACGATTCGTCGCCGGATTTCGCGTCCCACATCAGGTAGCGGAGCATGTGAAGCACGTAAGCACCCTTGGGATACACTAGCGCGCTATAGGCGCCGGGATTCTTTGGCGTGCTCAGGCGGAGGCCCATCCAGATGGGACCGGCGTCGTTCGGCGCCTGCCCGAAGTTATTCTTCTCGAGAATGCGCCGGCGGTGGTCCTCCCAGAATTTCAGAAAGCGGTCGGGTTTCTTGTCGATCGCCTGCAAGTAGAGGCTCGCCGAGAAGTCGGCGAAGCCCTCGGAGAGCCATTGGTCGTGAAACGAGGCCCAGCCGACGATATGGCCCCACCACTGGTGAGCGACCTCATGGGCGGTGACCTCGGTGACGAAGGCGTTGATGCGGTCTGAGACCTGGCCCATCAACTGCCAGCGCTGCGTGGCATCGAGATAAGCCAGCAGGGGCATGAAGACCAGAGACGGCCAGGACTGCCCGAAGTTCGGCTGGGGCTGCTGGGTGATGGCGACGCGGCCGTAGGGCGCCTTGCCAAACCAATGCTCGAACACCTGCACGGATGCCTGGGCTTCCGAGAGCGTCTTGTCAATGAGGCGGCTGGGTGACATGCCGCCAATCTCCTCGGCGCCTTTCAAATAATCCGGCAGCTTCATAGCGGCGTAGCCCTCGATCTTGTAGCCGGTGCGCTGATCGACGATCTCCTTTTTCTTGAAGTCGCCGTAGTTGAAGCCTGCCACCGCGAGCGGGATTTCGGAAACCCACTGTGACACGGCGTAATCGCCTTCCCTGGATTCTTTGATGAGATTGCCGACGCTGACCAGTGTGTAGCGCTTGGGTACGCGAAACGTGAGGTCGTAAGTGGCGCGATCCTGGAAAGAATTGAGGCTGGGATACCAGCTCGTACGCGCACCGACGGCAAAGTTGCCGCCACCCGCGTCAGCGATCACCTTATCGCCCTGATACTCGATCTCCATTTCATAGCTGCCGTTGCGCACCAGAGGCTCCGGGAGAACGATATAGAAATCCCCGTCCTGCCGGCGGTCCTCCTGGATGAACGGGACCTCACGGCCGGCGAGCGCCACGCGCGTGACTCGCAGGGCCGGCAAGAGGCCGAGAGCGATAACTCCATCTCCGCCGGCCACCGCCTTCAGGCGCACGTGCGTCTTCGCCGTAAGGCGCTCGTTCCCGGCGATCGTCGTGTCGATGCGGTAGGCCTCGGCCGCCACCTTCCGTTTGTCCTCGTGCGAACCCGCGGTCCCCTTTTCGTATTCGGGCACAAAATGCGCGTGGTACAAAATGCCCGCCTCGCGGCTCTCGGGGTCGGCGTTGATCACCGCGACCTCTTCGGGAGCGGGCAGCTCGGGGACCGCGCCGAGGGGGGCGTGGACGAAGCGCAGGTCGTCATACCGGCGTCCACGGATGAAGGCGCGAAACGCCCCCGGCCGGGACGAATTGTAGAGGTCGGCCAGGATCTCGGCATCGAGATTGCTGCCTTCACGCTCCTTGCGCATGCGCTCGCGGAATTCGCGCAGCAGGTCGCGCGCTCGGGGATCGAGTGGCGCCGCGGAAACTCCGCTCCGGAACTCCTGGTATGTGAGGTCGGTGAACAGGAAGACAGCCTGCTGAAAGGTTTCGGCGAGCGTCGGTTTGCCGGTCACCGCAACCAGGTAGTCGCGCTCGAGCTGGAGCGGCGGCTTCAAAAAGAACTCGCCCTCCCCCTGAAAGACGGCTTGAGCCACGCGGCCGAGCACAGGGCCCGTGAAGCTGAGCAGGCCCTTTTTCAACCGAAAGTCGCCGGCATCGCGCTGAAACGTGAGATTTTCGACGAGAAATGTTTCCTTGATGTCGTTTTCACGAAGCGCGCGATAGTTCGGATCGGAATTGGCCAGCGACGGGCCGGGAGCAGCAGACACGGTGGCAGCGCCGGCCGCGAATGCACAGGCAAAAAATAACAATCGCATAAACTGTCCCGGAGTATATCGAAAAAAATCACATCCGGGGTGAGGGATTCGGGCGCAGCCGTCAAATAA
>JACOTZ010000411.1 GCA_016178155.1 Acidobacteriota bacterium
CAACTTCGGGCGAATTACCGGACAGCAGAATTCGGCGCGATCGATTCAGCTTGCTTCACAGGTGCATTTCTACCGAGGCCTGGCGTGCCGTCCCGCACACCGCCGGCTAACCGAGGTTCGTCACCGACAGGATTTCGAACCGCTTGCTGACGCGCGCGGCTCAGTAAGTGCCGTCAAATCAGCGGAAGCGTTCTGAGCCACGACCGTCAGGGAGTGGTGGTGACGAACTTCGGCTAACGCGCGCGCGGATGGGAAGTGTTCATTCTGAGCCGCCGCCGTGGAGGGAGCGGTTGTCAAATATAAAGGCGGCACGCTACCGCAGGAAGCTCGCCAGGTCGCCGGGATTGACGGCCGGCTCGCCCGGCGCTACGTTGTTCAGCTTGCCCTCGCGCATCCACTCCTCCAGCCGACCGACCAGGCCGAACAGGTGGTCGAACGAGTCTACGATGAACAACAGCGGCTGGTAGTGGTCAATCTCGAATGTCTGGTTGACCGCCCACTCGAGCTGGATCGGATAGCGCTGCACCTCGGGCGATTCGAGCGAGTGACGCAGTTCGCCGAACGAGCTGAGCAGGCCGCTGCCATAGGCCTTCAGGCCGGCGGGCGAGCACATCAGCCCGAACTCGACCGTGAACCAGAAGAACCGCGCCATCGCCCGGACGATGCTCGTGAGCCGGCGCGTGCGGGTCTCCAGGTCGGGAATGCCGGCCGCGATCTCGGCCGCCGTATGAGCGCACTCTCCGAAGCGCACAAGCGTCTCGGCAAAGGCCGCATCCGTGTGCATGGGAACATGCCCGGCGATGTCGTGGAAAATGTCCGGCTCCGGCAGATAATCGAGATGGTCCGCGCGGCGGATCGTAATCGTGGTGGGGAACTCCCGCCGCCGCAGGCAGTCGAAGAATTGGAACGCTGGGATGTAGCCGCTCACCGCCTTGGCTCGAAAGCCGGTGAGCGGAGAGAGAAACCGGTTCACGTCCTCGAGTCTCGGGATCCGCTCCGGATCTAGGCACAAGGATTCGACACCGCCGAGGAAATGGTCGTTGGCGTAGCGGCGCCAGAGCGGCAGCAGACGCGCATAGAGCGTCCGCCACGCACGGTGATTGTCTTCCGAGTAGAGCTCGTAGGGCTGATAAATGTACAGGCGGCCGGCTTCGCGGGCATCCTCGACAAAGGGTGCCTCGCCCGTGGTCATTCCCGCCCCGGTCACCGACACGGCGCTCATGCTGCCGCCCCCTGAACTGTGGACGCGCGAGCACGGCAGAAGTATACACCACGGAATTGTGGTGTAAAATTAGAGTGCTTTGGTCTCGCAGCGGCTCTTCCGCCCGGCCCGGCCCCGGGCCGGCGCGCTATCCTGGTTATAATGAGCGTCCGGAGGGGAAAGGGCGGCCATTCAGGTCTGCCCCCGGCCTGTTCGCCCCCGCGGCGATTGACGGCTGCCCCAACGTCTTATAGACTGAGAAGGTTTTGGTTGTGGTCCGCTCTCATTCCGTGTGACTACCCCGAAGACCAAACACTGAACACTCCCATCGCGTGGTACGAACGACAAAGGACTTGAATTAATGGCACAACGCTTGAGGCATATTTTTACATCCGAATCGGTGACCGAAGGTCACCCCGACAAGATGGCGGATCAGATCTCCGATGCGGTGCTGGACGCCGTTCTTGCCGCTGATCCCTTTGGGCGCGTCGCCTGTGAAGTCCTGGTCACAACCGGAATTTGCGTCGTCGCCGGCGAGATCACCACGACCACCTATGTAGACGTGCCGAGGATTGCGCGCAACGTCATCGAGGACATTGGCTTCCATGACGCCGCCTTCGGCTTCGATCACAAAACCTGCGGCGTGCTGAATACCATCCAGTCGCAGTCGCCCGACATCGCCCTTGGCGTCGACACGGGCGGCGCTGGTGACCAGGGCCTCATGTTCGGATTCGCGTGCGATGAAACGCCGGAACTGATGCCGCTGCCCATCATGATGGCCCATAAACTGGTTCGCCGCCTGAGCGAGGTGCGCCGGCAAGGCCTCCTGAAGTATCTTCGGCCGGACGGGAAGTCGCAGGTCAGCGTTGAGTACGTCGACGAGAGGCCCGTGCGCATCGACGCCGTGGTGGTTTCGACCCAGCACGACGATCACGTCGCCACCGAGACGCTCCGGGCCGAGGTCAAAGAGCTTGTCATCGATGCCGTGATCCCGCGCGAGATGGTGGACCCGGGCACCTCGTACCATATCAATCCGACCGGACGGTTCGTGATCGGCGGCCCGCACGGCGATACCGGCCTGACCGGGCGCAAGATCATCGTCGACACTTACGGCGGTATGGGCCGTCACGGCGGCGGAGCCTTTTCGGGCAAGGATCCGACCAAGGTGGACCGCTCGGCCTGCTACATGGCACGCTATATCGCCAAGAATCTGGTCGCCGCGGGCTTCGCCACCAGGTGCGAGGTCCAGCTTGCCTACGCGATCGGGGTTGCCGATCCCGTCTCAGTCGCGGTGAATACGTTTGATACCGGCGTGGTCGGCGAGGAGCGGCTCGTGGACCTGATTCGCGCGCACTTCCCGCTGACGCCGCGCGGCATGATCGATTATTTGAAGCTGCGCCGGCCCATCTATCGTGCCACGGCCGCTTTTGGCCACTTTGGACGCAGCGAGCCGTCGTTCTCCTGGGAGGCCACGGACAAGGCCGAGAGTCTGCGCTCGGACTCCCAGGTGGCGGCCGCCGCGCGATAGTCTCCGCCGCTCCGGGCCGGCGGCCGTCACCGGGACCAGCCGGGGCGGCATTATCGGTGTTCAGGGTACCGCAACGGGCGGCTTCGTGTGATTCAGAAGAGAGGATTTATGGCAACCAATGCAACGGCGACCGTAGCTTGTGACGTGAAAGATCTTGCTCTGGCCGACATCGGCAAACGCCGCATCGAGTGGGCCTTCCAGTCGATGCCCGTGCTGCAGACGATCCGCAAGCAGTTCATCAAGACACAGCCGCTCGCCGACGTGCGGATCGCGGCCTGCCTGCACGTCACCAGCGAGACGGCAAACCTCATGGTGACACTGCGGGACGGCGGCGCGGCCGTGGTGCTGTGCGCGTCCAACCCGCTTTCGACCCAGGACGACGTCGCCGCCAGCCTGGTGCGCGACTACAACATCCCGGTTTTCGCCATCAAAGGCGAGAGCAACGACATCTACTACTCGCACATCTTGGCCGCGCTCGACCATCGGCCCCAGGTGACCATGGATGACGGCGCGGACCTGGTGACGTTGCTGCACACAAAACGGCAGGACCTCGTCGGCGGCGTCCTTGCCGGCACCGAGGAGACCACGACCGGCGTCATTCGCCTGAAGGCGATGGCGAAACAGGGTGTGCTGAAATATCCCATCATTGCCGTCAACGACGCGTTCACCAAGCACCTGTTCGACAATCGCTACGGCACGGGTCAGAGCACGCTCGACGGCATCGTGCGCGCGACCAACGTGCTGCTGGCCGGCAGCACGTTGGTGATCGCGGGCTACGGCTGGTGCGGCAAGGGCGCCGCCATGCGGGCGCGTGGCATGGGCGCGAACGTCGTCGTCACCGAGGTGGATCCGATCAAGGCGCTCGAGGCAGTCATGGACGGCTTTCGAGTCATGTCGATGGCCGATGCCGCCGCCATCGGCGACATCTTCATCACTGTCACCGGCAACAAGAACGTGATCGCGCGCGACCATTTCGAGCGGCTGAAGAACGGCGCGATCCTCTCGAACTCGGGCCACTTCAACGTGGAGATCGATCTCGAGACGCTGGCGAGGCTGGCCTCGTCGCGGCGGCCGACGCGGGAATTCGTCGAGGAATACGTCATGCGCGACGGCCGCCGCATCTACGTCCTCGGCGAAGGCCGGTTGATCAACCTCGCCGCCGCCGAGGGCCATCCGGCTTCGGTCATGGACATGAGCTTCGCCAACCAGGCGCTCGGCGTCGAGTACGTGACCAAACACCACGCAACCCTGGAAAAGAAGGTCTACTCCGTGCCCGAGGAGATCGACAAGAGCGTGGCGCGCCTGAAGCTCGAGGCTATGTCCATCAAGATCGACCGGCTCACGCCCGAGCAGGAGCAGTACCTGGCAAGCTGGAGCGAGGGAACCTAAATTGGGCCGGCGCGCTGCCTGCTGGCACAATAGTATGCAGGCAGCGGGAATCGCCCGGCGGCGCCGCGACGCGCCGCGTCCGTGATCGCCCGCGGCCGCGGCGCCAGTTTCTGGATCGGGTAACCGCGGCGTGCCCCGGCGGTCAGCCGCCGGCTTCCGCCTCCTTCCATGACCAACGAAACCTGCAAGCGCGAAATCGAGATCACCGTCCCGCTGGATGAAGTCGAACAGCAGACCGGCCAGGTA
>JACOTZ010000412.1 GCA_016178155.1 Acidobacteriota bacterium
ACGGCCGCGCCTTCCTCGAAACCTCCGGTAGCGTTTTGGAACGTACGCCCGGCAAGGAGGCGCACCTGTAGTGAACGGAAATAATTCGCGCTGACTCGGAGCAGGCGCGCCCTATGTTCGGGGCGCTGCAACGCAGATCGCGTCGGTCCCGAGATGATCTCGAAAGGGCGTACTGCGTCTGCCTGAGTCGGCAAAGGGTACACCAGGCTGACCGTCGTGGCGTCGCCGGCGCGTGCGACCGCCGCAAGAACTGTGGACGCCATAGCCGACTGTTGCGGCTGCGTGAGCCCGTACGGCAGGGTCAGGCGCATCGTGAGGACACCGCCATAGTTATACCCAATATCGCGTGTTGTAAGGTTCAAGAATGTCGAGGAAAGTATAATTGCAGTGAGGGTCAGAACAGTAACTAGACCTACCTGCGTCGTCATGAGCAGTGTTCGTGACCTGACTGCCGCCTCGCTGGCGTCACTGGCATGCGCTATGACGCCCGATAGCCGGCTGCCTCGTACCTGCCGGATCGCGACGACTGAGACGGCGATGGCAATCAGTACTGTTCCCGCGATCGCTCCCGCAATGACCGTGGCGTCGATGCCCGCGCTCTCGATTCGCGGAATTCCCCTCCTGACCAGTTCTGTTGCTGTGAAGGTGCGGACTACAACAGACGCACAGAGGATGCCAATAACAGTACCGGCACAGGCAATCAGCACACCCTCGAACAACAGTATCATTGCAAGTTCCAACCACGTGGCCCCCAGAGCTAGCCGTAAACCGAACTCACTCCTCCTAAGTAATGTACGAGCGACGAATAGTGCAGCGACGTTGGCGCATGCTGCTGCGATCAACAGTGCAACTGCGCCGAGCAGGAACAGAATAGCGCTGCGCCACACCCCGTGTACGGCCACGGGCAGCGGAGTAGCATCAAACACCACGGATCTGTTGGCGGTTGGAAATTCCTTCCGAAGTGCCTGCGACACCTGATGTAAACGGAATCGCGCTTCTGGTATCGTGATGCCGTGTCGTAGCCTACCTATACCCGTCCACATCCTGTTGTCGCGCGGCCCATCAGGATCATCGATCGGAACAAACAGTTGCGGGGCAGAACGGAAAAGTAAACGGTAAAGCGGGAAATTATCAGGCAGGACGCCAGAAATGACGGCCGTCCGAGTACCATCCAGACGAATGGTCTTACCGAGGGCAGTCGGGTTGCCGCCGAACTCCCGCTGCCAGTAACTATAGCTCAGGATCACTGATCTGCTGCCGGCGCGCTCGTCAAACGGTTGGCCGATGATCAGACGGGTCTCTAATAACGGCAGCAAAGCGGACGAAAATTCACCCGCAATGACACGATCCATGCCGCCGTCGCGCTCCAGCAGCACATCGAGCGTTCGGATCAGAGCAGCCTTTTCGAAAACCCCAGTACGTGCGACTATCTCGTCCCAGTCCGCGACGGAGATACCCGATTGCGCTGCAAAGCTTGGTGCCGCCGCACTCCGGACGACCACAAGCGATTCGGCGCCGACGATCGGCAGCGCCCGAAATATGACTGCAGATGCTATAGCCAGCAGGACCAAGCCGAAGCCGACAGCGGCTGCCAATGTGCCTGCAGCCACAATCGCAAACCGTGGCGAGCGCGCGAGGGATTTCACTGCGTAAACAAGCGCCGCATAGCACACGTCACGTGCGCGCCGCCGCTCCGGACCAGCGGAGATGTGGGCTGGTCGCCCCGTTGTCGGGAAAGGGCTGTCATTGCCGGATTTCATAGACGGCGACGAGTGTTGCGAAGCCCGGACCAGGGCCCGGACCGGCCGTTATCCGGAGGTCCACACAACCCGCCGAGTTGGTAAGCACAAGGATTCGGCTGCCGGCGTGTAGTACCTTCTCGCTAACCTTATCCGTGATAAGATCATCGGGATCGCACAAGCGTGGTGTTAACGAGACATGCTGGCCGATCCCGGCTGCCTTCATGAGCGCTCCATTTACCGGTGTCAGGAAACGCTCGCCGCTTTCAGATACCTCAAACCACAAATCATCAGCACTGCCGGTCGCCAACTCGCCGCTATCGAGATCGAAGCGCCACGTCTGAGGAAGCACAATTCGTCCGGACTTTATACGACCCGATTTTACACGTCCCCGACCCGCATACACGACGAGTCCGACAAGCACGATTCCGATGGCCGCCACCACGATGAGCGGCCATCGGATGATCGATTGCGGGAGCGTCTTCATCGGTAGTGATTTACGTGCCCCCCGTAGTAGCGGCAAACCGCCGTCGTGGCCCGATACGCGTCAGCTTGAAACCGCACAGACGCTGTTCGAGCATGTCCTGCAGCCGGTCGGGCAATTGAATGTACCGCTGCACGAACCTCCACATGCAGCCGATACACTGAACGGTCCCGCCGTCTGAAGGTACGACTGTACAGCGGTTCCAGTCATCAGGGCGAACGCCGCCGCCGCCATCACTCTGAACGGCAGCAGGAGACGATTGCCCTTCTTATATTTCACATCTGCCATAGTACTACCTCCGCGGATTGTAATCAGCGGTCATTGTTTTGACCAGCTGTTTGAGGTGGTTGGGCGATAGAACGCCCGACCACGCACCTTGAACTCGGCCATCACGGCCAATCAAGATCGTTTGTGGCGCAAGTCTGAAGTTGTACGCCAGTTTTGTAGATGCGTCTGGAGCTTTAACGACCAGCGCCGAGTTCACCTCGTGCCGGCGAAAATAGTCATCGGGCACATCCCCGGACACGTTGACGAACACGACGCGGCTGTCCCTGAACCAGTCGTATCCGAGTAGTGTCTCCCAGTGACGCCAGTTGGCTTCGCAGTAACGGCACTTCGCGGCGAACGCGAGTACGACTGTACGTTTCTCGCCTTGGCCGTACGCGGCGACGATCCGCTCGCCGTTCAGGTCGGTCCCGGTGATCGGAGGAAGCACTACACCCTGAGGCGGTTCAGTATAAGCCTTATGCAGCCGTGATATCTCATCACGCAATTCCTTAAATTAGACTAGCACTGCCTTGATTTAACGGCTTTCCCGCCCGGAATTCCGATTTTCACGGCGCGTCCTGGCGTGGAATTCCGATTTTGCGAAATGGCGTCCTAAGCGCAAACGAGTTGCAGCACGCGGTCGCCGCTCGCGCGATAAAATGCCGCGACTGCCTCGCGATAGCGCTCCTCGGCGCGCCGCAGAATCGCATTGAACGCGAGGTCGCTGCGGAGTGAGTCGAGCCAGGGATCGCGCAGGAAAGCAGGGAAGCAGTAGAAACCCTGCTCGACTGTCACGCCCAGATACTCAAGCGCCTCGGCACGCTCGCCACACCACGCGAGCTGCCGGGCGACGTGGTAGATGCCTTCGGGGTCGTACAACAGTCCCCGCGACGTTGTGACGCGGTCCAGCAAGCCGCGAAGGCAGCGCAATGACTCGTCTTTCCTGCCCTCAAAAATGAGCTGCAGCGGTTCCATAAACTCGCGTGTGAAGGCCGGGACGCGGGTGTTCGCCCGCAGCGCGTCGGCCGCCTCCTGCTCGCGGCCGAGCATTGCCAGAGCGACGGGCGCCATCAGGCCATGAATGTCCGCGCCGGCGGTCAGGACCGCTTGGTAGTCCCCTTTCAGGAAATAGGCCTGGACGACGCTGGTGCGCACGTTGGGATCGAGCCGCACCGCCTGCTCGTGCGCGGCAATGGAGGCATCGAGCAGGCCGCAATAGCGGCAGACTAAAACCAGGCCGGCAAACAGCTCCGGATCGCTGCGATTGGTCTGCGCGCGGCCGAGCAGCCGGACCATGGCGTCGAGCGCGCGGCCGCGCTCCGCCTCGAGGTGCGAGTACAAGTGGTGCGCCAGGGGCAGGTCGGGGTTAAGACTGAGCGCCTTCTGAAATGCCGCCTCAGCGCGAGCGGTGTTCGCCTCGGTATCGTAAGCGACTTTGCCCAGCACGCGATAGCAGCGTCCGAGTTGGGCCCACGCCGGCGCGTATTCCGGATCCAGCTCCACGCATTTCAGGTACAAGTCCCGGGCGGCGGCGAGCTGGTCGAGCTGCCGCCCGATCTCATTGCCGCGCAGGTACAGCTCGTACGCGCGCGCGTCGGCGGGCACGTCGTGCTGCAGCAGCCTCTGCTCGCCGCTGGTCAACGAAGGCGCAATCGATTCGATCACGAGCCGGACGATCTCGTCCTGCAGCCGAAACACATCTCCCACGGGCACCTGTAGCGGGTGCGACCATACCAGCGTTCCGGAGGGCGCCTGCACGAGCTGAGCGAGGACCCGGAGCTCTTCGCCGCCGCGCAGGAGCGTGCCCGTGAGCACCATGTCCACTTCGGCTTCCGCGGCAATCGCTTTCACGTCCGGTGCGGCCGAGGCATAGCGCGACGCCACCAGGCTCGACCGGACGAGCAAAGACTGCAGGCCGGAGAGGGCGTGCGTGATCGCGTCCGGAAGGCTGAAGCAGAGAAAGTCGATTTCGGGATCGGGCCGCAGCACGCGAAACGGCAGGACGATCAGCCGCCGCACGGCGCGTGCGCGCGCTGGCACCGCCGTGTCGGAGGCGAGCAGCGCCAGCCGCAGATCTTGCGCCATCGCCTCGGCGCTCGCATAACGGTCAGCCGGGCGCTTGGCGACGGCACGGCGCACCACGTGATCGACAGCGGCAATGACCGACGATCCGCCCAACGCGGGCAGGTTGTCGTACTTGATCGCGTGCACGAGATCGGCGAGGGTCCGGCCCGTGAAGGCGCGCCTGCCGGACAGCATCTCGAAGAGGATGGCGCCCGCCGCGAAGAGATCGCTACGGGCGTCGGCGTCTCCTTCGAACTGCTCGGGGGCCATGTACTGCGGAGTGCCCTCGACCGCGACGCTCAGGACCGTGGCGGTCTGGGTCTCGACCGTGGGGGCCGCGAGCGAGCGGGCGAGGCCGAAATCGAGGAGCTTGATCCCGTGCGCCGTGGCAAACATGTTGCCCGGCTTCAGGTCGCGATGCACAATGCCGCGCTTGTGCAGGGTATCGAGCGCGGACAGAACCCCGAGCATGGTCTGCACCGCTTCGGCGACGGGCATGGGACCGCGCTCGAGAACACGGTCCAGCGGCTCGCCTTCGAGCAGCTCCATGGCAAGGAAGACCCGGCCGTGTTCTTCGGCGACCTCGTAGATCTGGCAGATGTTGGGGTGGTTGACCGCGGCCAGCGACCGGGCTTCGCGCCAGAGCCGCTGCCGGGTATGCTGGTCGAGCTTGTGCTCACAGAGCTTGATCGCGACGGAGCGCCCCAGGCTCTCGTCAAAGGCGGCGTAGACGGCGCCCATGCCGCCCTGGCCGATCTTGCCGGTAATGCGATAACGCCCCAGACGCGTAGGCTCTGCAACAGGCGAGCTCATGAGCACGAGTCAGGAATACATAGTAGCGCAGGCGGGATGGGCGGCCAAAAGATGGCCCGGCAGCCCCACATGGCCGGGAATGATGCGGCCTGCGGCGCTCGCCAGCCGGAGCTGATGTTAGCGCGCGCAGAAAACGCCTGAAAGCCTACATGTACTCCGGGACATCAATGCCCATCACCTCCAGCGTGCGCTCGAGCTGGGCGTGGAAGTAGTGCGTCATCCAGAGCAGCACGGTGCGGCGCTCGCGATTCTCCTCCGCGAGCACGTGGTAGTCGTGATAGAAGGTGTTGAAGGCCTGCGCGAGCTGGAATGCGTACTTCGCCATGTGGGCCGGCTCGCCGGACGCCAGCGCGCGCTCGAGCGCCACCTCGGCGCGCGAGGCCTCGAGCAGGAGCTGCCAGAAGTCCTCGGACGCCAACTGCCGCGCCATCGCCCCGGCACTCAGCTCTCGGTTGAAGTCCGGCAGAGGCTCGCCGCGCTCGGCAAGCTTGCGCAGGATGTTGCGCGCGCGCACGGCCGCATATTGCACGTAGGGCCCGGTTTCGCCTTCGAAGCTGAGCGCCTCCTGGAAATCGAAGGCAATCACGGCATTGCGCGTGTATTTCAGCAGAAAAAACCGCAGCGCTCCAATCGCGATTTGAGCAGCCACACGGCGCCGCTCCGGCTCAGGCGCCTGCGGATGTCGCGAGTCGACCTCCTGGCACGCATCCGCGATGAGCCGGCCGATCAAATCATCGGCCTTGACTCCCTGGCCCTTGCGTCCCGACACCTCGACGTACGGCCGCCGCCGGTCCTCATCGGTGAGCTCGATGCCGAGCTCGACGCAGGTGGCCGGCGTCAGCGTCACCATCTCGTAGGAAAAGTGGATGGAACGGCCGGCCTGTTCGCTGAATCCGAGCGCGCGCAGCCCCGCCACCACGACGTCCTGTAGATAGGATTGCCGCGAATCGATCACGTTGTATACGTACGAGCCGCGGCCGAATGGCGGCGCGCCCGCCTGGGAAGCTTCGCTTGTGGAGACCCAGACCTCGTGACCGTTGGGATAAACCATCCAACGGCGGTAGCGGAAATCCCTCCCCAGCAGCCCGAATTTCCAGAGCTGGTAGGCGATGTCCTTGCCGACGTAAGTGACCGTGCCGTTCGAGCGCACGATTACCTTGCTGTCCTCTTCGCCGGCCTGCTCGGAGAAGGCGGCGCCGGGCATCACCCAGCAGCCCTTGTTCTTGCCCCCGGTCTCGAAATAGATCGCCTGGCGCTCTTTCAGCAGCTCGAAGGCCCTGGCCCAGAACTTCAGGTGCAGGATCTCGCTCTCGCGCGGCAGGACGTCGTAATAGATGCCGAGGCGCAGCATGGTGGCGAGGTGCGCCCGCACGATCGCGTCGGCGACCAGGTGGCCGATCTCGGCGATATCGCCCTCACCCGATTCGATCGAGTGCAGCGTCTCCTGCCGCCACGCGAGCGCCTCGGCGTTGTCCTTGTAGTGCTGCGAGATGCGCGCGTAGAGGTCCCAGCAATAGTAGTCGAAGCGCTCTATTTCGATCAGCTCCCGCACCTCGGCGGCGCTTTTGTGCTCGAGGTAGTGAAAGGCGGCGACCACATCGGCCACCTGCACGCCCGTGTTGTCGATGTAATTCTGCACCTCGACGCTGTGGCCGGCGGAGCGCAGCATACGCACGAAGGTGTCGCCAAGCACGGCGTTGCGCAGGTGCCCGATGTGCGCCGCCTTGTTCGGGTTGATATTCGTGTGCTCGACGATGATCTTCCCGCTCTTGGGCGCCGATACTTCGCGTTCGCCGCTGAGGAGGCCGCCCGCATAGCCGCCGCGATCGAAACGGACGTTGAGATAACCATTGCCGGCGACTTCAATGCGCGCGACGCCGGGAATCGGAGACAATTCGCCGGCGAGCTGCTCGGCAATCTTTTTCGGCGGCTGTCTGAGCTGCTTTGCCAGTTGGAATGCGATGGGCAGAGCCAGCTCGCCGAAGGAAGACTGCTTCGGCTGCTCCACCGCAACGGGGATCTCCACGCCGTAACGTTCGCTCAGATGCCGGGAAACCGCCTGCTGCAGGCGGCGTTCGAGGATGTGGAACAAAGTCAAGTATAGCGCGGGCGCGGTTGACTCCCGCGCGCCAAAGTGCCGGATGCTCGGGCTGCCGCGGGCTGCGGTCCCGCTAGCGGCTAGAATCGGACTTGGCTAGCTGAGCGTATGGCGGTGCTTGTGGTGTGGAATCCGGCTGAGACACTCCACACGCGCTCGAGTGTGCTCTCGGCACTTCTGGAGAGTGTCGGCGAGCCATCGATCGAGGCCGCGCACCTTGCCTTTTGTTCAGGTGACCTGCCAACGACCCACTGAAAACACTCAGCCCGGATGTCGACGTGATCGTCCAAACGGCGCCATTCACGGAAAGCAGCAGCTACAGAATCGACTACACTGGGTTTTCCAAGGCAGCCTGAAACGGGCGTAACTACTTGATTCCATTGGTCGGAGCGGCCGGATTTGAACTGGCGCCCGCCTGCGCCCAAGGCAGTTTTTGTCATCCCTCGAAGACGGCCTGTTTTCAACTCCATTACGGTTCAAGCGGATGCGGTGGGCTTATTGAACCCTGTTGAGCCATGTTGAACTCGTAGGCTTTGGGCAGCTACAAAATCATCTACAGGTGGGTGTCCAGAAGCCAAGTCAAGTACTGATCCCCTGACAAGCATAGAGGTGGGGCCGCCGCCGGCCGGTCACATCCTTCTTCTCACGAACACAAGATAAGGGGCGCAGCTTGGCCGCACCATTACACGGGATCTCGTCAGCGAGCCTCGGCTGAACCGTTGGATTCTTTCCGCTTGAGGTTACGTAGCTCGATAACTCTGGTCAAGTATTTCCTCCGAGTCGCGGTAAGTCTGACAAATCCATAGTGCTCAAGTAGTCTTCGAGCCGGATCCTCGTCGTCAACTTCCGCACCAATGCCGGACGTCTGCAGGCGGTCCAATATCAGACTCAGTTCCGACGGTGGAATTTCAAGCAGGTCTCGCCTCCCGGCAGGTCTCTCGCGCACCTTAGGGGCAGTCGCCAACCGCAGCACTTGCCCAATGGGAGAGGCATCGCCGAGTTCATCCTCCATGACAATCTCGCCAGCCCGCAGCATCGCCCATAACGCCCGGTTAAGACTTTGCCGAACGGCCTTTCCGGCTCGCTGCAAGCTCGGACATCCTTCTACGTACAACCGGAAAATAGACGCGCGCGTGAGGGGTCCATCCGCCTCGATGATCCGGCGCAGAGCGGACCGAATGTTGGCCGGAGATGCTTCTCGCGGGTCAGGAAATCCACACGACTCCGTGTACCCTGTAAACGGCCCGTATTCGACGCTTGCGACCTCTTCCTCCACTAATTCAGAGGCCTCGGCATGCAATTTGCTCGTTGCCTCGCCATTACCCGGGATTGGAGGCTCTCCGACATCCTCAGCGGTAATCGGTTCCTGCTGATCAGGTGTCCCATGGTAATCGATCGCATGGACGCCGAGCGCGTGACACGCCGCAAGGACGTGCTCAATGGCACCGAGGCGGTTCGCATAGAACTCGGATTCACGTACGCGCACAAACGTCCAGCCCGCCCGCTCAAGCTGCCGTTGGCGTTCCATATCTTTCTCGTAGCGTTCTGGTCCGTGCCAAGAGTCACCGTCACATTCAACCGCCAGGCGAGCCTCAAGGCCCTCTATCACGAGGTCGATGCGATACCCGGCCACCTCATACTGGGGCCGAATTCTAAATCTCCGGCGAAGCAGTTCCAGTGCAACTTCGACCTCAAACCAGCTCTCGTAAGGGTCAGGCTGTTCGCCGGGCTTGCGATGCGAGCCTCTTGCTTCGCGCTCGAGGCGGTCCAGCTCTTCATAAAGCCCTTCGGATACGCCGTGAGTCGAGCTATTGAAGAAGTTCACCAGACGCCAGCGCAGATCTTCTCGGCTGAGGTCATGCCGCTGAACGCTGTGGAAGAGCCAAGTCTGGTCTCTGCCTCTACTCATCGCCACATTGAAGCGGCGTTGATCCGGTAGACCCGTCAGTGCCCGGTATTGGTGATTGGGCGCCACCACGAGTGACAAGAAGACTACATCCCTCTGGTCACCCTGGAAGGTGGCAGGCACGCCGCAGCGGAGTTTGCTCTCTTCCCGAACCTTCGGCTCGAGCCGTTCGGCCAACTTTTTCTCTATCAGCTCCGCCTGAGCGTGCCCTTGAAGGACGATGACCCCCATCGTCTTGCCTTCATAGGCCTCATCGTCGAGGCACTCCTCGATGGTCCTGACGATTTTTTCGGCCTCGGCCCGGTTGAGTATTCGCTGGCCGTCCCCTTCACACAACCCGGTCTCCACGAAAGTGGATCGCAGGGCAGGTGAGAGTCTGTCGGGAGGCGGCTGGCGTAGCGGAATCAGAGGGGCGTCTGTGTAGCACAGGTCGTTGCTGAAGCGAATGATCTCCGGAACGCAGCGGAAGTGTTCTCGGAGCGAAATCAGGTTCCCGAAGGCCCGCTCGGCGTGGTCAAAGAAGCTTGTATCCGGTCGAAACTCCTCTCGGAATCGAAACGCGCATAAATGGTCGTGCGCCAAGCGGGCGATGTCGTCTTCGAGCACACCAACCGCCTCGGGACTGTTCTGCTTATCGTCGCCGACTACGACGACGCGCTTTGCCAACAAGAGCAAAGCAAGCGACTCAATTCCAGCCTGCGATGCCTCATCCACGATGACGGTATCGAAAGCGCCCGGTGAAGGAGCTGTCGTCTCCCAAAGCTTATGGAGAGGCATGATCCAAGCAGGCATCTTAGGGATGCAAGCCGTTAGGTATCGCCGAGCTGTTCGGCGATGTCTATAGGCATATTTCCCGGTTCCTTTTCCGATCCGGGATACGGCTTTTGTCCAAGCCGTCAGGTGTTGCTCTGTCGTGTCGTCGAGTCGGTCAAGAAACGCCTGCCACGCCTTGAGTGTCGCCAGTTCCTCGGTGACTTTCTCGACCTTCTCCTGGAGGCGTTGGCGTTGTTCCACAAGCGGACGGTGGTGATTGCCGTCCGCGATTCGATGCAGCCAAGCTCGAGCGGCGGACCAAGCCCAAGCTCGGTCGAGGGTCGAAAGGCGCTGGCGCCATTCGGGCGTTGCCCTGTTCGAATCGATCAAGTCTCTCAATCCGGGGCAGCCCTGCTCCAGGAGACCGGTCAATTTCTGATACCGATCAAAGTGCGCCTTGCGCGCTTTAAGATTCTCCCTGTTCCCCCACGCGTTCTTCCACTTCGCAACGTCTTGGCCTTGAAGCGCTTCGGCAAGCCTCTGAACGCACGGATGGGCATCGGTTTCGGAAAGGCTCTGAATCGCTCTCAGCCACGTCTCAAGCGGTTCCTTCGCCTGATCCACTTTGCGAGCCGCGATCTTAGCGCCAATCAGGCGGAGCCACTTTCCGCGCTCGGCGGCGTCGGCCAGCGCCGTTCTAATTCCCGCAGGAAAAATGCTGAGAGCCTCAGGAACTACGTTTCTCAAAAATTCCAGCAGATGATTCAGCTCTTGAGCTAGCAGCGCCGCCTCGGCGGCGGCCCGCCGCGGGTCCAGATCGTTCAAGGCGGCAGGGATAGGCCAGATCTGAACAAACTGCTCCACGTACCCTTTGAGTTCCAGGAATGCCAGGAGTATCTCGATTGACCGGCAATCACGCGGTGGCTGCCCGTCAACCCGGCACTGTTCCTCTACGTAACGCGTCTCGCGCACCTCGCGAGGAGCCAGGAACCTCCAGCCTCGCCTCCCGCCCTTCTGGAAGTGGTTGAGGCGCCGCCGAGCATCATTGAGAACCTTCCGATATTCGACTTGAGCGGGCGGGTCTATTTGCCCCGCGCCAACCCGCTCATTCGCTGTCGCCATCGATTTCAACAAGCCAGCGAGATCTTTGGCGAGCCGACTCCAGCGTTCTTCACTTCCAGCCAGCAAGTCTCCGACCACGTCGGCGGCCAATTGCCCGAGCGCTCGGCCCCCTCGCGTGGAATGGCATTCCAACTCGTCAAGGAACGCCTGGGATTTGGCAAGTACCTCATCCGGAACAGATCGCAGTCCAGTGACCTCTTCTTCCAGCACACCTTGGCGGGCGACAGCGGCATGTTGCTTGGCGGCACTCAGTGTTGCAACGGCCCCCGCGAACCTCTCAGGATCGGGGAGCTCGAAGTCGCCGACATCGAGGCGGAGCTCGCTCAGTTGTTCCTCAATGAGAGAGCCATGGACATCGGCTAGGAAGACCAGTTCCGCCGGCTGCAGCGGACAGCTGCTGTCGGGATGACTCATTTTTGGGAACCAGCCGTAGCTTTCTCCATCGCGATCGAGTTGCTTGGCAATCTGTGCCGCCGTACCTTGGTAGCCACTACAAACAGTGTGGGAGTGTGTTTCTGCCTCTCGGCATTCGCGCAGTTGCCGATCCACGCTGGCTCGTTCGCCTTCAAGTCGGGATAACTCTTGCTCAAGTCTCTCGATCTCCCGCTGTGCCCATGTGCCACCTTTCCACTCGTTCCTTCGGACAAGAATCCCGCGCACGCTATCTTCGAGCAACCGGTGATCTTCCCTCGTCGAACCAAACGCTGTCACGCACAGATTGCGGACGTCGCCTGGCAGCAACTCTCGGAGCACCGTCAAGGCCTTGGGCGCATGAGCCGTCACCAAGACCCTTTCTCCGGTTGCGAGGAGATGACAGACCAGATTGGCGATGGTGTGGCTCTTCCCGGTTCCCGGAGGCCCTTTGACGAGTACATATGGACGCACCTGAAGGCGTTCGGCGATCTTTCGCTGCTCGTCGTTTGTTGGAAGCGGGAAGTAGACGCGGGAGTCCGCGTCGTTAAGTCCGTGATTGTTCTCGGGCTCCCGACCGCCCGGGGTCGGTAAAGATTCACCTTCACTGAGGAAGCGCTCCCAGGGTTGAGTTGTTGCAAGGGCTGGATCGCTCTCAAGAAGGCTGAGGCATTTGTTGACCAACTCCTCATATGCCGTGGGGCGTCGTTCACGCAAGACAATCGCAGGAGCGTAAACGACTCGGAAAGTTTCATCTGCGCGTTCGAGGGGCCTCAACCCTTCCTCGTCGACCTGAGCGTCAGGGCTTCCGCGGTTGGCGATGATCCGCAGGATTTCTCCGACGCGCCCTCGGTTCCACGCCTCGATGTCCAGCTCCTCCAGGCGATCGTCCAATCCGGTCCCGTCCAGTCGCGGCTGCTGCTGAAAGTCCAACATGTCGAGTTCGATTCGAAACTTCTCAAACGAGGCAGCTGGAGCCACGGTGAGCAGACCACGAGCGGCGTCCAGACTGATTTCGGCAGGGGCGGTGAGCAGGTGGCGTTTGACTGCTGTCCCAGTGTGGTCCCGGCACTGGAGAAGCCCCACCGCCAAGAGCACTTCATAGCGCTCCTCGGACTCCTCAAGGCGACGCCTCATGAAGTCCACATCCTCGTAGATTTGTTGAACCTCTTGCCAGCGGCGCATCTCCTCCGCCCAC
This sequence comes from Acidobacteriota bacterium, assembly GCA_016178155.1. GTDB lineage: Bacteria > Acidobacteriota > Terriglobia > Bryobacterales > Bryobacteraceae > JACOTZ01. The sequence continues at coordinate 12,856 of JACOTZ010000412.1, forward strand.
GGGTCCCATTGGTTCACCAAGTACTCAAGCCAAGCGTCCTCCACCTCCGGATGATCTTTCAGACGCCGCACCTCCGGCACCTTTTCTATGGTGCTCTGGGCTCGGTCACGCGGCGCCTCTAGATTCGGAGCCGTGCGTTGAACAAGTAGAGTGATTTCGGGAAGAAGCTCCGGTTCACTTTCCGGCCGATCCAAGTCTTGTACACGAACCCAGTCGGCGACGACCTCCGGAACCGCCGGTCGTGCCGGGGGCCGCTTCTTGCGAACCTCAAGCCAGATGTCGGAGAGTTCCGAACTCCCAGCGAAAAAGGCCGATCGGCATTCGGGCCGGTCCTTCGGGACATCCGCAAGCCAAACCAACTTGTCGGCTGAGCCATAGCTGGGCACACGCCTTCGTCGGAGTGTTGCAGCATCTTGGAGAAAACGAAGAAGTGCGATCCCTTTGCCGATAAAAGGCGTCTCCACCTGACTCATTCGCGCTAACTACCTTTAGTTCAACCGCTCAAGGTTTCTTCAAGCCGCGCGCAACCGCTGGCTCAACCATGGAGAAGAGAGCTTCCCGCCATGGGCGGCCGCACCTGATTCGCCGGAGAGCAAGTTTACCACTGTCGCGTCTGAAATGCTCGAACTGGCCGGGCTGCCGCCGGATGCTGGCCGGCTGCTCCAGTCAAAAGTATCGAGCTGCGCGTATGTAATTTGGGATTGCATGGTTCCCCGCCCCACGGCCTCAGCGAGGCGACCGGCGCTGGGCTTGGACCGCCGCACGCGGGCGCGGCTGGGCCGCCGTGCAAGTCCGTCCCAGAAGAGTGCGCACCGGCGTCCTGCCTCAAACGGCATAAGAAAAGATTTTGCTTGAGTTTTCTAGTACTAGACAATGCTTCGCCTTCATTTCCCGGGTGCTACGTTCACGGGATCATGGATTCTGGTACGTGGACCCGCCCTCCCGGCCTCAGGTGTCCGATAGCGTCTTCTTACCTTCTGTGAGTGGCCTCTCGGACCGCCTTCCCGGTCATGACGATCACAGCGATGACTCGATCGGACGACGGCCTTAACCCTGGAAGGACCCGCGAACTCCGGGAGTGGCTCCGGCGTATTGAACGGCAGTGACGCCGCCGGTTCGTGACCGGGAAGCTGGCCAGCGGTTTGGGGAGCGGCGATCACGGCGGCTTTCAACCGACCCCGGATGGATCGGTCTGTCCTTCGCCGGTTCCGAACACTACAATGACCGCGCCATCCACGATTGGGAGGCAACACTTTGGCCCTGCTCATCAGTGGGTGGTTTGCGTCAAGACACAGCCCAGCTTGCCCAGCTTGCCCAGCTTGCCCATGCAGCGCATGCAGCGCATGCAGCGCGAAAACAGTGCACCGTCACGTCAAGCGTGGTACCATATCCGACACATTTCCTCTGGAGGGGATTTGATGAAGGTTAGAGTTCTGGCTGCATTTCTTTGCCTCGGCTACGCGGTCGACGCATCCGGCCAAACGTTCGGTGAGATCACCGGTACCGTGGCGGACCCGTCAGGCGCCGCCGTCA
>JACOTZ010000338.1 GCA_016178155.1 Acidobacteriota bacterium
GGCGCGCGGCTCGGAAGTGTTCATCCTCACCCGCGACCTTAGGGGCGGCGAAACAATAAGATGAGCAAATGTTCCGGCCCCGTGCAACCCATTCCCTCACGGTCGCGGCTCATTACACGGTTCCGAGCCGCGACCCGGTGAGGGAGCGGATGGATCTCAATGAACAGGTTATTCTTTCGCGGCCCCTTAAGGGAGTGCCTCATGGGCCTGGCACGACACCTGCGCGAGCCGCGCAAAGCTCACCACGGTGGAAGCGTGTTTCGACCCCGCCCGCTTCAGACCGGGCTGGAGGGGCGCGAACGCTATGCTACACTGTTAATTCGAAACAAGTAAGGAGTTCTTTGTCTATGGCGAAAGTTTGTGAGATCTGCGGCCGAGGTCCCCAGTTCGGCAATCGCGTCAGCCATGCTCACAACGTGACGAAGCGGCGCTGGAACCTCAATCTCCAGAACGTGCGCGCCGCCATCAAAGGGGCAACCAAGCGGATGCGCGTCTGCACCTCCTGTATCAGGAGCGGCAAGGTACAGAAGGCCGCGTAACACGCCAGCATCCGGTTCGTTTGGAAAAGGGCAGTCCGGCTGGGCTGCCCTTTTGCTTTATATCCCCTTGGCGAGGAAGCCGCCATCCACCGGCAGGATCTGCCCCGTCACAAAACATCCCGCCTCGGAAGCGAGGAAGATGGCGGCGCCGACCAGCTCATCGACGTGGCCGAAGCGGTTCATGGGAGTGCGGGCCAGGATCGCGGCAGCGCGCTCCGGGATGTCGAGCGCGGCGGTATTGAGCGGCGTGCGGAAGACTCCCGGCGCGATGGCATTGACGCGGACATTGTGGCCGGCCCACTCGACCGCGAGCTGTTTCGTGAGCATTCCCACACCGGCTTTGCTCGCGGCATAGGCCGTCACCTCGTTAAAGGTCACAAAGGTCGTCATCGAGCAGGTATTGATGATGGCCCCGCCCTGCTGCTCGATCATGCGGCGTCCGAAGATCTGGTTGGCGCGGAAGCTGCCGTTCAGGTTGGCGTCAATGACGCGCACCCAGTCGGATTCCTCGAGTTCGGCCGAAGGAGCCTTCTTGAGCGTCCCCGAGGTGACCATCAGAATGTCGATGCGGCCGAACTCACCGGCTACCTTGTCGCAAAGGGCCTCGAGCGAAGCACGGTCCTGGACATCGCTGGTGACGCGCACCGTCTTTGAGCCGAGCTTCTCCAGCTCGGCGGCTTCCGCGTCCACCTTCTTTTGATCGCGGCTGCTGGCCACGACGGCGGCGCCCGCCCGCGCATAGCCGCGCGCAATCGCCTGCCCGATGCCGCTGGTGCCGCCCAGTACCACGGCCACCTTGCCCTGCAGAGAAAACAGTTGTTCGAGATAGCTCTGGCTCATATAGATGGGAAGACACGCAGCGCACGCGCCTGCGCCGGTCCAAACAGCTTGTGTCCGAATCTGTGATGATAGCAGCCCGCGCGGGACCGCGGATGATAAAATATTGCGTTCCGAAGGAGACTCCAGACACAACATGCGTTTGGTAACGTTCCGACGCGGTGACGCGCCCGCCGAACCGGGTGTGGTCCGCAACGGCAAGGTCATCGGGCTGGCCGCCGCCGGATTTCCGGATATGATCTCGGTGATCGCCGGCGGCGCGAGCGCCCGCTCCGCCATCGAGAAGTATGCGGGGAAAGCCCCCGGGGACGCATTTGCGGAGCTCGGCTCGGTGAAGCTGCTGGCGCCGATTCCGCGTCCGCCGAAATTCATCTGCGTAGGTCTCAATTACCGGGATCACGCGATCGAGTCCAGGATGGAGATCCCGTCGGTACCGACGATCTTCAACAAATTCCCGAACGCTGTGATCGGGCCTGGCGACAAGATTGTGCTGCCGGCCAACTCGACCAAGCCGGATTACGAGGCCGAGTTCGCCTTCGTCATCGGTCCCGGCGGCCGGCACATCCCGGCCGCGAGCTGGCGGGACCACGTCTTCGGCTACACCATCGTCAACGACGTCAGCGCGCGCGACTTTCAGATGGCCACCACCCAATGGCTGATGGGCAAGACCTTCGACACCTTCGGCCCCATGGGACCGGCGCTCGTGACGGCCGACGAGATCGACGATCCCCACAACCTCGACATCCGCATGACGATCAGCGGCGAAGTCCTGCAGAACTCGAACACCCGCGAGCTGATCTTTCGGATCCCGGACCTGGTCGCCTATCTGTCCAGTGTGGTCACGCTCGAGGCGGGCGACATCATCTCCACCGGCACACCCTCGGGGGTCGGGTTCAGTCACAAGCCGCCGCGCTGGCTCCGCGCGGGTGACGAATGCGTAGTGTACGTCCAGGGAATCGGGGAACTGCGGAATCCCGTGGCCGCGGAAGTCTAGCGCATCGCCGGGGGTTCAGCCACAAGCGCCCTGCCGGCTCCGCGCGGGCGGCGAGTGCGTAGTGTGTGTCGGGAACCGGGGATCCGCGCGATTCAGCCGCGGAAGTTCAGCGCATCGACGCGCACTTTGCAAAGAGCGCGTTTTCGCTCTGACGTTGAGGAGATCGGCATCGGGCATCCCGCAAACTTCCGGCGCGTTCCGTTGAATGTGAAACCGTAAACTGGGCAGGCCGGATGGCCGGCCGGTGCTAGAATTGAACCCAGTGACCGCAGGCGGCTGCGCCTAAAACGCCGGCCGGACGCGGTGACTCGATCCAGAAACTCGCGACGCACTCACAAGGAAACGACTGCGAGTTTCTCGAGAGAAACGGAGTGCCCGGCGTTACCGCAGGCGTGACCGCCAGAGCGCATGTTGTCTCTTCTGCTTTCGGTGGATCGCGCACGGGGCGGTCCGGGCCGCGATCAAATCGGCAACAGGAGGGCACATGCCACAGATTCCCGCATGGCGGGTATTGGGAGACTGGTTCGACGTATGTAAGTGCACGATCCCCTGTCCCTGCACTTTCGCGCAAACACCGAGCTCAGGCGATTGCGAGGGGGTGCTCGCCTACCACATTCGACGGGGCCACTATGGTACGGTCCAACTCGACGGCTTGAATCTGATTGGAGTCGGCGCCTTTGTGGGCAATCTCTGGGCAGGCGAAACAAAGGCAACCATGGGGATGTTCCTCGACGAACGCGCCGACGAGGCGCAGCGCGAAGCCCTGCGGATGATTTGGAGCGGACAGGCCGGCGGGTTTCCCGCCTTGTTCGCCGCGATGATCGGGGAGATGCGCGGCATGGAGTACGCGCCCATACGGTTTGAAATTGATGACGATCTCGGGTCCTGGCGTGCGGAAATTCCGGGCCGGGTGACCGCGCGGGCCGAGGCGCTGGCAGGTCCGATGACCCCACCGGGCAAGCGGGTGCAGACGCTTAATGCGCCTGGCTCGGAGACCGGACCCGGCACGGTGGCGACCTGGGGCCGCTCGCTGGCGGACACAGTCGAGGCCTTTGGATTCAAATGGGCGAGGACGGGCCGGTCCAGCAAGCACATCCCGTTCGATTGGTCAGGGCCGGACGCAACCTGAATCCGAGCCCGGCTCACCCCCGCACACGGCTGGAGACTGCGGCCGCGGGGTCGGAGGCGCGTTTTGCCGGACATTGCCGCCGCCTGGAGCTTGGTCCGTTCTTTGGCGGATGCGCGGCTCGAAGCAGCAGTGGGCGGTAGCCTACGCTGCAGTCGAGCGGCCAACAGCTTATTGAAGGGCTTCAGGCGGCAACTGCGGCATTGACGTAGACGCTGTCCGATATGCGGTCGATTCGCGGCGGCGGGAACGGGTTCCGGAACACCGGAGGGTGTTCCGCAACTCCGCTGGCGCCTGCCGGTCCGCCGCCACTCCCCCGCTTGTTGCGGGCCGCTCCGCTTTGCAGTGACTTCTCGACGGGTCTGCAATTGATTTGCAGAACCTTATGGAATCCGGGACCGCTCGACCCTTGTGCTAATATCCCCGTTTTGAGGGAGGCCTCATTTTGAAGGTTTACGAAGGCAGAGACATCCGGAACGTGGCGCTGGCAGGTCACGGCAACAGCGGCAAGACATCGCTCACCTCTTGCTTCCTTTATTTGACCGGAGCGACCAACCGCCTCACCCGCCCGGACGAGGGCAACACCGTCACCGACTTTGATGAGGAGGAGATGCAAAGGCGCATCAGCATCTCGACGGGAATCGCCTATGCCGAGTGGAAGAAGGCCAAGATCAACTTTCTGGATACGCCTGGATTCAACATCTTCATGCAGGAGACCCGGGCGTCCATGAAAGCCGCTGACGCCGCGCTGATCCTGGTGGACGGCGTCGCGGGCGTCGAGGTTCAGACCGAGAAAGTATACTCTTTCGCCGAGGAATACGGGTTGCCGCGGACGTTTGTCGTCAATAAGCTCGACCGGGAGCGCGCCAGTTTTGAACGCGCGGCCGCCGGCATTCAGGAAGCCTTTGGGCGGGCGGCGGTGCCGGTGCAGCTCCCGATCGGCTCGGAGAAGAACTACACAGGCGTGGTCGATCTGATCCGAATGCGATCGCACACCTACGCTGCCGGAGCCGACGGGAGAGGCGAGGAAGGCGAAATCCCGGCCGACATGGCAGACACCGCGAAGGCGGCGCACGAGAGGTTAGTCGAGATGATCGCCGAGGGCGACGACCAGCTCATGGAAGAGTTCTTCGAGAAGGGGACACTGCCGCTGGAGCGTATTGTCGAAGGGCTGCGGCGTGAGATGAGCGAGGGCCGGATTTTCCCGGTGCTGTGCGCGTCGGCTTTCCAGAACATCGGAGCCGACCAGATCCTGGATTTCGCGCTCGAGTACTTCCCCGCCCCCGTGGATCGTCCGGCGGTCAAGGCGAAGACCAACGGCGCCGAGACGGAGCGTCCGGTGCGCGACAGCGAACCGCCCGCGGCATTTGTGTTCAAGACAATCGCCGACCCGTTTGCCGGGCGGGTGACCTACTTCAAGGTATTGTCCGGCGTGATCCGGAACGACGATCACCTGATCAACTCCCGCAGCGGCGTCGACGAGCGTCTGGCGCACGTCGGCGTGCTGATGGGCAAAACCATCGACTCGGTCACGGAGTTGCACGCCGGCGACATCGGTGCAGTCGCCAAGCTGAGGGACACCGTAACCGGCGATACACTGGCCGCGAAGGGCACCCCCGTGCGGTACGAAGCCCTCACCTTTCCCGAGCCGTCCATTGCCTACGCGATCGTCGCCAAGTCGCGGAGCGACGAGGACCGCATGGGCAATGCAATTCAGAAGATGCTCGAAGAGGACCAGTCTCTGCGGTTCTATCGCGATCCGCAGACGCACGAGTTTCTGTTGGCGGGCAACGGCCAGCAGCACATCGAGATCGTAGTCAGCCGCATGAAGCGGCGCTACGGCGTCGATGTGAGCCTGCACGCCCCAAAAATCCCATATCGGGAAACAATCCGCGGCAAGGCCGATGTGCAGGGGCGGCACAAGAAACAGACCGGCGGGCACGGACAGTTCGGAGATTGCTGGATCCGGATGGAGCCTCTGCCGCGTGGCGCCCAGTTCGAGTTCGCCAACGAGGTCTTCGGCGGATCCATTCCGAGAAACTTCATTCCGGCGATTGAAAAGGGTATCCAGGAGGCGGCGGCGCAGGGTTATCTGGCGGGATTCCCGGTGGTCGACTTCAAGGTGACCGTCTACGACGGCTCCTATCATGATGTGGATTCTTCGGAAATGGCCTTTAAGCTAGCGGCCCGCAAGGCTTTCCGCGCCGCCATGGAACAGGCCAAGCCTGCGCTGCTGGAACCCATCATGAACGTCGAAGTGCACGTGCCGGTCGAGTACGCAGGCGATATCATGGGCGACATGAATGGCCGGCGCGGGCGTATCCAGGGTATGGATACAAAGGGCGGGACACAGATTGTGCGCGCCCAGGTACCCATGGCTGAGATGCTCAACTACCAGAATGACCTCACCTCGATGACCCAGGGCCGGGGTACGTTCTCCATGGAGTTTTCACACTACGACTACGTGCCGGTGCAGAACGCAGAGAAGATCATCGCCGCAGCCAAGGCAGCTAAGGTCGGCGCGGGCGCGGAAGAAGAGGAATAGGCTGGGTAGAGGGCAGGCCCCGCCAAGCCCGGGAAACAGCCCAAGACTCTCCGCAATGCTCACCAGCGATGCTGGTGGGCCCTTTATCGAACCGCCGCGTCTGCGTATTGCCCGACGCCCGTGTATCCGCGCGATGAACGTTGGTGAGGAAATGCCACGGCGGGCAAGATTGGTGCTGTGTCTACCTTCAACACCGGTTTTTCACCGTTTGACGCCGAACCCTATCGTTTAAACCTTTAAACTATACCCACTTGACCCTACCGTGACGAATGGGTTAAAGTCGAAGACTCAGATGTAAAATACCAATTCCTCGCTGAGAGCACGAATGACCTTACGTCATCCCCACTCCGCAACCCTGTGTGTCTTCATAAGTTCTTTAATTGTAAGCAGTTGCACTCCTGCTACGAGCCAGCGCTTCGGTATGGCGTTTCTTCCGGCGGCGCCCGGGCAGCCGCATCCGGTAAAGATCACGTTGGCCGACCTGCCTCAGGTGGAACCGAACGTCTTCCTTTCGGAGACCCCAAGCTTTGTGACCCCACGGATTCAGGTTCCACCGCGCCCTTCTCCGGCCGACATGCGGGCGAAGCGCGCCCAGGAGCGGTTCGAGGCTGGACAAAGGCTGCTTACGGCGGGCGAGAACGACGGAGCGCGCCGGGAGTTCGATGCCGCGCTCGATATTCTGCTCACGGCGCCGGAGGATATGCCCGACCGGATCAAGGTGGAGAAAAAGCTCGAGCAGCTCGTCGCGGCCATACACCGGCACGACGTGAACGGCCTCGGTGCGGGCGATGACCAGCCTGGCTGGGACAAGGCGCCGCTCGAGGATATCCTCGAGCTGACTTTCCCGGTAGACCCGGGACTCAAGGTGAAGGTGAAGGAACAGGCGATCGCAACGGTGTCCCAGCTCCCCCTGGAAGTCAACGATGCGGTGCTGAGCTATATCAACTATTTCTCGAGCGAGAAGGGCCGGCGCACGCTGCTGGCGGGCCTGAAGCGCGCCGGCCGCTACCGGCCGCTTATCATGCGCATTCTGGCGGCGGAAGGCATTCCGCAGGAGTTGATCTACCTGGCGCAGGCCGAATCGGGCTTCCTGCCGCGGGCCGTATCGCACAAGGCGGCCACCGGCATGTGGCAGTTCGTCAAGTGGCGGGGCAACGAGTACGGGCTCATGCAGACCGCACATGCCGACGACCGGCTGGATCCGGAGAAGGCGACCCGGTCGGCCGCCCGGCATCTTCGCGATCTGTATGAGCAGTTCGGCGACTGGTATCTTGCCATCGCCGGATACAATTGCGGTCCCGGCTGCGTCGAGCGCGCCGTCGAGCGGACGGGTTACGCGGATTTCTGGGAGCTGCGGGCCCGGGGCGTCCTTCCGCGCGAGACCGCCAACTACGTGCCCATTATCCTGGCGATGACGATCATGGCAAAAAATGCCCGCGCCTACGGAATCGAGGACATCGAAATCGATGCGCCGCTTCAGTACGAGACGCTGGTGGTGTCCGCTCCGACCCACCTGGCGCTGGTCGCGGATCTCGCCGAGCACTCGCTTTCCGACCTGCGCGAGCTGAATCCAGCGCTGCTGCGCAATATAGCGCCTGCCGGTTACGAACTGCGCGTCCCCGACGGCACGCGTACAACCGTGATATCGGACCTGGAAGCGATCCCTGAAAGCCGGCGCGCCTCGTGGCGCGTGCATCGCGTCGCGGAAGGCGAAACGCTCGCCAGCATCGCCAAGCGATACCGGACTTCGGCGAGCAGCATCCTTGCCGCCAATGGCCGGCAGCCGGCTGAAACGGGAGACAAGTTGATCATCCCGGCGCCGCCCCAGCCGGTGAAGGCGATCAAATCGAGCAAGCATGGGAGCACGAAGAAAGCCACCGCTGCGCGGAACACGCGATCCAGTCGTGCATCCACGAGGCCGGTGCGCAAAGGTGGGGTAGGCGCGGCCGCTCTGCGATAAGCTCGACGTGGCCGGATCGGAAAGCGGCGCACCTGCAGCGCACAACGTTTCTCGCCTCAATTGTTTGCGCCAGACACTTTTCCATTTGCCTTGTTGCGAAAACGAGTTATGCTATGTCTTGTAATTGAACCCCGATCCCAGGAGGCCTCCGGATGAACGACAGTCGCCTATTGGCTCGCGACGAAGAAGACGCACTCGACGATTTCGATTACGATGACGAGCACGTGGACGTCGAATCGGAGATCGGTGCGTACGGCAAGGATGAGGAAGAAGACGAGGAAAAAACGACCGGTGCAGGTGTAGCGCAGCCGGAAACCCCGGGCGCGGCGCCGGAGGCGCCGGCCGCGGGTGCAGCCGCCGCTGCCGCAGCGCCGCGCAAACCGGCCACGAAGGCCGCCAAGGCTCCGGCCAAGAAAGCCGCCGCCAAGGCTCCGGCCAAGAAAGCCGCCGCCAAGGTTCCGGCAAAGAAAGCCGCCGCCAAGGTTCCGGCAAAGAAAGCCGCCGCCAAGGCCCCGGCCAAGAAAGCTGCCGCCAAGGCCGCCAAGAAAGCTGCCGCCAAAGCCCCGGCTAAGAAAGCTGCCAGGAAAACCGCCGCGAAGAAAGCAGGCAGGCGAACCGCAAGGAAAGCCGCCAGCCGGCCGGCAAAGAAAGCCGCGGCGAAAAAGGGTGGACGGGCTGCTAAGAAAGGCGCGGTCAGGCGCGCGCGCCGGTAACCGGCATTCCTCTGTTTCTCGCCAGCGCTCGCTGCCGCTGGCGCAAAGCTTGTAGTTAGAACCTCCTGAGGCGCAACGGGAATTTTGCTTTCGTTGGGCCGTCGCGCCTCTTCTCGGAAGCTCGCGCGTCGCCCCATTACGCGATCGGTGCCGCGCGACTCCGTGGCTTGCGTAACCACCGTCCGTCCGGCGCTAGCCGAAGTTCGTCACCGACAGGATTTCGAACCACTTGCTGACGCGCGCGGCTCAGTAAGTGCCGTCAAATCAGCGGAAGCGTTCTGAGCCACGACCGTCAGGGAGTGGTGGTGACGAACCTCGGCTAGGCCGCTTGGCCGCTGACTTCCTGCCCAGAAACTCACGATACGCTGAGATGCGCGGGACTGGCGCGCAAGTTCTGCTCGGGTAACCGCAGCGCGGCCGGCAGGCTTAGCCTGATTCCTGCATGGCGCAGGGGATATCGGCCGCGAAACCTTTGCTTGAGCGAACGCCCCGGATCGGGCAGGCGCGCCCCTGCATCTCGCGAGGCCGGCGGCGCGGGGCCGTCGAGAATGGTGACCGATGCTACTTGCCCACGACCTTGCGACAGCGCTCGTACAGCTCAATCAGCGCATCCGCATACTCTTCGGAGCTGCGTGCAGGCTTTCCGGTGTAGCCGGCCGAAGCCCCTCCCTTACCGTA